>CAYYXP010000306.1:0-1797 GCA_964475685.1 uncultured Gemmatimonadaceae bacterium | reverse complement strand
GGTGAAGGAGTGTCCCCCTGCCAGGGCCTTGTACGCAGGATTTGCAGGATCGAGCTTCGTACCCACGGCGGACTTTCCCTCCGCGGTGAGCACCGTGGTCTTGGCCCGGGTGAAGTCCTTGCCATCGTAGGAAAAGACGGTGGCTTCGAGCTTGGCCGAAGACTGAGCGGCGATCGTGGAGTTGCCGCCATCGAAGGCAAGCGCGATCAGCGCGCCTGCAACTGCCAACGCGAGAGCCAGGACAAACCCCTTGCCGAGCCGAGCCGAGATTCCTTGATACAGACGCATGAACGACCTCCCCTTGAGAGAACACGGTAAGCATACTGTCAACAACACCACTCCGATGAGGCCCTGTTCTCCGAGCAGGAGTCGCGGGGCCTCTGCAAGATACACCGAAGCCGGTTCTTCCAGCCGTGGGAGTTACAGGGGATGCCGCCCGACGTCAATATCATGGGCTGCATGGGTCACTCGCCAGCGCTCTCGAGCCCCACCCGCCGGACGAGCGGGGCGTAGCGTGGATCCTTCCGGATCGGATCGAGTCGCGGATGCACCCGGAGCAGGATCATCCCCGCGGCCCGCTCGTCGATGGCGGTGTCGAGCCAGCGGAACGCGTCGTCCACGTCACCGAGGCTGGCGTGCAGCGCCGCGATTCCCCACGCGGACACCACGCGCCGCGAGCGCGCCTCGGTCAGCTCGGCGAGCATGCGCCGTGCTTCCGGGGTATTGCCCATGGCGACCTCGAGGTGCGCAAGCCCGAACGACGGCCCGGCGACGCCGCCCGAGAGCCGCCTTCCCTCCTCGTATTCGGCCCGCGCCTCGTCGAAGCAGCCGAGGGCCTCGAGCGAACGGGCGAGATCGGTGTGCGCGCCGTCGAAACGCGGGTCGAGCTCGAGCGCCATCCGGTAGTGAACCACCGACTTCTCGTACTCCCGCGCATAGTAGTGGGCGTCTCCCATGCCGGTCCGGATGAACATCGAAAGCGGGTCCAGGCTCACCGCCTTGCTCATCGCGGCCAGCGCCTCAGGGTGCCGCTCGTAGGCATAGAGCACCCGCCCCAGACGGTCGTGCGCCGCGGCCAGGCCCGGGTTGAGCTCGATAGCCTTCTGCAGGGCGCGGAGCCCGCCAGCAGGGTCGCCGGAGTGGGACCGGATCACCCCGAGCGCCGAATACGCGTCGGCGAGCGACGGATCCAGCTCGAGCGCCTTCATCGCCGCGGCGGTCCCTTCGGCGAACGCCTCGGCCGGTGGCGCCATCCCCCGCGTCGCGCGGAAGGCATGGCAGTCCGCCAGCGCGGACCACGCCGGCGCGAGGGCCGGATCGAGCTCCAGCGCGCGCCGGGCGTGACGAAGTCCCGCGTCCACCGCCTGCGGCGAGGCGGCATAGTAGGAATACCGGCTCCGGAGGAACTCGAGATGCGCCTCGGGGTTCACCGCGGAGCGTTTCGCGAGCTGGGTCGCTTCCGTGGGCGTCAGCTTGATCGCGATCTCCCGTGCCACGGTCTCGGCCAGCTCGCTCTGCAGGCCGAGGACGTCTTCCAACTCGCGATCGTAGCGCGCGGCCCAGAGCGTCTCATCTGCTCGCGCCGAGATCAGCTGCACGCTCAGGCGAACGCGATTGCCCAGCAGCAGGGCGGAGCCTTCCAGCACGGCGTCCACGTTCAGCTCCCGGGCGATCTCGGGGAGCGAGAGCCCGGTGCCCTTGTACTTCATGGCCGAGGTCCGTGAGATCACTCTGAGCGCCCGGATGTGCGCGAGGTCGGAGATGATCGCGTCGGTCATCCCGTCCGCGAAGTATTCC
>CAYYXP010000305.1:0-12683 GCA_964475685.1 uncultured Gemmatimonadaceae bacterium | reverse complement strand
GCCATCGGAGCGGCATCCAACGCGCTCGGCACCGTGAGCGACGTCGCCGGCGCGGTTCGGCTGGCTCAACAGGCCGGAGCCCTCACCTTCGTGGACGGCGTTCACTACACGCCGCACCACCTGGTGGACGTCCGCGCCATCGGGTGCGACTTCTTCACCTGCTCGTCGTACAAGTTCTACGGCCCGCACCTCGGCATTCTCTACGGCCGGCGGGAACGGCTGGAGGCCCTCGACGCGCCGAAGCTGGACCCGGCTCCGGAGACGGCGCCGGAGCGGGTGGAGACGGGCACGCTGAATCACGAAGGCATCGCAGGGGCCGGGGCAGCGGTGGAGTTTCTTGCCTCGCTGAGCCCGGGGAAGTCGCGGCGGGAACGGCTGGCCGCGAGCTATGGCGCGCTGCACGAGCGGGGTCAGGCGTTGCTCGAACGGCTATGGGAAGGTCTCGGGGAAATCGCGGGCGTCACGACCTACGGCCCGCCACCCGCGGCGCCGCGCACGCCCACCGTGGCCTTCACCGTGGACGGACGGAATTCCGCCGAGGTCGCGAGTGCGCTGGCGGGCGACGGGGTATTCGTGTCGAATGGGGACTTCTACGCCACGACGGTGGTCGCGCGGCTGGGGCTCTCCGCGCAGGGCCTCGTGCGCGCGGGGTGCGCCTGCTACACGACCACCGAGGAGGTGGACCGGTTGGTCGAGGGCGTGCGGAGCCTGACGAGGGAGGCGGCTACGCGGGCTTGAGGGGGATCCGGATGCGTGTCTTCTCCCACTCGAGGATCAGCGTCGCTGCCCCGTTGGCCCCGGGTTCCGCCCTGATGGTGAAGGTCTCGATCGGCTCGGTGACCGCTTCTCTCTTCACCGTTGCCCGCCCCACTTCCTGCAACTTCACCTCCTGAGTGTAGTAACTCTCCTCGCCCCACTGGGAAATCGACCGGTTGACGATGATCTCCCACTGGGTGGCGCCGGGCACGCTGTAGAGCGAGTAGACGCCGGCAGGGACCCTCATTCCGGCAACCGTGATCGAGAGGGGGGCGTAGAAGATGGTCGGCTCGTTGGCGCCGGTCCGCCACAGCTTCCCGAACGGGACCGCCTCTCCTCCCACCATCACGCGCCCGCGGGACGATGGCCGCCCGTAGCAGAGCTTGACCGATTTGCTTCCCACCGTGAACGTGAGCGAGTCGAGGGGGCTCTTCCTTCCCTGGGCGGGAACCCGGTCAGGCTTCAGAACCTGGCAGACGGTGTCGGGCGACAGTGCAGGCGGCGGCAACGTCGCCGCATTCACGGTGCCGATGACGGTGAGTGCGGCCAGAGCAACGACCAGCATGTTCTATCCTCCGGATGGGGCTTCGGACGCGAGAGAGGGAAGCTTGATCTCGCCGACCCGTGCTGCCTGGGCGCGCCGGAACTCCTTGAGCCGGGCGGAAAGCGCCGGGTCCGACAGGGCGAGGATCGCGACGGCGTAGAGGCCCGCATTGTGGGCTCCCGAGGTGCCGATCCCGAAGGTGGCGACCGGCACGCCGGCCGGCATCTGCACGATCGACAGGAGCGAATCGAGCCCCTGGAGATGGCGCGAAGGCATCGGCACCCCGAGCACGGGGAGGATGGTCAGGGCCGCGAGGACTCCGGGAAGGTGGGCGGCCCCGCCGGCGCCGGCGATGATGCAGCGCAGCCCCCGGCCCTGCGCCTCCTCCGCGTACCGCAGGGCCAGCTCCGGGGTGCGGTGCGCCGAAACCACCCGGCTCTCGTGCGGGATACCGAATTCGGCAAGCCGCCCCGCGGCGTGCTGCATCACTTCCCAGTCGGAGTCGCTCCCCATCACGATTCCCACCGCCGGTGCGGACATGGGATTCCTCCTCCTAAACGGTTGCTCGTGTCCGATCCATCGTGCCCCGTGCGGCGAGCGTCGCCTGGGCCGCCGCGAGGCGGGCGATGGGGACCCGGAAGGGTGAGCAGGAGACGTAGTTGACACCGAGCCGGTCGCAGAAGGCCACCGTTGCAGGTTCGCCGCCGTGCTCGCCGCAGAGGCCGAGCTTGAGGTCCGGCCTCGTGCGTCGGCCGAGCTCGCATGCCATCTGAATCAGCTTGCCCACGCCGGCCTGGTCGAGCACCTGGAAGGGATCGTCCGCGATCACCCCGTGCTCGAGGTAGTAGGGCAGGAAGTGTCCCGCGTCGTCCCGGGAGAGACCCCACGTGGTCTGCGTCAGATCGTTGGTTCCGAACGAGAAGAACTGCGCCTCGCGGGCCAGCTCGTCCGCTGTGAGTGCCGCGCGAGGCAGCTCGATCATGGTGCCGAGGAGGAACGGGACGGTGATCTGGCGCTCGCGGAACACTTCCTCGGCAACCTGCCGGACTATCAGCGCCTGCTTGCGGAACTCGACAACGCTCGCGGTGAGGGGGACCATCACCTCAGGCATGACCCGCCCCTTGCGCGCGGCCACGGTGCAGGCCGCCTCGAAGATGGCCCGCACCTGCATCGCGGTGATTTCCGGGTAGATGATGCCGAGGCGGCAGCCGCGGAGGCCGAGCATCGGGTTCACCTCCTGGAGGCGGTCGATCACCACCTGCAGGGCCTCCGTGGCGATTCCCAGCTCGCCGGCGAGCTGGGCGATCTCCGATGGTTCGTTCGGCAGGAATTCGTGCAGCGGGGGGTCGAGGAGCCGGATGGTGACCGGGTAGCCCTCCATCGCCCGGAAGATCGCCTCGAAGTCCGAGCGCTGCATCGGGAGCAGGGTGGCCAGGGCGCGCTCGCGTCCGGGAGCATCCTGGGCGATGATCATCTTGCGCATTGCCGTGAGCCGGTCGCCGTCGAAGAACATGTGCTCGGTGCGACAAAGGCCGATGCCCTCGGCCCCGAAATCGCGGCCCCGGTGCGCGTCGGCCGGCGTGTCGGCGTTGACCCTCACGCGAAGCTGGCGGATCCGGTCGGCCCACTGCATCAGGCGCAGAAAATCGCCGCTCAGCTCGGGCATCACGAGCGCAGCCTGTCCCGCGAAGACCTTCCCGGTGCTCCCGTCCACCGTGATCCAGTCACCCTCGGCGATCTGCCGGCCGTTCACGGAAACGCGGCCGGCGCGCTCGTCCACCTGGAGCGCCTGGGCGCCCGCGACGCACGGCTTCCCCATCCCCCTCGCCACCACGGCCGCGTGCGACGTCATGCCCCCGCGCGCGGTCAGCACCGCCTTGGCCATGACCATCCCGTGGAAGTCCTCGGGTGAGGTCTCGCGCCGCACCAGGATGACCGCCTGCCCGGCGCGGCCCAGTTGCTCCGCCCGATCGGCGTCGAAGATCACCGTGCCACAGGCTGCCCCAGGCGACGCGGGCAGGCCGGTGGTGAGCAGGTCGACCTGGCTTTGCGGGTCGATGGTGGGATGGAGGAGCTGGTTGAGATCGTTGGGCGGAATTCGCGCGACCGCCTCCTCCTCCGAGATCAGTCCCTCGTCCACCATCTCGCACGCGGCCCTCACCGCCGCCTGGCCGGAGCGCTGGGCCCTCCGGGTCTGGAGCATGTAGAGTTTGCCCCGCTCGATCGTGAACTCCATGTCCTGGAGGTCCCGGAAGTGCCGCTCGAGGGTCCGCGCGACCCGTTCCAGTTCCTGGAACGACGCCGGGAGCCGGTCCTTGAGCGTGACGATCGGGAGCGGCGTTCGCGCGCCAGAGACGACATCCTCTCCCTGGGCGTTGAGGAGGTACTCGCCGTACATCACGCCCTCCCCGGTGGAGGGGTCGCGGCTGAAGGCGACGCCGGTGCCGGAATCCTCCCCGAGGTTGCCGAAGACCATCGCCACCACGTTGATGGCGGTGCCCATCGAATCCGGGATGTCGTGCAGCTTGCGGTAGTCGATGGCGCGGCGGGTGTTCCAGCTCTCGAAGACCGCGGCGATCGCTCCCCAGAGCTGATCGAGTGGTTGGGTCGGGAAGTCCCGCCCGGTCTCGGCCTTGATGCGCTCCTTGAAGAGCCGGACGATCGCCTGCATGTCGGGGACGGGGAGGTCGATGTCGCGCTCGACGCCGCACCGGTGCCGATGCTCCTCGAGGATCTGCTCGAACGGCTTCCTGGACAGGCCGAACACCACGACACCGTACATCTGGACGAACCGCCGGTAGGAATCCCAGGCGAAGTGCGGGTTCCGGCTCTGCCGGGTCAGCCCTTCGACGGTCGTGTCATTGAGGCCGAGATTGAGGATCGTCTCCATCATCCCGGGCATCGAGACCGCGGCGCCCGAGCGGACGGAGACGAGCAGGGGATTGTCGCCGTCGCCGAAATGCCTGCTGGTGGCGGCCTCGAGGCGGTGCAGGGCATTCTCGACCTGCTGCTGGAGGCGCTTGGGAAACTGGCCGCTCTCGAGATAGGCCTGGCAGATGGTGCTGGCGATAGTGAAGCCCGGCGGCACCGGAATGCCGATCGTCGTCATCTCGGCCAACCCCGCGCCCTTCCCGCCGAGAACGTCCTTCATCGCGGCGGTGCCTTCTGCGCGCCCGCCACCGAAGGAGTAGACGAGCGGTGGCGTATGGGGAGCGGTCATGCGGGGGTGGCCACCAGGGGGGGAGCGTGCCGCAGCTGCACCAGATCTCCGGGGATCGGGGTGGGATACTGGCCCGAGAAGCAGGCGTGGCAGTACCCCTCGACACTCCCTGCCGCGCGCAACATGCCGGGGAGCGAGAGATACCCAAGGGAATCCACGCCGAGAAACTCGCGGATCTCCTCGATGGAGTGGGTGGCCGCGATCAGCTCCTCCCGGGTCGGCGTGTCGATTCCGTAGAGGCACGGTCCCGTGATTGGAGGGGAGCCGAGGCGGAGGTGGACCTCCCGGGCACCGGCCGCCCGGATCATCTGCACGAGGCTCTGGCTCGTGTTGCCCCGCACCAGGCTGTCGTCCACGACGACCACCGACTTTCCCTGGATCACGTCGCGCACCGGATTGAACTTGATCTTCACTTTGGCCACCCGGTGGTCCTGCGTGGGATTGATGAAAGTCCGGCCCACGTAGTGATTGCGAATGAGCCCGTACTCGAGCTTGATGCGTGATACCTCCGCGAACCCGAGCGCCATCGCGTTGGAGCTGTCCGGAACGCTGAACACCACCTCCCCGCGGGGCGCGGGCTGCTCGCGGGCAAGCTGGCGGCCCAACTCACGGCGGACCCGGTCCACCGACTCCCCGAAGACGGTGCTGTCGGGGCGGGCGAAGTAGACGAGCTCGAAGACGCAGCGGCTCACCGGCCGGGGACGCAGGCGCGCCAGCTCGGTCACCTTTCCGTCGTCGATCCGGATGAACTCGCCGGGCTGAAGCTCGCAGGCGGGGGTGGCCCCCAGGAGATCGAGGGCGCAGCTCTCGGACGCGACCACCATGCCGCTGCCGAGCCGGCCCAGCACCAGCGGCCGGAAACCCCGGCTGTCGATAGCGGCGTAGAGCGTCCGCCCGACGGAGATCACGAGGCTGTAGGCGCCGTCCACCTGCTCGAGCGCGTCGCGGATCTGGCCTTCGACGGTGGCCGCGTCGGAGCGGGCGATGAGATGGACCAGGACCTCGGTGTCGGAGGAGCTGGTGAAGATGGCTCCTCGCTCCACCAGCTCGCGCTTGATTTCCGCGGCGTTGACCAGGTTGCCGTTGTGCGCGATCGCGAGCCGGCCGCAGCGAGTGTTGGCGCTGCAGGGCTGGGCGTTGGCCAATATCGTGCTGCCGGTAGTGCTGTAACGGGTATGGCCCACCGCCACGTCGCCCGGCAAGAGGGAGAGGGCGGCTTCATCGAAGTTCTCACTGACGAGGCCCATGCCCCGGTGGCTTCGCGCCACCTCCTCGCGGTCTACCACGACGATGCCGGCGCTCTCCTGCCCCCGGTGCTGAAGGGCGTAGAGACCGAGATACGCGAGCCTGGCCGCGTCAGGTACTCCCGAAACGCCGATGATGCCGCACATCGTCTACGCTCCCACCGATCGATCCACATCCGGGTGCCGCATCCGCCGGGGTATGGCCTCGAAGTAGATCCGGCGCAGGGCCGGAATGTTCCAGGTGAACGTCTGGCCTGCAGCCGCGACTGTAAGGTCTCCCGACGCCTGGCCCACGCGGCCCGCCCGAAACGACGGCACTCCGTGCTCACGGCATATCGCCTCCACCCGCTCGGCGTTGCCGGGCGCGCACGAGACCACCGCCCGGGCGCCGTCCTCCCCGTAGAGAAGGGCCTCCGCGGCCACCCCCGGGGCGTACACCCCGAGATCGCAGTCGGCGCCGAACCCCTCCATGGCGTAGGGGCCGCCAAACGCCGCCTCGGCCAGGGTCACCAGCAGACCTCCCTCAGAGCAGTCGTGGGCCGAACGAAGCAGCCCCTGCGTGGCCGCCGCCACCAGCAGGCGTTGGAGCCGGAGCTCGGCGTCGAGATCCACCGCGGCGGGCTGCCCGCCAACGAAGCGACGCACCTCCGCCCAGTACGCCGATCCCCCAAGAATGCCCGTCGTCCGGCCAAACACGATGATCTCGTCGCCGGTCACGGCAAAGTGGCTGGGCACGCGGTCGCCGGCTCGCTCGAGGAGACCGACCATGCCGACCGTGGGCGTCGGGTCCACCGCGCCCGTGGGACTCTCGTTGTAGAAGGAGACGTTGCCTCCGGTCACCGGCGTGTCGAACGCTCGGCAGGCGTCGGCGATGCCGCGGCACGCCTCGGTGAACTGGAAGAACACCTCGGGCTTCTCCGGGTTGCCGAAGTTGAGGCAGTCGGTGATGCCGAGGGGACGGGCGCCGGTGCACGCCACGTTTCTCGCCGCCTCCGCGACCGTCGCCTTCCCGCCCTCGTACGGATCGAGTGCCACGAGGCGATTGTTGCAGTCGACCGTCACCGCGACACCGAACGCCGTGCCCGGGACCCGGAAGACGCCGGCATCGCCGCCGGGCCCGAGCACGGTCGAGGCCTGCACGGTGGAGTCGAACTGCTCGTACATCCATCTCTTGCTGGCAATGTTCGGGCTGTCGAGCAGCAGTTCCAGCGCCTCCCTCACGCCGGCGACCGGCGGTTGCGAGGGCTGGGCGGCTCGTCGGGCGCGGGCCTGATCCGATTCCCGCGCCTCGGGGTGGTAGACGGGGCAATCGTCGACCAGGCGCTGTCCGGGTATGGCGGCGACCACCAGGCCCTGATGGCGCACGCGGAAGATCCCGTCGTCAGTGACCCGCCCGATCGGCGTGGCCGTGAGCTCCCAGCGGGCGCACACCGCATGGATTTCCGCGACGCGGGCCGGTTCGGCCACGACGAGCATCCGCTCCTGTGACTCCGAGAGGAGGATCTCGTACGGGGTCATCCCGGGCTCACGCGTCGGCACCAGCGAAGTGTCGATTTCCACGCCCACCCCGCCGCGTGCGGCCATCTCGGCACTCGAACTGGTGAGCCCGGCCGCTCCCATGTCCTGGATGGCGACGATCAGGCCCGAGGTGATCAGCTCGAGGCTCGCTTCGAGCAGCAGCTTCTCGGTGAACGGATCGCCCACTTGCACCTGGGGGCGCCGCGCCTCGCTCTTCTCGGACAACTCCTCCGAGGCGAAGCTGGCTCCGTGAATGCCGTCCCTCCCGGTTCGCGCCCCGACGCAGAGGAGGATGTTGCCGACCCCGTGCGCGGCCGCGCGGATGAGGTCGGACTCCCGGAGCAGGCCAACGCACATGGCATTCACCAGCGGGTTGCCCGTGTACCCCTCGGCAAAGCCCACTTCACCGCCGAGCGTCGGAATGCCGACACAGTTGCCGTAGTCCCCGACGCCGCGCACCACCCCGGCCAGGAGGTAGCGGTTCCGGGGCACGTCCAGCGGCCCAAAGCGGAGGCTGTTGAGCACCGCCACCGGGCGCGCGCCCATCGTGAACACGTCGCGGAGAATCCCGCCGACCCCGGTGGCCGCTCCCTGGTAAGGCTCGACGGCCGACGGATGATTGTGCGATTCGATCTTGAAGGCGACCGCCCAACCCTCGGGGAGCCTGAGCACCCCCGCGTTTTCCCCCGGTCCCTGGACCACCTGTGCCCCGGTGGTGGGGAAGGTCTTGAGCACCGGCCGGGAATGCTTGTAGCTGCAGTGTTCCGACCAGAGGGCGGAGAAGACGCCCAGCTCGGTGAGAGTGGGCGTCCGGCCGAGCATCTCGACGATACGGCCGTACTCCAGCTCGTTGAGGTTGTGCTCGCGGACGACATCGGGCGTGACCGCGCGCTCCCCGGCAAAGGAGAAGGCCTCGGTCCCGCTTTCGACGGCAAATCCGGTCATGGGGTCCGCGGGGGACGGCCCCGTAGGCTGGAGAACGCGTCGGAGAGCACGCGGGTGAAGAGCGCGGGGCGCTCCTCGTGCGCCACGACGTCGATTTCACCAGCGTCCAGCCAGATCCCGCCGCAATGGGGACAGGTCTCGATCTGGACCCCGTGAGACTGGCTTGTCACCAGGTCGTATCCATCCTTGGGGCACTTCATGTAATGCGTCTTGCGCTCGCTCTCGATGGCCGCGGACTGGGCGAGTTCGCGCTGGCGCTTGATCAACTCCGCATCCTGCTTGACGAAGTACTCGTCCTCGTTGCGGCTGGGCTTGTCGGTGCTCATCGGCCCCGGGTGGTTGAGGTGGCGGAAAAGGGCTGCAGGGCAGCCAGGGAGGTGAAGAAGCCGAGGCCGTCTAACGATCCGAGCAGCCGGTCGGCCACCCGCTCCGGATGGGGCATGATGCCGACCACCGTGCCCGCGGGATTGCAGATGCCGGCGATGTGGTGGGCCGCCCCGTTCGGGTTGGGCTGCAAGGGGGAGCCTTCCGTATTCTCGACGTATCGGAGGACCACCCGGCCCTCGGCCTCGAGGAGGTGGAGCGTGTCCGCCGAGGCGACGAAGCGGCCGTCGCCGTGGGCGACGGGGAGACGAAGTCGCGCCCCGGCAGTGTACGCCGACGTGAAACTGGTCGCGGTTCGTTCGACGATCACGTCCACCGGCTTCGAGACGAAGGTGAGCCCCGCGTTGCGCAGCAGCGCGCCGGGGAGGAGGTGGGCCTCGCACAGGATCTGGAACCCGTTGCAGATGCCGAGCACGGGCCCGCCATCGGCCGCGTGTCGCTGCACCGCCTGCATGATGGGGCTGAACCGGGCGATTGCGCCGGAGCGGAGGTAGTCGCCGTAGCTGAAGCCTCCGGGAAGGATCACAACGTCCGCGCCCTGGAGGTGGGCATCCCGGTGCCAGACGAAGCATCCGTGAGCTCCTGCGCGCTCGACGGCTCTCAGCGCATCGAGATCGCAGTTGCTCCCCGGAAACCGCACGACGGCCACCTTGAGCATCAGCCTTCCTCCACCTCGAGCAGGTAATCCTCCGTCACCTGGTTGGCGAGGAGCTTGTCGCACATCTGGCGAACCCGGGTTTCGGCGTCCTCGCGTGATGCGGCGCCGATGCTCAGCTCGATGGCGCGGCCCACGCGAACGCCACCCGCCTCGGCAAAGCCGAGCGCCGAGAGCGCGTGCTCCACCGCCTGCCCCTGGGGATCGAGCAAGCCGTCTCGCGGCAGCACCCGAACATGCACTCGAAACCTCATCGGTCCTCGGGCGCCTGGCGCCGGTCGAATCGCTCCACGCGGCGATCCGGCATGGGCGGCGCGGCTGCGGGTGTTGACGAGGACTCCTCCGCCGGGCCGGACGGGGCGGCCGCCGGATCAGCGCGTTCCAGGAGGCCGAGAAGGAACGCCCGCGACACCCCGTAGCTCATGTAAAGGAGCCCCAACGGGAAGAGAAAATAGGCGGGGAAGAAGATTCCGCCGATGAGGATGGCCAGGTGCACCGCCAAGCCGAAGATGCCCTTGCCGCTGTGGAGCCCGATGGGCGGCAATTTCGGGTAGCGGACGTTGCTCACCATCAGGAGCGCCAACAGGAGCACGAGCACCACGAGGCCCTGGTGCTGGAGATCCAGGTAGGCGAGGGAGGCGCGGTACCATTCGGTCTGGCTGAAGGGATAGTAGACCGCCAGCGTCATCCCGGCCGCGGGCGAGGGCATGCCGGTGAACCATCCGGTGGACGGCTTTCCCACCGAGACCACGTTGAACCGCGCTAGGCGGAGGGCGACCGCTGTCACGTAGATGTAGGACAGTACCCAGGCGAACTTCCCGGCGCTGGCGAAGTCGAGGAAGTAGATGAGGAGGGCCGGAGCCACGCCGAAGGAGATCACGTCCACCAGCGAGTCGAGCTCCGCGCCGAACCGTGAGCCGGCATTGGACAGTCGCGCCACCCGCCCGTCCAGTACGTCGAGGATGCCCGAGATCACGATGAACCAGCCGGCCAGGCGGAAATTCCCGTTGAAGGCCGAAACGATCGCCCAGAATCCGAAGAAGAGGTTGCCGAGGGTGAAAGCGCTGGGCATGACGACGACCACCTGGCGTATCGTGGGGCGCCGGATCCGGTCCCGCCGGGGAATCAGTTCCATTCGGCCACCACCGTGACTCCCACCCTCGTGGTGTCGCCGGGGCGCACCAGCACCCGGACGCCCAGGGGGAGAAAGAGGTCCACCCGCGAGCCGAAGCGGATCATCCCCATCCGCTCGGCCTGTCGCACCGTCGTCCCGACCTGGTGGTCGGTGATGATCCGGCGCGCCACCCATCCCGCGATCTGGCGGATCAGCATCTTGCCATGTTCCGTGTCCAATCCGACCGAGGACTGCTCGTTGCCCAGACTCGCCTTTTCGGCGGCGGCGTGCCCGAACTTCCCGGGACTGTAATGCCGGTAGCTCACGGTGCCGTCCGCCGGGTACCGGTTCACGTGGCAATCGAACACGTTCATGAAGATCGAGATCCGGACGGCCTGGCCGCAGAAGAACGCTGGCTCATCGATCTCGAGGATGCTCACCACCTTGCCATCCGCCGGGGCGAGGATCAGTCCGGGGCCGCGGGTCCACCGACGCTCCGGATTGCGAAAGAACGCGACGACCCACACCGCGAGCAACGTCCACAGCCCGGCCCCTACCCACCACCCGGTCTGTCCCGATCCCGTCGCAGCCGCCAGCAGCCCTCCGGCAATCACCCACGCTCCATAGATGAACCATCGCCCCTCCGGCGCGGTTCGGATCATGGTCCGTTCCCGAGCTCGACTCCGGTGATGCGGCGATACGCGTCGAGGTACCGGAGGCTCGTCGCTTCGACCACCTCGGGCGGGAGGGTCGGGGGCGGGGCCTCGCCGTTCCACCGGCCGTCGGTCCGCAACTCCGCGAGGTAGTCACGGAGCGGCTGTTTGTCGAAGCTCGGCTGGCCGCGGCCAGGTTCGTAGCGATCGGCCGGCCAGAAGCGCGAGGAGTCGGGAGTGAGCACCTCGTCGATGAGCCGGAGCGTCCCGGCGCCGTCGGTGCCGAACTCGAACTTGGTGTCGGCGATGATGATGCCACGGGTGGCGGCGTGATCGCGGCCTGCCCGGTAGATGGCGAAGCTGGCCTCGCGGAGCTGGGTCGCGAGGGGACGTCCGAGCGCCGCCGCAACCTGTTCGAACGTCACGTTCTCGTCGTGGCCTGTTTCCGCCTTGGTGGCGGGGGAGAAGAGCGGGGGCTCCAGCCGGTCGCTCTCGCGTAGCCCCGTGGGGAGCGACTCCCCCGCCAGCGTTCCGGTCTTCCGGTATTCCGCCCACGCGGAGCCCGAGAGATAGCCGCGTACCACGCACTCGAACTGCACCGGGGTCGTCCGCCGCACCAGCATGGCCCGTCCGTCCACCTCGCGGGCGTGGGAGCGGAGCGCCGGGATCTTCGCGATGATCGCAGCCCCTTCCGCCGTCACGAAGTGCGAGGGAAAGACTCCGGCCAGCCGCTGGAACCAGAACGCGCTGATCTGGGTGAGCACCGCGCCCTTCCGCGGGATCGGCTCGCGCATGACAATGTCGAATGCGCTGACGCGGTCGCTTGCGACCAGGAGCAGGTGATCGGGGTCGACCTCGTACACCTCGCGCACCTTGCCCCGCCGGAGCAGCGGCAGCGGGAGGCGGCTCTCCGCGAGCGTAGTCATACTCTGACCTCGGCGGCTCCGGCTTCCGTCGCCAGCGGCCTTGCCCGCTGCAGGAGGGGATGGAGGTACTCGTCGATGAATTCCCCGACCTGTTGCTGCGCGCGCCCGGTGTAGGCCGCCGGGTCGAGGTCCGCGCGGAGGGCCTCGACCGGCACGCCGCGAAACGCGGGATCGCCGCTCAGGCGCTCCAGCAGGGTATTGGCGGCGCCCCGGCTCACCTCCTCGGCGACGGCGAGGCTGTGACGGCGGATCACCTCGTGCAGCGCCTGGCGGTCTCCTCCCGCCCCCACGCCGAGCATGAGGCAGCGTTCAGTGACCATGAAGGGCATCTGCTCGTCCACGTGGCGGCGGATAACGTCCTCCCTCACCTCGAGGCCCGCCGCGATGTTGGCGGCGAGGATGAGAATAGCGTCGGTACCGAGGAAAGCCTCGGGAAGAGTCAGGCGGCGGTTGGCGCTGTCGTCCAGCGTGCGCTCGAGCCACTGGTTGGCGGCCGTATGCGGGCCATTGGACTGCAACGAGATGACGAAGCGCGCCAGGCCGGCGATACGCTCGGCCCTCATCGGATTCCGCTTGTACGCCATGGCACTCGAACCGACCTGTTCCGACTCGAACGGCTCGAGCAGCTCGCCCTCATGCTGGAGCAGCCGGAGGTCGCCCGCCATCTTGGCCGCCGACTGCGCGATGCCGCTCAGCGCGTCGAGCACCATGCTGTCGGTCTTCC
>CAYYXP010000304.1:0-8265 GCA_964475685.1 uncultured Gemmatimonadaceae bacterium | reverse complement strand
AGCTGGGACGCCTGCCGCAGCCAGACGGCGCGCGGCGGGAGGAAGAGATCCTCCCAGATCGTGGGAAGCGTCGTGCCGTCCTCGATCGCCGGCCCACGCACGGGGCAGAGGGCGAATTGCATTCGCTCCACACCGCGGCATTGCGCCTCCGGCGTCGGGGTGGGCCACCCGGCGTGCCCCGGCCGGGTGGGGAGGTCGGAGCGTGACAGCTCGCCCACGGCGCGCAGGATGGTGACGAGGAGATCTCCCGCTCCGCTCAGCTCATACTCGAAGAAGCCCGGCGCGAAGACGGCGAGCCCGCGCCGGTGGCCGGTGTGTGCTACGAACCGGTGGGCGGGGGCGGTGGCAACGGGCGTCTCCCGCGGATACCGTCCCGGATCGAACCGCGCCACCGGGCGCTCGGTGGCCCCGAAGGCGGACCCCGCGACCGCGCTCCCGCCCCGAACGCCGGTGGGGAACCTGAGCCGCAGCCGGTGATCCGACGCCTGGTTGTCCACCTCCAGCGTGATCCGGAGCGCCGGCGAGCCTTCATGAAGGGCAAGCACACTCCGCACGCCGACCAGGCCGGTAGGGAGACGCATCCGGCCGCTCACCTCGATCGCCGCCACCAGCGGGCCGCCGGCCAGCACCCGGGTGGCGACCGGACCATCGAAGGAGTGGATGCGGTCGCGCGGCGGAGGGGCGTAGGTGTAGGTGTCTCCCACGTCGCCGCCGGACTCGACCCGGAGCAGTCCGGGGAATCGCTCTCCCGTGGCCAGGTCGCGCAACTGCACGGTGCCGTCGCGACGCACCGACACCTCGACGAGCCCGTTCTCGATCCGCCCCGCTCGGGCGACGACACTTCCTCGTGCTCCGGGGCCGGCCCGTTTCGCGGGGGTCAGCCTGGCGGCGCCGAACCCGGGGAGTTCCGGAGCCCTGAAGGCGACCCGGACAACCTCCACCTCGTCCTGATCGGGGTAGTGCCGTGCCGAGTCGAGCCGCTCCTGCGCCCGCGCCCGGCCGAGGACCTGGAGCGGCACCGGGCCATCGGGGCCCGCGAGCGCCACGATGGAAAAGCCGTTGCCGCGACGCGGCGTGCGGCCGCCGGGAGGCCCCACGAGGACATCGGCGACGAAGGCGGTGAGATCGGCGACCACGATGCCGCCCCGCCTCCTCGGCGCCCCGTTCCAGAGCACAAGCGCCGACGCCGTGCCCGCCGGGTCGCCGCGCGCCCGGTCGGGATCGTTGCCGGTGAGGGCGTCCAGCGACAGGCGCGCCGCCTCGCGCGCCATCACCTCCGCGTCCTCGATGCGCGCGGCGACCCGGCGGGCCACGGCGTCCGACGTGCACCCCGAGATCGAGTCATGGAACTGCGATCGGAGCAGTGTGCGCCACGCCTCGCGCAGCACCGGATTCGGTCCCCGGGGCCGGACCAGTCCGGCAAGTGCCGCCAGCGGCTCCGCGATGCGCTCCAGCCAAAGCTCCGCCTCGACATGCCTGCGCTTGAGGGCCGCGCGGGTGGCGTGCACGCCCTGGAGTGTCCAGGTGTACCCGTACGACCATCGCAGCTCGCCACGGAGAGCCGGCACCAGTCCTGATTCCCCGGACGCGGCGTCGAAGAACTCGTCGAGCCGGGAGATGACGACGTCGGCGTCGGGTTCGAGCCCGCCGATGAGATCGCGGAGCCGGCAGATGTCGGGATGGGCGGCGTGGTGGTCGGCGCCGATGAACACCGCCACGTGGGATGTCCTGGCGCGCGCCACGAGCGCGGTACGCAGCGTCTGCCAGAGAGGAGGAAGCCGCAGCGGATCAGCGTGGAGGTGTGCGCCGGCCTCGTACCCCTCGGGAGGAAGATGGTAGAGCAGCACCGAGCGGCCGTCGGGCCCGAACCACCGGAAGAGGTCTCCGTCCACGCCCGGCTCGCCGCCGAGCCCACGCCAGAGCACGCCGTACGCGATGCCGAATTCGCGAGCGAGTGTGGGCCACACGGCGGGGTGCCCGAAGGCATCGGGCGAGTAGAGCACGTCCGACCGGCCGCCGAGGCGCTCCGAGTCCGCGGCGCCGGCGAGGAGATTCCGTACCAGCGACTCGCCGGAGGGGACGAGCTCGTCCGCGAGAACGTACCAAGGGCCGGCCTGGAGGCGGGCGTCGCTCACCAGGCGCCTCAACGACTCGAGCCGGCCCGGGCAAACGCGAAGGTAGTCCTCGGCCAGGACGGTCTGTCCGTCGAGCAGAAAGCTCCGGAAGCGCGGCTCCGACTCGAGACGCGCAACGAGGTCGTCCACCATCGGGACGAGCCGCGCGACGAACGCGGCCCGCGGCAGATACCACTCACGGTCCCAGTGAGTGTGGGAGACGAGATGAAAGGTGTATCGCTTCACTCAGGGGGTGCGAATCGGATCAGCGGTGGGGCTGGAAGGCCCAGAAGGCGATTCTCAGCACCACGGCCAGGAGGGCAGCGTACCCGACGTACGCCCAGTTGATGTCCGCGGCGAAACTGGAGACATCGGAGGCTAGGGACCGGAGGGCCGTTCCCGCGACGAGGATCGCGTATTCCACCATGGCGCTAGTGTATGGCCTCGGTCAGGGGCCGTCAATCCGCCCCGGCGAGAGCCTTCACCCCGCGGCCAGCGCCTGCGCGTTACCGGACTCGATCGCCGCCCGGTCCGCCGCCGTCAGATCGAGCAGGTCGAGCTTGGCCGCCGCGTTCTCCGGTATGCGGAGCGGCTGTCCGGTGCCGAACACGAAGCGCTCGGTCCCCATCGTGCCGAGGAGCGTCTGCAGGTGGTCCTCCGGCGGCCCCCAGATCCAACAGACGTCCCACCAGATGCGGGCGGCTTCCTCCACCGTCGAGCCGAAGTGGACTTCCTCGATGAACGGTCGGTCGGCGTGGGTGACGAGGAGCCGGAGCCGGGGGTCGCTGCGCACGAGCGCGCGGACCGCTGCGGCCGGAAGCTCCGCCGCGCGGTCGTTGGGATGGCGCTGCCGCCCGTCCTCCAGCCGCACGGCCATCATGAGAGGCAGTCCGGCGGCGGCGCACGCGGCGCCCACCGCCCGCATTGCCTGACCCGATGGGTCGATCCCGTAGTACATGGGATCGCATCGCACCGCCGGCGCGCCCGCTGCCTTCGCGGCCTCGATCACGTGACGCCATCCCTCGATTGCCGGATGCGCCGCAGGGACCGACCTCAAGCGCGGGTGCCGGCCGCAGGTCTCGAACAGCCATCGGTTCCCCGCCGCCGGGTCGCGCCAGAAGATGCCGGGGAGGTGGGTCACCCACGCCTCGTCAACGCCGAGCCGGTCCATTGCCGCGAGCACCGCCCCCGGGGAAGTGCCCGGCACCCGGCGGAAGGGATAGGCTCCGAGAAAGGCGTTCGTGTCGATGCGCATCAGTCGGAGGGGAAGGCGCCGGAAGGGAAGATGCGAACCGCGTTGCCCCACCGGACCAGCTCGAGCTCCGGTGGCGTCAGCAGAAGCTCGAGGTGGCGCAACTTGCCCCAGCCCGTCTCCATCGTGAGATCGCACCCCCAGAGGAGCCGCTCCACCCCGACCATCTCGAGGCACGCCTCGAGCATGCCTCCATCCACTCCGCTCCCCGAGAGATCCACCATCACGTTCGGCACGGAGCGGACGGCCGGGAGGCTCTGCAGCCAGTCGCCGCCGCCACCGACGTGCGCGAGGAGGAAGAAGACGGCCGAATGCCGGCGCGCGAGTTCCGCAAGCTCCCGGGCGTCCGAGGCCTCCTGCCCCGCATACTCTCCTCGTCTGCTCTGCCAGACGTGGTGCAGCACCGGCACGCCGCGTTCGGCGGCGAGCCGGCAGACCGGATCAACCAGGGGATCGTTGGCGCGGCGGCTGGCGGCGAGCTTGATCCCGATCATGCCGGCGTCGAGGCAGCGGTTGATCTCCGCCAGCGCCTCCGCCGGATAGTTGGGATTGACGGTGACGTAGCCGCGGATGAGGGACGGCAACTGGCGCTGCATGGCGAGCAGCGCGTCGTTGCCGTACCTGAGATCGGCGGGCGAAGGAAAATAGGTGGGTGAGGTGAGGCCCCAGCTGCCGAGGATGGACGCCACGTGGGTGGTGATGCCGATCCGCTCGCCGGCGCCGAGGCGGCTGGCGTTCCGCTCCCGCCAGTCGTTCCGGGGCGTGCGATCGTGAAGGAAATGGGCGTGCACGTCGATCAGCACCGGTCGCTACCCCGCTCGATCGAGGGTCGAGAGAGACTCCTCCAGCACGGCCAGGCTCTGGTCCACGAGCGCCTCGTCGTGCGCCAGTGACACGAAGTTATAGGCTGACCGCTTGAAGAGGAGTCCGCGCTCGGCCGCCGCCCGCGCGAGCCGGCCCGACAGCGCATCGCTGCGGAACTCGAGGAAGCACATCTCGGCGATCCCCCCGACACCGGTGATTACTCCGTCGTGGGTCTCAGCGAGGCGCCGGAGGCCGGCCAGGAGCCTCCCGCCGACCCGGGCCAGATGCGCCGGTACCCGCTCCTCGACCACGACCTTGAGCGTAGCCAGCGACGCGGCAAGGGACACCCACTCGGTGGCCAGCGTGGACGAGATCCAGGTGTGGTCCATGCCGGCCATCGCGGGTGCGCTCCCTCCGACCGCCGCGATGGGAAAGCCGTTCCCCATCGCCTTGCCCACCACGACGAGGTCGGGCTCGAGCCCGTAGCGCTCCGTGGCACCGCCCACTGCCAGCCGGCACACGGTCTTGATCTCGTCCACGACAAGCAACGCGCCGGTGCGCCGGGTCTCCTCGCGCAGGACACCGAGCCACTCCGCCCCCGGCTCGCGGTGAATGACCGGCTCGAAGACCACCGCAGCCAGCCTGTCGCCGGCGGCGCGGATGATCTCGCGGGCGCGACCCGGATCGTCGAAGGGAAGTTCGCCGTACAACGCGCGGGTGGCCGCCGGCACGCCTGCCGACTCCGCCTGCCGGCACCAGTCGAGCCACCCGTGATAGCCGCAGCCGAGGATATGGTCCCGCCCGGTGGCGACGCGGGCGAGGCGGACCGCGGCCGCCATGGCCTCCGCGCCGGTCTTGAGAAAGCGCACCTTCTCCACCGGCTTGATCCGCCGCGTCAGCTCGCGGGCCAGCTCCTCCTCCAGCACCGGGGGCAGCGGGCCCACGACTCCCTCGTGAATCGCGCGCACCGCGGCTTCCGAGACGGCCGGATGCCCATACCCGAGCGCGACCGACCCGAGGCCCATCAGGTAGTCCACGTACTCCCTGCCTCGTTCGTCCCACACCCGGCACCCCGCCGAGCGGACCATGCGCGCGGGAAGGTCCGCGTCTTCCGCCCCGAAGAGTGCCAGGGGTCGCTTGCTGCCGGTGGACGTGAATCCCGCGACCGATCCCATCTATCGCAACTCCAGCACGCCGAAGCGGGCGACGGACTGCCGGTCGCCCCGGAGGTAGACCCATCCTCCACCGCCGCTCCAGACCAGCTGGCCGGCGCGCCTCACGCGGTCGGGGCACATCTCGTTGACGACGAGGTCGAATGCGATCTCGTCACGGGGCCGGCCCGACCAGCCGGGCAGCGCGACTGCGAGCGTCACCGTGTAGCCGGTTTCCGTCCGCCGCCAGCCGCCCGTCACCATCTCCTTCTCGCCGGCACAGCCGTTGATCACGTGGACCCTGATCCGACCGTCATCGTCGGAGGGCACGACGAGAAATCCGTAGACGGGACCGTCGCCCTCCAGTCTCATGTACAGCTGAAGGCCGTCGCTGTGAAGGTCGTCGGGCTCGTTGTCGAGCCTGAGCGGGGGTGCACCGTCCGGTCGATAAACCGCCTCCGCCTTCACGACGTCCACCCCGAAATAGAGCGCGTCGCTGTCCCAGTTGACCAGCGCCGTCGCGGAGAACTCCTCCGGACCGCCGTAGGCCTCTTCGCTTCGACGGTACTGGTCTTCGTGATCGAGCATCGCGGGCGCACTCGCATCGAACTCCTCCAGGCCACTATCGAGCGCGGGCGGCTCGCCCACGTGCAGCGCGACCGCACGGGGCGGAGTGCGCCGATCGGGATCGATCAGGGGCCTCGTCTCCGCCTTGCGCCGTCGGACTCCCCCGAGGCGCACCTTCCCACCTCCCGACGCTACTTCCCAGCCCTCCCCGGTGGGCAGATGGCGATCGGTGCCCGAGGCCGTCTCCATGATGATGGCCGGCCCCTCCGTCTTCACGGCTCGAATCGCGGAGCCCCCGGACGTATCCAGCACGGACACGAGTCTCGTGTTGCGGGCCCGGACCCGGACGACGAAGAATGTGGATCTCGCCGGGCTTCCGGGGCGTCCCGGCCCCTCCGCCCGCAGGAGGTCGCCATCGAACAGGAGATGAAGCTCGAGGGTCGCCGACCCTTCGCATGCCCGGAGTGTCACCGCTCCCGGAGCTCGCCCTTCCAGTCGTTCTACTCCGCTCACGAATTCGCCGGCCATCGCCTCGGCAACCCACGAGCCCGGCGAGACCAGGTCCACTTCTCCCGCCGGGTGCCACGGGAGCTCCAGTATGTGATCGCCGGAGGCGGACAACTCGACGACGTCCAGCAGGTACGCCGGGCCGGCCACGAGCGTTCGGGTCAGCTCGTCGAAGGCTCCCTGGGCCCACGACCATTCTCCCTCCGTATCGAACGCCGAGCACCAGGCGTCCGCCGCCGGTTGATCGGCGCCGTCGAGCCGGGGCGCGTTGTGAGCGAGCGTCGAGCGATACCAGAAGAGGTCGCGGCTCACGTAGGAACCGGTGCCGGGATCGGCGAGCCAATGATGTCCCGCGGCATGAAGCGTCAGGTGCAGCCGGTCCGGATGTCCGTGACCGCCGCCGTGCGGGCCGCACTCCAGGCTCGCGTAGCGGTCGCCGTCGCGCAGGATGGCCAGGCCCTGGGAGTCGAGCAGCCGAGATCCTGGCTTCCAGAGGGGAGCCTTGGGAGGGAGCGCCGGCGCCATCTCGAGCAGCGCCCACCACGAGAGATCACGGCGGGTGCGCGGCGCCTTGGGGGCCGGGAGCCCCGCCTCGTGCAGATACGAGTCGAATGCCTGGGCCCTGGGTGCAGGCGAATCGTAAAGCTGACGGAGCCAACCCCAGAGATCGGACGCGGGGTCGCCGAGCCGCGCGAGCCCGACCTCCCAGAGCTCGAGATACATCGGCTGCGCGAGGGAATCGCCGAAGCGGGAGTCCTTGCGCGCGGGAAAGGTGAGGTCGGGCAGCGCCGTCACCGCCGGCGCGCGCAAGGCCGCCTCCAGGCGGGCTGCGAGCCTCGAGTCGGCCAACAGCTCGGCCCCCGCGCCCCTCGCCCATCCCATCGCGACGAGCTGGCCCCGAAGCGCGAAGAGGTGGTAGTTTTCCCCCTCGTACCACATCCCGTCCTCGCCGAATCCTCGCACCATCTGCGCGACCACGCCGGTCGGGCCTTCCACCGCGCGAGTCCCCAGTTCCTCGTCCTCGAACCAGACGGCGATCGCCGCGAGCGCGGCGTTGTTCCAGGTCTGCCGGTTGGAGAAGCCCTCGTCGAACTCTCCGATCAGGTTGGCGGCCTCATCGGCGACGGTACTCACCCCCTCGGCGACCGACTCCTCGAGCAGCCCTGCTTCGCGCAGCAGCACGGCGGCGGCGAGATAGTTGGTGATCCAGATGGACTCGAGATAGGTCGAGAAGAAGAGCCGGCTCGGCCCCAGGACGTTGTCGCGATTGGGGAAATCGAAGTAGGCGCCGGCGTAGTCGCTCAGGATACCGGCCGCCGCCTTAGCGGCGCCTTCGTGCCCGGCCAGCGAGGCGAGGGCGGCGAGCGTCGCAGCCTGCTCGGCAAGCCAGAGGTGCTGAAACCGCGCCCACGAGCGCTCGTGTCGCTCGCCGGTAAAGCTCTTGCCGCAGGTCGGACAGCGATGCTCCCGCGGGCTCCAGGGGTCGAACTCGAGCGCCGTCCCGTCGCCGGGACAGACACCGCCGTCCATCGAGAGCAGCGCCTTTGCCAGGGGAATGGGCGGCCTGCCGGCGATGACGCGGGCCGCCCGCTCGGAAAGGTGTTTCGCGAGCGCGGCGAGATCGCCGGAGCCGGCGAGCAACGCCTGCCGCTCGCCCAGCTCGGCCGCGATCAGCATGGCCGTACCCCGTGGTGCGTCCAGTGAACGGGGAGGACCCGCATGCCGAGGTCGCGTACCGCGGCCACCGCCGGCCCGGGGTCGTCCGCCGCGAGGAAGAACATGCAGCCGCCCGCGCCCGCACCGGCCGCCTTGCCTCCGAGGGCCCCGCACGCACGCATCGCGGCTTCCAGTCGGCCCATCTCCGCCGTGC
>CAYYXP010000303.1:0-11496 GCA_964475685.1 uncultured Gemmatimonadaceae bacterium | reverse complement strand
GAACATTCTGATTCGTTCTCCCGAAGGCTGAGGCACACTCCTCTGGCCCCACCGAGCTCGCGCGCTGGCAGCGCCGGCCGCCCTTGGAACATCGGGTGGATGTCCGAGGTACTCCCGTTCGCGTGTTTCGTCCACCAGACGACAGGAAGGCTGGGTGCCTCACCGATAGCCCACGCTGAGCTCCACGCATCACCGGCACTTCGTTCAAGGCGTCTGGCCACGAGGTTCGTTGTGTCGCTGACAACGACGTGGCGCTCGTTTGGAGTTCTAGGAGGGGGGCGGGGATGCGATCGCAGTTCTTCCTCAAGCGGCCGATGGGATTCAAGCGCACGAGGCTCCAGCAGAATGAAGGCCTCGGATCTCGAAGAGACAGCGTACTGTCCTGGGAGGCTCTGCTGCCGGCGACCCTGAGCGGCGATTCGGTACGTTTCACGTGAAACTGCTTGGCTATGGCGGTTCAGCACCCTATATTCTCTTCTCACACGCATTTCCGGCTCTCCCCCTGCTGGAAGCTTTCTGGGCAAACATCGATAACTCTATTTACTACAAATACTTACAGGCACACACACCAGGCTCATGGCACACATTCTAGCGATTGCCAATCAGAAGGGTGGCGTCGGCAAGACCACGACTGCGGTCAATCTCGCCGCGTCGCTGGCCATCGCCGAGCGCCGCACCCTCCTCCTCGACGCCGATCCCCAGGGCAATGCCACCAGCGGCATCGGCATCGTCAAGCACGAGCTCGAGCTTTCGCTCTACGACGTCCTGGTCGAAGGACGCACGGCGCGCGAAGTGATCCTGCCTGCCCCCGGCCTCCCCCACCTCGCGGTCCTGCCCGCAACCCAGGACCTCGTGGGCGCCGAGCTACAGCTCGTCGAGCGCGAAGGGCGCGAGGCGACCCTCCGGGACGCGCTCACTCCGATCCTCGAGGACTACGACTACATCGTCGTCGACTGCCCGCCGTCGCTTGGCCTCCTCACGCTGAATGTGCTGGCGACCGCCAACTCCGTCGTGATCCCGATTCAATGCGAGTACTACGGGCTCGAGGGCATCTCGCAGCTCCTCAATACCGTCCGGCTGGTGCAGCAGAACTTCAACCCCGGCCTCACGATCAGCGGAGTGTTGCTGACGATGTTCGACTCGCGCCTCAATCTCTGCCGGCAGGTGGCCGAAGACGCCACGGAATACTTCGAGGGCAAAGTCTTCGGCACGCCGATCCCGCGGAACGTGCGACTCGCGGAGGCGCCCAGCTTCGGCAAGCCGATCCTGCTCTACGATGCTCAGTCGGTCGGCGCCAAGAGCTATCTCGCCGTCGGGAAAGAGTTGATCCGCCGACTCGAGCCCGCCGCCGTCGTCCCGACGCCGCCTGTCCCAGCCCCACTGCCGGAGGTCACCACATGACGGAGACCAGGCGCCTCGGACGAGGGCTCGAAGCGCTCCTCGGTCCGGTCAGCCATGAGCATGCCCGGGCCTCGGGTGCGCTGCGCGAACTGCCGGTGGACAGCGTGCGGCCCAACCCGTTCCAGCCGCGCACCACGGTGGATGAGGCCGCATTCACCGAGCTCGCCGCCTCCATCGAAGCGTCGGGGCTTCTGCAGCCGGTGATCGTGCGCCCCCGCAATGGCGGGTACGAGCTGATCGCGGGCGAGCGCCGCTGGCGCGCCGTCACTCATCTCGGATGGACCAAGATTCCCGCGGTCGTCAGGGATGTGGACGACCAGACGCTCCTCACGCTCTCCCTCATCGAGAACCTGCAGCGGGACGACCTCTCGCCGATCGACGAAGCCTCCGGGTATCAGCGCCTCGCCGCGGAATTCAAGCTCCCTCACGCGGAAATCGCCCGGCAGGTCGGCCGCAACCGCTCCACGGTCGCGAACCTGCTGCGCCTTCTCCAGCTGCCGGCGGAGGTGAAGGCCCTGGTCCATCAGAAGTCGCTCTCCGAAGGGCACGCGCGCGCGCTTCTCGCGCTGGAGGACCGCGACCGGATGGTGACGCTCGCCCGCGAAGCGGTGGAGCAGGGATGGTCGGTGCGCGAGATGGAAGCAAGAGTGAAGGGCGACGAGCCGGCCCCGGCGTCACCCGCCACGACCACCCGTCGCGCGAAAGCGGCCTCCCGGACCGTCAACGCCGACGCCCGCCGGGTCGAAGATGCGTTGCGAAAGCATCTCGGCACCGACGTCCGCGTCACCACCCGGCGCCGAGGCCGGGGCTTCCTCACCGTCAGCTACTATTCCAACGACGACCTGGCCCGCCTGCTCGAATTGATCCTCGGTCGGCCCTTCGAGGGATGAAAGCCGGCTCGCGCGGCGTGACCGTCGTCATCCAGCGAGACGGGGCGACGCGGTCGTGGTCGTTTCGCGTGTCCATCTGGGTCCTGCGGGCCCTCACAGCCTTCGCGGTCGCGGCAATCATCGGCGGGGTCGTGGTGGCCGTGCTCTACGGCCCCATGGCACGCGCCGCGGCCCGGGTACCCGGTCTCGAGCGCCGTGTGGCCAGGCTCCAGTTCGACAACGACAAGATCCGCCAACTCTCGGCGGCGCTCGACAGCGCCGAGTCACGCTACGCCCAGGTTCGCCAGATGATCGGCGGCGACATCATGCGCGATCCGCTCACCCTCGGCGCCTCGCTCCCAGTGGCGCCACCGGTGATCGCAAGATTAACAAAATCAATGGGTTCCATGGATACTGGGTTGACGGTGCCGCGACGGTGGCCTCTGGATGAGCCCGGATACATCACCCGGGGACAGTCGAGCCGCACCGACTCCACCCAGGACATCCACCCCGGCATCGATGTGGCCATCTCGGCGGGAAGCGTGGTGCGCGCGGCCGGCGGCGCCACTGTTCACCAGATAGGAGAGGATCCCGAGTATGGCCTCTTCGTGCTGCTCGATCATGCCGGGGATTACCAGACGATGTACGGTCACCTCTCGCGCATCCTGGTGACGACGGGCGAGTCGGTGGCCGCCAGAGAAGTGATCGGCCTGAGCGGCAACACCGGCCGGTCCAGCGCTCCTCATCTGCACTTCGAGATCCGGCAGCGAGGCGTCTCGCTTGATCCGCGAACCATGGTCAAGGAGGGGGGTTGATGGGAATATTCAGCGATCCGGCGCGTGACGAGCACGGCACCGAGTTGCGGCGACGGCGTACCGACCAGATCCCGTTCTCCATCATCGCCAGCGACATGACCGTGATCGGTGATCTCGAGACCGAAGGGGTGGTGCGAATCGAAGGACGGGTACGGGGCACGGTTCGCGTCGGCTCCCAGGTGCTCGTGGCCGCGGGCGCGGTCATCGAGGGCGACCTGCATACCCAGGAAGCTGTCGTGGCGGGCCAGGTCAGCGGGGCCATCCATGCGAGCGACCGGGTCGAGCTCCAGGCCACGGCCGTCGTCGCCGGGGACATTCATACTGCCCGCATCGCGATTCTCGAAGGCGCGAAGGTGAGCGGGGAGGTCAAGATGGACATCCCCAGCGTTCCGGACGGCACTCCGGATTCCCACAAGAGTTGATAAACCGCCCTAAGTTGTGGAAAGAGTTTGATTTGTACCAGCGTTTCGAGGCATCAGCCGTCTAGTGTACACTAAATGGCTTTATACTGTCTTATTGATGTCATTAATCGGATGTGCGAGGTCACCCCGCACGGCCGGCCCTCGTGTCGGCCTCATCACGCCCGGATCCGTCGCCGATGCCGCCTGGAACTCGGGCGCTTACGCCGGTCTCCAGCAGATCCACGACTCGCTCGGACTCGTCATCAGCCACGTCGAGGCTCGCACTCCCGCCGAGCAGGACGAGGCGCTCCGGAGTTATGCGGCCCAGGGGTATGAACTGGTCTTCGCACACGGCTTCGAGTTCCAGGATCCCGCCGAGCGGGTCTCCGCCGAGTACCCGAAGACAATCTTCATTGTCACCTCGGGGTCGCGTGCCCGGGGCAACGTCGCCCCGCTCATCTTTCGGCTGGAAGAGGCGAGCTATCTTGCCGGGATGGTGGCCGGGGGACTGACCAGGACGAACATCCTCGGGTTCGTGGGCGGGATCGAGCTGCCGCCGATCGAGGCGGCGTACCAGGGATGGGTCAACGGCGCCAAGGCGGTGAATGCCGGGATCCAGAGTCGAGCGGTCTATCTCAACAGCTTCGATGACGCCGCCGCCGGCCGGGAGGCGGCGCTCGCGCTCATCCGGGCAGGGGCAGACATGTTCCACCACAACGCCGACGCCGCGGCTCTGGGCGTCTTCCAGGCGGCGAAAGAATCTCCCGGAGTCTACGTCTTCGGGTCGAACGCCGACCAGACATCGCTCGCCCCGGAACGGGTGGTGGGGAGTGCGGTGATCGACTTGCCGCACGCGTTTCTCCTGGTCGCCGGGGAAGTGAAGGCGGGGACGTTCACTCCGAAGGTGGAGAGCTTCGGACTCTCGAGCGGGGTCATCCGTTATGTGCCCAATCCCGGGCTCGACAGCCTGGTGCCGGCTCCGCTGAGGGCGCGGGTCAAGGCCGCGGCCGATTCCATCGCGGCAGGGACGCTCAAGCCCAATGCCTAGAGTCGCCCTCGGGGAGATCGTCTCCTACCTCGATTCCTATCTGCGTATCGCGGACGTGCCCGACGAGCGCAACGCCGTCAACGGGCTCCAGGTGGAAAACGCCGGGAGCGTCGGCAGCATCGCGGCGGCGGTGGATGCCTCCCAGGCGACGATCGATGGTGTCGCGGCGGGAGCGGACGGCGAATCACCTCTGCTCCTGGTGCACCACGGCCTCTTCTGGGAAGGGAACGTTCCTCTCACCGGGCGCCGCTACCGGCGCATCACGGCGCTGCTGGAGCAGGACATCGCGCTCTATTCCGCGCACATCCCTCTCGATCTCCACCCCGAGGTCGGCAACAATGTCGTGCTTGCCGAGCGGCTGGGGATCGAGGTCGAGGGATGGTTCGGCGACTACCATGGTGCCCCGATCGGCGTGTGGGGGCGCGCGCCTCAGCGGCTGGCCGTCCGGGACTCCCTCCTCCTCAGGGTGACCCACGCGCTCGGCGCCGCCGCCGCCCGGGCGCGGCTCGTCGCCGGTGGTCCCGAGGTGGTCGGTCGAGTCGGGATCATCACCGGGAGCGCCGGGAACATGATCGCGGCGGCCCGTGACGCCGGGCTCGACACCTTCATCACCGGCGAGGGCCCGCATCACAGCTACTTCGACGCCATGGAGTGGGGCGTAAACGTCCTGTTCGCCGGCCACTACGCCACCGAAACCCTCGGCGTGCAGGCCCTCGCCTCCCACATCGCGGAACGGTTCGGCCTAGAATGGGAATTTCACGACCACCCCACCGGGCTGTGACCACTCCCGCCCTCGAGCTCCGCGGAATCCAGAAACGTTTCGGCCCCGTGCACGCGTTGCGCGGGGCCGATTTCGCGTTGATGCCGGGCGAGCTTCACGCGCTCCTCGGCGAGAACGGCGCGGGGAAGACGACCCTCATGCACGTGGCCTACGGCCTCACCCGCCCCGATGGGGGCGAGATCAGGGTCGGTGGGGCACGCGTCGCCATCCCGTCTCCCCGCGCGGCCCGTCGCCTCGGCCTCGGCATGGTCCACCAGCATTTCACCTCGGTGCCTGCACTCAGCGTCGCGGAAAACGTCGCCCTCGCGGCGGGGTGGCCGGTGGAGCCGAGAGCGCTCCGCGAGCGGGTGCGGGAGTTGAGCAAGCGGATCGGCCTGCCGCTCGATCCCGGCGCACCGGCCGGCTCCCTCACCGTCGGCCTCAAGCAGCGGCTGGAGATCGTCAAGGCGCTGGCGACCGAGACCCGGGTCCTCCTGCTCGACGAGCCCACCGCGGTGCTCGCCCCCGGTGAGACCGATGAGCTGCTGCGGGTGGTGCGCTCGTTCACCGCCCAGGGCGGCGCCGCGGTGCTCATCACCCACAAGCTCGACGAGGCCCTCGCCGCCGCCGATCGGGTGACCGTGCTGCGTCGGGGAGAGGTGGTCTTCGCCGGCGCCGTGGCCGGCCAGACCGCCGCCAGCCTGTCAGCGGCGATGATCGGCGAGGCCGGTGCGGCCGACCCGATGGTCCTCGGCGCGGCCCCGCGTGCGAGGCCGCAGGACGGTCCGGTGCTGGTCCGCCTCAATGGCGTCGACGTTCCGCGCGAGGGAGGCGCTGGCCTCGCCGTGCGGCAGGCCTCTCTCGCCGTGCAGGCCGGGGAGATCGTCGGTGTCGCCGCGGTCGAGGGGAACGGACAGCGCGAGCTGCTCCGTGCGGTCGCCGGCCGGCTCCGGCCGCTCGGCGGCAGGCTCGAGGTCGCCGGGCCGGTGGGGTTCATCGCCGAAGATCGAACGACCGAGGGATTGATTCCCGATTTTTCTCTCACCGAAAATGTGGTCCTCGGCGCCACCGGAGAGGAGCCGTGGATCCGCCGCCAACGGATCGACTGGCACGCCGCGCGCGACCATACATCGCGCCTGCTCACCGAATACGGGATCGTCTCGCCGGGGCCGGATGCCCCGGCAGCCTCGCTCAGCGGAGGGAACCAGCAGAAGGTCGTCGCCGCGCGGGAGCTTGCCCGATCGCCGCGCGTCGTCGTGGCCGAAGAGCCGACACGCGGCCTCGATTTCCGGGCCGCCGGCGCGATTCACCAGAGACTCCGGGCCGCGGCCGCTGCGGGCGCGGCGGTGCTGGTGCATTCGAGCGACCTCGACGAAGTCCTTGCCCTGGCCGATCGGGTGGTCGTGATGTCGAGAGGAACGCTGATCGAGGTGCCTCCGGGAGCGACGCGCGGGGCCATCGGAGAGCTGATGGTGACCGGTGGGCGCTAAGGCGCCGGCGGCGGCACTTCTCGCCGGGCTCGCCGTCCTCGCCGGCGGGCTCCAGCTCGCGGGCTACGACGCCGTCGCGGCGCTCGGCGCGCTCTGGAACGGCGCCTTCGGATCGTGGTACGCCTTCACCTCGGCGACGCTGGTGCGCTCGGTCCCGCTCATCATCATCGGGCTCGGCATCGCGCTCGCGTTCCGGGGCGGGGCGTTCAACATCGGCGCCGAAGGACAGTTCTACGCCGGGGCTATCGCCGCCACATGGATCGGTCTCCGAGTGGGCGGACTTCCGGCGCCGGCCGCCATCGCCGCGACGCTCCTTGCGGCAGGGCTGGCGGGGGCGGCGTGGGTGGCGCTGCCGGTCGTGCTCAAGCGCCGCTTCGGCGTGCTCGAGGTGATCAGCACGCTCCTGCTCAATTTCGTGGCCGAGGCGCTGGTGAGCCTGATGGTGCAGGGACCGCTGCAGGAGTCCCAGCACATCTACCCGCAGAGCGACCCGATCGCCGGCGCGGCCCGGCTCCCGCTCCTCCCCGGGACACGGCTGCATGGCGGGATCGTGCTCGCGCTCGCCGGGGCCGGGGCGCTCTTCGTCCTCTTCAACTACACATGGTGGGGCTTCCGGCTCCGCGCGGTGGGGGCCGGTCCCCGTGCCGCCGAGGTGAGCGGCCGGATCGATGCCGGGGGGATGACGGCCGCGGCGCTCCTGCTGTCCGGGGCGATCGCGGGGATTGCCGGCGGCGTGGAGGTGAGTGGCGTCTCCTATGCGCTCTACCAGAACCTGTCGCCCGGCTACGGATTCACCGCGATCGCGGTGGCGCTGCTCGCGCGCCTCGACCCGCGCGGGGTGGTGGCGACCGGAGTGCTCTTCGGCGCGCTCGAGGCGGGCGCCGGCGCCATGCAGCGCGACGCCGGCGTGCCGGCGGTCGCCGTGTACGTGGTCGAGGCGGTGGTGATCGTGGTGGTGCTGCTGGCGGATGCGTACCGCCGCCGGGGCCCGCTTGCCGCGGGGCGGCCGGCGGAGAGCGGCGCGTGACCGACATCGAGCTGATGGTCGGGGGGTTTCTTGCCGCGGCGGTCCGAGTAGCGACGCCGCTGCTCCTCGCCGCGATCGGGGAGACGATCAGCGAGCGCGCGGGGGTCATCAACCTGGGACTCGAGGGGATGATGCTCGCCGGGGCCCTCGCCGCCACGCTCGGGGCCACGGCGTCGGGACCGTGGACGGGGGTGCTGCTCGCGGTGCTGGCAGGGATGGCGCTGGCCGCTGCCTTCGCTCTGATCGCGGTCGGCGCGCGCACCGACCAGATCATAGCGGGCACAGCCGTCACCCTCGCGGCGGTGGGACTCACGGGAACGATCTATCGCCGAGCCTACGGTGCGGGCGGGGCGGGGCTCAGTCTGCCCACGCTGGCCACCCTTCCTGTACCGGGGCTGGACCGTATTCCGCTGATCGGCCCGGCGCTCTTCGATCAACCGGCGCCGACCTATCTCGCGCTCCTCGCGGTGCCGCTGGTCTGGTGGCTGCTGTTCCGTACCAGGATCGGCCTGGCGCTCCGGGCCACCGGCGAGGCGGCGGAGTTGGCCCGTGCGGCCGGTGTGCGGACCCGTCTCGTTCGCGCCGGCGCGGTGATCACCGGGGGAGCCTTCGCCGGTCTCGCCGGGGCGACGCTGGTGCTGGCGCAGGTCGGCACGTTCGCGGAGAAGATGACAGCCGGGCGGGGATACGTGGCGATCGCGATCGTCGTGCTGGGCCGGTGGCATCCGGCAGGCGTTGCGGTGGCGGCACTCCTCTTCGGGGCCGCCTCGGCGCTGCAGTTCGTCTTCCAATCCATGGGGCTCGACGTGCCCTACCAGCTGTTTCTGATGCTGCCGTATGCGCTGACGCTGCTGGCGCTCGGCGGGGCGGTGGGCCGGGCCCGCGCGCCGGCGGATCTCGGAAGACCCTAGCGGTCGAGCATTGCCGCGAGGTCGGCCCGGGCCGCGAGGATCATCTCGCGCACCCTGGCCTTGAGCGCGGGGAGGTCGGCGGGGGTGAGGCCGGTGGTCTCGACCGGCTCGAGCACCTTGACCACGGCGGTGGAACGCCCGAATCGCCAGTCGTGCTTGGGGAGGGCGGTGGCCGTGCCGTGCAGGGCGAGCGGGAGGATGGGCACGCCGGCATCAATCGCAAGACGAAAGGCGCCGTCCTTGAAGGGCAGCAGATCGGCGGTGGGCGACCGGGTCCCCTCGGGGAAGATCATCACCGAGACCCGATTCCTCAGGACTTCGTGGCACCTGGCGATGGCTTCCGCCGCACTGGGGCCGAAGCCGCGCCGCAGGGGGATGTCGCCGGCAAGACGCATCAGCCAGCCGAGCACCGGAAGCCGGAAGAGTTCCACCTTCGACATCCACTTCATTTCCCATGGCAGATGGCTGATGAGCAGGATGTCGGCGAACGATTCGTGATTGGAGACCACGACGTAGGGCCGGCGCGGGTCGGCGGGCAGGGTGCCGGTGAAGCGGAACTTCCAGAGCGGGTTGAGCGTCGCCTCGACCACGCCGATCTTGCGGAAGAGGTATCCGACGGCGTAGCGCCCGCGGTCGAATGGCGCGGTGGCCAGCCGCACCACAAACATGAGCGGAAGCCAGAGCAGGAAGCACAGCACCAGCACGAGCCAGGCCCACACCGACACGATAGATTGCCAGAGGCGCGACACGATTCCCCATCCTGTGGATATCCGAGGCCGGGTAACCTTACATGGGAAACGGACTCATGGCTACGGCAACGTTCGAGGGCATCGTGGAGCGGGTAGGGCGCAGATCGTCGAGGATTCCTTTCGGGGCTGACGGCTAGCCCGCTTCGGGGAGGCGGTCTTCCCAGAGGGCGAGCATGTTGCCGTCGGGGTCGGCCACCATCGCCATGATGCCCCATGCCTGCTGGGTGGGCTCGGTGACGAATCGGACCCCCCGCTCGTGCAGTTCCCCGCAATAGTGCAGCAACCCCGACACGTAGAGCGTGATGCCGGTGTGGCGTCCCACGAGCGCCGTGGCGTCGGGATGGACGGCGGGGTGGACGCCGATGCGGGTCCCGCCGTCGAAGAACTCGGCCCCGAACGATCCCTCCTTGGCCACCGGCAGCCCCAGCCGATCGCGGTAGAACTCGGTGGCGCGCGCGATGTCGGTGACGAAGATGGCGACGCTGTAGATGGAGGGAGGGGGCGCCGTCACCCGATCAGCCCGCCCTTCAGCATCCCGTCGACCAAGCGGAACAGCAGCACGCCGAGCGCGACGGCGCCGGCGGTGAGCAGCAGCAGGCCGAGGCCGAGCACCACAATGAAGCCGCGGTTGGCCTTGGCGCCGGCGATCGGCTGCCGGAGGTGCTCCTCGAGCAGCGCGAGGTTCCGCATGTTCGCCTTCCATACGACGTCGAAGAGATCGCCCAGGATCGGGACCTCTCCCACCAGGGTGTCCACCGCCACGTTCCATCCCATACGCGCGAGGAGGCTGCGCGGGACGCCGAGCCTGGCGGACTCCGCGATGATGTAGAGGGAGAGCGCGCCGGCGATGAGGTCGCCCAGGCCCGGCACCAGTCCGATGATCATGTCAATGCCGAAGCGGATCTGGGTGCCGGGGATCCGGAAGGAGCTGTCGAGGGCCCAGCCGACCTTGCGCAGGCGCTCGAGCCGGGAGTCGAGGGTGCCGACCTCGAGGGCCGGGGCCGAGGGAGAGAGGGTGTGATTCATGGGGGAAAGTTATACTCGGGAATCGCCCTCTGCCCTGCGTGGCGTGACCCTTCGGCCGGGCCGCCAGGGGCGTAGTCGCCGCCGCGCTATTCGGGTCCTTGTCGGAGCGCATTGATCCGGGCGGCGGGGGCCGGCAGCTCGATATTGGCCGGGTCATCTTCGGCAGATCTCAATGCAGTACAAGTCGCCCCTCCTGCAGTCGTTGCAGTCCAATCTGCGTCTCCAGCATCTGAGCCGGCGCACCGAAGACGCCTATGTCTACTGGACCAAGCGGTTCATCCGTTTCCATGGCCTGCGGCACCCTGCCGAACTGGGTCCCGCCGAGGTGCGGCAATTCCTGAGTCATCTGGTGGTGGAGCGAAAGCTCTCGGCGGCCACCCAGCAGCAGGCTCTTGGCGCCCTGCTGTTTCTTTACCGCAACGTCCTCGGCCGATCGCTGGAGGCCTTGGGGCGCCTGCCGAGGGGGCGTGTGCCTACCTCGTTGCCGGTGGTGCTGACACCGGAGGAGGTGGCGCGGGTCCTGAGATTGCTCCAGGGCACCCATCGCCTGGTGGGGTTGCTGCTGTATGGCAGCGGGCTTCGGCTGATGGAGTGCCTCATGCTCCGGGTCAAGGACCTCGACCTGGACAGGGGTGAGTTGACGGTGCGGCGGGGCAAGGGCGGCAAGGACCGGGTCACCGTCATTCCCGAGACGGTGCGGGGGGCCCTTCGGGACCATCTGGCGCGAGTTCAGGCGCTGCATGGCCGCGACCTGGCGAGTGGGGGCGGATGGGTCGAGATGCCGGGGGGTCTGGATGCCAAGTACCCTAAGGCGGGGTCGTCGTGGCCGTGGCAATGGGTCTTCCCGGCTCGGCGGAGTAACCGGGATCCGGGGAGCGGCCGCGTCCACCGGCATCACCTCCATGAGTCGGCCGTCCAGCGGGCCATCACGGCGGCTGTCCGGGCGAGCGGGATCGGGAAGCGGGCGAGCTGTCACACTCTCCGGCACTCCTTCGCCAC
>CAYYXP010000302.1:0-2032 GCA_964475685.1 uncultured Gemmatimonadaceae bacterium | reverse complement strand
TTCTGGGCGAACGTCACCCCGAACTCACCGTGGTGGCCCCAACGGGCCACCCAGCTTGGTGGCAGGTCTGCTCACCTTCCCGCTCATGGGAGAAGCCCGCGCCGCTTAGAGGGTCATATCTCATCAGTGGAAACAATCCAGCGGGCCGCATTCGGCGTCGTCGGGGCACGCCTCCGGAGAGAAGTCGGAGAGGCTCTGAGTCTGCTAGACTCCCGCCCAGCCTGTGAGGAGGGCTCCTGCATGGACCCGGCCCGGTCTCCCCATACCCCGCTTCCGTGCGCGCCTGACTCGCTGACTGCCTGCGGGAGGACCCCATGATGGAGCGCAGAAGGTTCATCGAGGTGATCGCTGGCGGCCTCCTCGCCGCGCCGCTCGTGACGGCTGCCGCCCAGCCGCCGGAGAAGATGCCCCGCGTGGGCTACATATCACCGGGCTTCCCGTCCGACCCGGTACGCCTGCGCCGTTTCGAGGCCTTCCAACAGGGAATGCGTGAGCTTGGTTATGTGGAAGGTCGGAACCTCTCCATCGAGCCCCGATGGGCCGGGGACCAGTATGATCGGTACCGCGCCCTTGCGGAGGAGCTGGTCCGACTGAAGGTGGACGTCATCGTCACGCTGGGTGGGGCAGCAACACAGGCGGCGCAACAAACGACCCGGACGATCCCGATCGTCATGTCGATCGCCACTGACCCTTTAGGGAGCGGACTCGTCTCCAGCCTGGCGCATCCCGGCGGCAACATCACGGGCACGTCAATGATGGCGCCCGACCTAGTCCCCAAGCAGTTACAACTGCTCAAGGAGCTGGTTCCCAAGGTTTCTGAAGTGGCCCTTCTCTGGAATCCTGCCAATCCGGGGAGCGCAGCCCAGGTGCGCGAGGCTGAAGGTGTGGCTCGAGCCTTGAAGGTGCGGCTCCATACTCTGGAGGCGCGTGATCCGCGCGAGATCGACCGTGCATTCGTCGCGATGACCAGGCAGCAGGTCGGAGCACTGGTGGTTCTCGCGGATGCAGTATTCATTAATCGGCGAAGGCAGATCGTCGATTTCGCGGCCAACAGCCGTCTGCCAGCGGTATATGGCATGAGCGACTATGCAGACGTCGGTGGCCTTATCGTCTATGGCGCAAGTCTTGTCGTCATGCATCGGCGCGCCGCGACCTACGTGGACAAGATCCTCAAAGGCACCAAGCCCGGCGACCTGCCCGTCGAGCAGCCCACCAAGTTCGAGCTGGTCATCAACCTCAAGACCGCCAAGGCGCTCGGGCTGACCATCCCGCCGTCGCTCTTGCAGCGGGCGGATGAGGTCATCCAGTAAGCCATGGCAGCCTGGCTGAACTGAGCCCACGCCTCGAATAAGCGGCGGGTTGCCTCGTCGATATCGATTTCGATTTCGGCTTGGCGCTCGGGAGACCGCCCGGCCCTGCCCTGGTCCGAGCACTCCCAATCGCCGCGAAATCGGTGGGAGCCCGTGGGGGATACCACCAACGGCTTATACCAATCCCAAGAGTTTGTCAGATAAGCAATAGCCAAAAACGGCAAGGGCTCCGTAGAATCTCTCCGAAGCCCTTGTCCTTCTAACACCAGTTCGCATCACGCGGCCCCATGCAGCGGGCATCCGGGACCCCCTGAAAGACCCCAACGTCGTCGAGCCGTCGGTCCCGGAGCGCTCGCTCGAGCCGAGACCGCCCGGCTCTGATCCGACTCCTGCGGCGATCCTGCTCCTCCGCTCGGGCGCCCCCGCGCCGCTCGGTCCCGCCGCCGCACCCCTGCACCCGCGCCTTGACCGCGAGCACGCGACGGCGCAGCTTAGGCGAAATGGGTCCGCAGGAGTGTATCGTAGTGGTCGGAGAAAAGGAGGTAGCGATGGCCCTCATGAGCGTTCACGTCGCGCGACAAGAGCCCGTGCTCGGCGGCCGGCCCTTCGGGGCGGCCGGCGGCTACGAGAAGATCGACGGCACCCTGCGCTTCGGCGTCGATCCCATGCATCCGCTCCACGCGCAGATCACCGACCTCGACCGCGCGCCCCGGAACGGCGCG
>CAYYXP010000301.1:0-6163 GCA_964475685.1 uncultured Gemmatimonadaceae bacterium | reverse complement strand
CATCGAAACGGATCGATTGGGTGCCGCCGGCCGTGATCGCGACGGTGAGCGGGTTGGGGCCCACGATGGCACAGTTGGGTGCTACCCCCGAGAGCCAGACGCGGTGGTCGCCGGCAAGGAGATCGGCAATCGTCACCTGCCCTTCGACCGGCACGGTTCGCCCGCCGACACCCTCCACACTCACGGTGTAACCGTCGGGATCGAGCTCCTGCCCGGTGGTGGCCGTGATGATCTCAAGCGCCCCGGGGGCGCTGCACACGACCTCGAACGCTACCCGCGTAACGCCGCCGGCCGGGACGGTGGCCGTCACCGGATTCGGGCTGCTGAGAGCGCAATTGGGGGCGAGGCCGGAAATGGTCAGGGTGTGAGTTCCCGAGGGCAGGTCGGCCAGGGTGAGGGAGGCGTTCGGGCCCATCCACTGTGCCGGCCGGGCGTCGAGACTCAGCGCGAAGCCGTCGGGGTCGAGTGCCTCCCCCTGGGTGACACTGGTCACCTCGAGAGTGCCGGTGTCGGGTGCGACCGGGTCGGGTGCGACCGGGCCCTCCCCGCAGGCGAGGAGGGCGCCGGTGAACCCGGCCGCGAGCCACAGGACGAATCGAGTCATGGAAAGCTCCTCTGGAGGTGTTGCGCGATTCCGCGGCCGCTTGCCCGTGCGACCGCGACCGGGTATATGCTAGGACCCGGCGGTCAATCGCCGGTCAGCGACGAGTCAACTGGATTTCCATGCTCCGACTGCGGACTTTCGGCGGGTTGTCCTTGTCGCGGGGGGAGGAGAACCTCACCGGCGCGGCGAGCCAGCGGCGCAGGCTGGCGATCCTCGTGCTCCTGGCGGCGACCCGCGCCGCCGGCATGAGCCGGGACAAGCTCGTCGGGTACCTCTGGCCCGAATCGGACGCGGAACGCGCGCGTCACGTCCTCAACCAGCTGCTCTACTCGCAGCGGCGAGAGGTCGACGACGAGACGCTCTTCATTGGCCGCAAGACGCTCCGCCTCAATCCGGCCGCGATCGGCACCGACGTCGGCGATTTCGAGGAGGCGCTGGAGCGCGGGGCCCTGCAGGAGGCGGTCGCGTTCTACACCGGGCCGTTTCTCGACGGGTTCTTCCTGAAGGACTCTCCTGAGTTCGAGCAATGGGTCGACAGCCGGCGTGACCAGTACCTGCGCCGCTGTCTCCAGGCTCTGACCACGTTGGCCGAGACCGCCGCCGCCTCGGCCGATTCGCGCCAGGCCATCACCTGGTGGCGCCGAGCCGCCGAGCTGGATCCGCTGGACTCGACCATTGCCCTCGCGTTGGTGAGCGTGCTGGCCGAGGCGGGCGACCGCCCGGGGGCTCTCCGCCAAGCGCGGCAGCACGCCGAGACGATTCACGCGCAACTCGGAGTGCTCCCGGATCCCCGGCTGCTGGAAGTCATGACTCAGTTGGGAGGGTGATTCGGTACTGGCTGGACCTCACGGGTCGCGGGTAAGATTAGACCTTCTCATTTCCTCCCCCTGGAGTTTCGATGCGCATCGGAGTCCCCAAGGAGACCGCCCCGGGCGAGCGGCGAGTCGCGCTTGTGCCCGAGTCCTGCAAGAAGCTGAAGCAGGCCGGGTACGAGATCGCGGTCGAGACTGGCGCCGGCCTGGCCGCGGGTTATCCGGACCAGGCGTACCGGGAGGCCGGCGCGGCGGTCGAGACCGACCCGGCCCAGCTCCTCGGCGCGGCCGACGTCGTCCTCGAGGTCGGGCCGCCCGCCGTGGGTGACGGGCGCAACGAGGTCGGCTGGATGCGATCCGGCGCGGTCTACCTCGGATCGCTGATGCCGCTGCGGAACCTCGCCGCCGTCCGGGCACTCGCCGAGCGGCAGGTGACCGCCTTCGCCACCGATGCCATCCCGCGCACCACCCGCGCGCAGGCCATGGACACCCTCTCGTCCATGGCCAACATCAGCGGCTACAAGGGGGTCCTGCTGGCCGCGGTGGAGCTGAACAAATATTTCCCCATGTTCATGACCGCGGCGGGCATGGTGCCGGCGGCCAGGGTCTTCGTCATCGGCGCCGGCGTCGCCGGCCTCCAGGCCATCGCCACCGCCAAGCGGCTCGGCGCCAACGTCACCGCGACCGACGTGCGGCCGGAGGTCAAGGAGCAGATCGAGAGCGTCGGCGGGAAGTACGTCGGGATCGAGCTCAAGGAGAGCGCAGCCGCGGGAGGGGGATACGCCAAGGAGCTGTCAGAGGAAGACCGGGCTCGGCAGCGCGAGATCCTCGCGGCCCAGGTCGCCCAGTCGGATGTCGTCGTCACCACCGCGCTGATCGGCGGCGTGTTCGCGCCCAGGCTGATCACCGGCGAAATGGTGCGCACGATGCGGCCGGGGGCGGTGGTGGTGGATCTCGCCGCCGACGGCGGCGGCAACTGCGAGCTGTCGCGCCCCGGTGAAACGGTTACCGTGGGCGGCGTGACCATCCTGGCGCCGCTCAACCTGCCGGCCTCGCTGCCGCTTCACGCCAGCCTGCTCTTCTCCCGGAACCTCACCGCGTTTCTGCAGGCCTTCACCAAGGACGGAGCCTTCCAGCTGGACCTGGCCGACGACATCCAGCAGGGAGCGCTCATCACCCACGCCGGCGAAGTCCGGCATGCGCGTACCCGCGAGGCACTCGCCAAGGAGGGTGCATGACTCCGACCGAGGTGGCCGCCGCGGCGCCGGCCGCCGACTTCTGGGGACAGCTGCTCGTCTTCATGCTCTCGTCGTTCATCGGTCTGGGCGTGATCCGCCGGGTCTCCCGGCTGCTGCACACGCCGCTCATGTCGATCACCAACGCCATCTCCGCCATCGCCGTCGTCGGCTCGATCATCGTCACCGGTGCCGACTACCCGCCCACCATCCGCCTGCTGGGCGGCATCGCGCTCTTCGCGTCGATGACCAACATCGTCAGCGGCTTTCTCATCACCGATCGCATGCTGAAGATGTTCAAGACCGACAGGAAGCCCGTCGAGGGTGGCCACTCATGAGCCACGGCCTGGTTCAGATCGCGTACATCGTCGCGGCGGCACTCTTCGTCTTCGCGCTGCACTGGATGAACACGCCGGCCACCGCCCGCAACGGCGTGTACGCCGGCGTGGCGGCGATGGCGCTGGCGATCATCGCCACTTGGGCGCAGCCCGAGGTGATCCACCACGGATGGATCGTGCTGGCGCTCGCGGCCGGCGTCCTGGTCGGCGTCCCGCTCTCGCGGGTGCCGCTCACGGCGGTGCCCCAACGGACGGCGCTCTCCCACGCCTTCGGCGGTCTCGCGGCCGGGCTGGTCGGCACCGCCAAGTACTACCTCTGGCTGGGCGAAGGGCCCGAGAACCTCACGCCGTTCCGGATGGTGGCCATCATCGTCGAGATCCTCCTGGGCTACCTGACCTTCACCGGCAGCCTCATGGCGGCCGGCAAGCTGCAGGAGGTGAAGTGGATTCCCCAGCGGCCGGTGACCTATCCGCTGCAGAATCTGAGTAACCTGGCCCTGTTCGGAGTCGCGGCGGTGGCCGGGGCAGCGCTGGTGTTCAACCCGACCGCCCCGTGGGCGGCTTACGCCTTTCCGGCGATCATCGGGCTCTCCCTGCTCTTCGGCGTGCTGCTGATCATTCCGATCGGCGGCGCCGACATGCCCACGGTCATCGCCATCCTCAACGCCTACGCCGGCCTGGCCGCGGTCGCCATGGGCTTCGTGCTCGACAACAAGCTCCTGATCACGGCGGGCGCACTGGACGGCTCGAGCGGTCTCATCCTCGCCATCATCATGTGCAAGGCGATGAACCGCTCGTTCGCCAACGTGCTGTTCGGCGCCTTCGGACAGGTGCAGCAGGCCAAGGCGCTGGGGGAAGGGAAGGCCTACAAGGGGGAGTCGATCGAGGGAGCGGCCCAGGTGCTGGAACAGGCCAGCTTGGTGGTCATCATCCCGGGGTACGGAATGGCGGTGGCCCAGGCGCAGCACCGGGTCCGGGAGCTGTACGACCAGCTCAAGAAGCGGGGCATCACGGTCAAGTTTGCCATCCACCCCGTCGCCGGCCGCATGCCGGGGCACATGAACGTGCTTCTGGCGGAGGCCGACATTCCGTATACTGATTTGGTCGAGATGGACGAGATCAATCCCGACATGCCCCAGTGCGACGTCGCGCTGGTGGTCGGGGCCAACGATGTGGTGAATCCGGCCGCACGCACCGAGAAGTCGAGCCCGATTTACGGGATGCCGATCATCGACGCGGACAAGGCGCGGACGGTCTTCGCCATCAAGCGGAGCAAGAACCCCGGCTTTGCCGGGATCGACAACGAGCTGTACTTCTCGGACAAGACCTGGATGCTGTTCGGCGATGCCAAGAACGTGATCGGCGAGCTGGTGAAGCAGCTCTCGGGAGGCAGCGGCATCCACTGACCAGTTTGGCCGATCGCCTGCCAAAGTTGCAGGCGCTCCCTGCCTGTGGAGTTCAGTCCACGCAACTAACCATCCTGTCACGGTTTATCTAAGGTGTTGATTTTTCGCATCTTAGATGCTATATTCGCGCGTCTAAATTTTGGTCGGCCCCCACATCTCCCCGCAAGCGATGCGTCGAGGGCGGGAGTCCTCAGGAGGCTCATAGCGTGACCATTAAGGCCCGTGCAAAGCGTCGCCCGGTGCGACCGGCGCAGATCGCTCGAGCAATTGACGAAGGTCGGGAGAGTCTGGATCTGTATCTCGATGAAATCAGCCGAGTTCCGCTCCTCAATCGTGAAGAGGAAATGGAACTGGCCCGCAAGGCGTTCAAGGGGAGTGTGGTGGCCCAGGAAAGGCTGGCCCGCCACAACGTCCGCTTCGTCGTCTCGGTGGCCAAGAAGTTCCAGAATCGTGGAGTCCCGCTCGTCGACCTGATCGGCGAAGGCAACCTCGGACTCATGACCGCCGCCCGGAAGTTCGATCCCGACCGGGGGGTCAAGTTCATTTCGTACGCTGTCTGGTGGATCCGCCAGGCGGTGCAGGCGGCCATTGCCCGGCACGGCCGTCCGGTTCGGGTGCCGCTCAATCGCACCGCCGACCTCAGCCGGCTGGGCCGTACCACCACCCTGCTCAAGGACCGGCTGGGCCGCATGCCCACCACCGAAGAGCTGGCGCGGGCCACTGGCCTGACCGTCGAGGCCGTCCGGTCCCTCAGCGCTCTCAACTCCGAGGCGGTCCGCCTCGACCATCCCACCCGGGACGGAGAGGGCAACGAGCGGATCGAGCGCTTTGCCAGCGGCGAGCAGGAGAGCACCGACATGAGCACCATGGCCAATAGCCAGACGCGGGACATCGAGGCCGCGCTCGCCGCGCTTCCGCCGCGGGATGCCAAGGTGCTCCGGCTCTACTTCGGCTTGGACGACGGCAACAGCCGCACGCTCGAGGAAATCGGCCGCATGATGGGGGTCACCCGCGAGCGCATCCGCCAGCTCCGCGACCGCGCGCTGCTCCGGCTGCGCGAGGGAGAGACGGGGGACAGGCTCCGGGATTTGGTAGCGTAGAAGAAAGCTGATGGCCGGTTGAAAAGAGAGGACCCTCCGGTGTTCAGGAGGGTCCTCTTCTTTTCAGACCTCAGCCCTCAGCCCCTTGCCATCTGCCTCAGCACCCTCTGCAGGATCCCCCCGTGCCGATAGTAGTCCAGCTCCACCGCCGAATTGAGCCGCACCACCGCCTGAAACACCTTCTCCTTCCCCGATTCGTCCCGTGCCGAGACCGTCACGGTTCCTCCAGGCGTCAGGCCGCTGGCGATGCCGGTGATCGTGAAGCTCTCCCGCCCGGTGAGCCCGAGCGACTCGCGGTTCTCGCCCGGGCGGTAGGCCAGGGGCAGCACGCCCATGCCCACCAGGTTGCTCCGATGAATGCGCTCGTAGCTCTCGGCGATGACCGCCTTGACGCCCTGCAGCGCCGGTCCTTTCGCCGCCCAGTCCCGGCTCGACCCGGTTCCGTACTCCTTGCCCGCGAGAACGACGAGGGGAGTGCCCTCCGCCCGGTATCGCTCGGAGGCATCGAAAATGGACATGACCTCGCCGGTCGGCAGGTGCACCGTCCAGTTGCCCTCCTTGTCGGGCGTGAGGGCGTTCTTGATGCGGACGTTGCCGAACGTTCCGCGCATCATCACCTCGTGATGCCCTCGGCGCGCCCCGAAGGTGTTCCAGTCGGTCTGCTGCAC
>CAYYXP010000300.1:0-2137 GCA_964475685.1 uncultured Gemmatimonadaceae bacterium | reverse complement strand
CGGAAACGAACCGCTCTGGAGCCCGGACGGGCGGGAGTTGTACTACCGCGGCGTCGCGGACGGGCAGGTCATGCTGATGGCCGCCACCGTGCGCACGGCCCCGGAGTTCACCGTCACGGCGCGGCGCCCGCTCTTTTCCGTCGCCGACTACGTCGGCACGACACCCCACATCAATTACGGCATCTCGCCCGACGGTAAGACGTTCGCGATGGTCCGCCGCAATCCGGCCACCCGGATCATGATCATCCAGAACCTGCCAAGCCTGGTGCGGCAAGCGCAGGGATCGCCGGACGCGGCGCGGTGAGTCCTTGCAGTTCTGCTATCGCATGGTAGAATTGCAAGGATGATAAAACGATCCGCTCTGGCCGACGTCCGCGCGGCACTCGCCACCTTCCCGGTGGTGGCGCTCCTGGGACCGCGACAGGTCGGCAAGACCACCCTGGCCCTGGCCGTCGCCAAGGCGCTCGGCGCCGATCGCACGCGCTATCTCGACCTCGAGTCGTCGGCGCACCGGGCCCGGCTCACCGACGCCGAGGCGTATCTCGAGGCCCAGCGCGGGCGGCTGGTGATTCTGGATGAGATCCACCGGGCCCCCGAGTTATTTGGGATACTCCGAGGGCTGGTGGACCGAGGCCGGAGGGCCGGACAGCGTACCGGCCAGTTTCTAGTGCTGGGGTCGGCATCGCTCGAGCTGCTGCGGCAAACGTCCGAGTCGCTCGCGGGGCGCATCGGGTTCGTGGAGCTGACGCCGATTCGGGTCGACGAGATCGCCGCCGATCGCCGGGCAGTCGACCGCCTGTGGCTCCGCGGCGGGTTTCCCGACAGCCTGCTGGCGCGGGGCGATGCCGCCAGCCTGGCATGGCGGCGGGCCTTCATTCGGACGTACCTCGAGCGCGACATCCCGCAACTCGGGCCGCGGGTGCCGGTGGAGACCCTTCGCCGATTCTGGATGATGCTGGCTCACGCGCAGGGTCAGCAGCTGAATGCTGCCCGACTCGCCTCCGGGCTCGGGGTGAGTGGGCAGACGGTCGTTCGCTATCTCGACCTGATGGTCGATCTGCTGCTGGTGCGGCGCCTGCTGCCCTGGTCGGGTAATGTGGGGAAGCGGCTGGTCAAGTCGCCCAAGGTCCTGGTGCGCGACAGCGGGCTGGTCCACGCCCTGCTCGGCCTGACGACCATGGACGACGTGCTCGGCCATCCGGTGGCCGGGCCCTCGTGGGAGGGGATGGTGATCGAGACGCTCATCTCCGCCGCGGGAGACGCGCCGGTTTCTTTCTACCGTACCGCGGCCGGCGCCGAGGTGGATATGGTCATCGAGGGCCGCGGACGCCGGCGCTACGCGATCGAGATCAAGCGGTCGACCGCGCCCTCCGTCGGCAAGGGATTCTGGCACGGTCGGGAGGATCTCAAGGCAAGCGAGGCCATCGTGATCTACCCTGGCGATGACCGAATCCCACTCGGCTCCGGTGTCGAGGCGCTCGGGCTGCGTCAGGCGGTGCGGTGGGTGCGCGACCGGGTCGGTAGCCATGGCTGAACCCGCTCTCCTTCTTGCCGCCGCCCTCGCCGACCGCTACCGGATCGAGCGGGAGCTGGGCCATGGCGGGATGGCCACCGTCTATCTCGCGCACGACTTGAAGCACGACCGCCAGGTCGCGGTCAAGGTGCTGCGGCCCGAGCTCGCCGCGGTCATCGGCGCCGAGCGGTTCCTCGCCGAGATCAAGACCACCGCCAATCTGCAGCACCCGCACATCCTCGCGCTCCATGACTCCGGCGAAGTCAACGGCACCGTCTTCTATGTCATGCCGTTCGTCGAGGGCGAGTCGCTCCGCGACCGCCTCGTGCGGGAGAAGCAGCTCCCCATCGCCGATGCCGTGCGGATCGCCACCGAGGTGGCAAGCGCCCTCGACTACGCCCACCGGCACAACGTCATCCACCGCGACATCAAGCCGGAGAACATCCTGCTGCACGACGGCCGGCCGATGGTGGCGGAATTCGGGATCGCGCTGGCCCTCAGCGCGGCGGCGGGCGGGCGGATGACCGAGACGGGGCTATCGTTAGGCACCCCGCACTACATGAGCCCCGAGCAGGCGACGGCGGAGAAGGAGATCACGGCCCGCTCGGACGTGTATTCGCTGGC
>CAYYXP010000299.1:0-2736 GCA_964475685.1 uncultured Gemmatimonadaceae bacterium | reverse complement strand
GGTACCGGAGCCGCCCGTCGGCGGTCACGTCAACGGTGAACGGGCCGGGCGAGGCCTCCAGCTCCACTCGCCCCGACACGCCGGTGATCCCGGGCGCCGGGATGAGCTCCATGCAGTAGAGGTCGCGGCTGGGGCCGAGGGAGTCGGGGGTGCTACAGGGGAACTGGGCGGCGAGGGGGGCGGCGGCCATGAGGACGGGAAGGACCAGGGCCGGCGGAACTCGGGGATTCATCGGCGGGGCGTGCCGAGTGCTGCCTAGGCCAGGTCGAGCGCGATGGACAGGGCCTGGTTGAGCTCCCTCAGCTTTGGAGCTCGCAGGCCGGCGACGAAGCTGGTCAGCCTGGCCTTCTCGACCAGGAACAACTGGTCCGCCTTGATCACGCACGACCACTTCATTCCCTCATCGACACCTAGCGTCACCTCGGTGGAGAGGCCGTCGGCGTCGGTGTGAATCGCCGCGACGACCACCTTTCCGAAGCCGGACTCGCACAACGTCCTTCGACTCACCACCACGCAGGCGCGACGCGACCTGGGATCACCCGGATCGGGTGCCGGGGCCAACAGGTAGATCTCACCCCGCCGGATCATTCGAAGGGATCGGCCTGGAGCTTGAGCAGGTCATCGGTCTCGCGATCGAGTCGTGCCGTCCGCTCGTTCAGGATCGCGAGATCCTGGGCGTTCCGGGCCTGCCGCAGGCGGCGGCGCAGTTCGCGCCGGAGCGCCGCCTCGAAGAATCGGGATCTCTGCTTGGCGGGAACGAGCAGGTTGACCCCCTCGATCACCTCACCGGCGACGGTGACTGAGGCAGGCACCTTTCGCTTGCGTTCCTTGAGTAACGCCTGCAGTTTCAGCAACTTAGTATGTGTTATAGTGTCTTTCATAGTATGAAATATAGTATTTTTTGTGGCTATGCGCAACGCCTCCTGCACCATCCGGGCTAGTTCTGGGGCGTCGCGCGGACGAACCGCAGCAGCTCATCGGGGGCGTACGTTTTGAGCCGCGATTTGGCGAACCCCTTGAGATCGCGTGTTACGATCCCCAGCGCGCCGGCGTGCCGCGCGGCCTCATGGAGCACCGCATCCTCGTAATCCGGGAACCCGAGGTCCAGGGCATCGCTCAGGACAGGTCGGGTCACTGAAGCCACCTCGAACAGGCCGAGCAGCGTGCGGATATGACGCTGAGCGTGGGCAGTTCCCACCGATTTAGTGGCCAGGTAATGGATCGTCGTGATGGTCGTAGCGCCGAGCAAGCCATGGAGGTCCTTCGCGGCGACATGGTCGAGCAAAGCCGTCGCGGAACCGACGTGCGGTACACGGGCAAGCAAGACATCGAGGATGACGTTGGTGTCGAAGAGCACCCTCACCGGTGCTTCTCGGCGAGATGAGCCCGGTAGTCGGCCTCGTCCACGGGGGCTCCGGCCAACGCCCCGACCAAAGCCCGGACCGCCGGGGACCGCGCAGTTACTTCAGCCACCTGACTGTCGGCGGGGGCCTCCAGACGGCCGAAGAAATCGGCGACCAGCTCGGAGACCGACTTTCCCGCGCGCCGGGCGTAGGCCTTGGCGCGTCGGATGAGGCGTTGCTCGAGCCGCAGGGTGAGCTTGGTCTGCATGGGTCTCCCGAGGTTGACGTATAAAGTCAACGCGTAATATACGTCAGGTCTGGTCCCCGTCCAACCCCGGAACACCCCATGGGCATCAATTAGTTCCTGGTGACAACAGGCGGAGGGGAGGAAAAGAGCTTCAGCCGAGAAGGCAAGAGCGGGCCACGGCACACAGTTGATGCCCGCAGTGCACGCTTGCCGATCCTTGGCCGAGGGTCGCAGATTGAGCCGGTGCTCAAAGCTGTCGCGTTGGCCCTGCTCTTTCCCGTCGCGCTCGCGCGCGAGCCGCTACCGGCGCGGTGGTACGACCACGGCCACCGGATCGTCGCCCGCCTGGCGGAGTTGCGCCTCACTCCCCGCACCCGGGACGCCATTCGCGACATCCTCGGCGGCCAGAGCCTCTCCGACGCGTCGGTCTGGGCGGACAACATCCGCCAGTATCGCCACGACGCGGACAAGCTCCACTACGTCAACATCGCGCTGGGAGAGAGGTACGTCCCCGGGCGGGACTGCCCCGGCGGGCGCTGCATCATCGCGGCCATCGAGCGCGACCGGCAGATACTGGCCGATCCCACCACAGCCCCGGAGGATCGAGCGGAGGCGCTCAAGTTCCTGGTTCACTTCATGGGCGACCTCCATCAACCGCTGCACGTCGCCGACGACGGCGACCGCGGAGGCAACAGTCGAAAGGTCGAGCTGCTCGGTCACTCGACCAACCTGCACAAGGCCTGGGACGGCGGACTCATCGAGGCGTTCGGCATGGAGGAATCGGAGTACTTCGACGCGCTGCGGCGGGAGATGGGTCGGATGGATCTGGCGGTGCTCGAGCGCGGCAGCGTCGTGGACTGGGCGATGGAGGGCCACCGGACCGCGGTGGAGCGGGTCTACCGGCCGATCCCGCCCGACGGGCAACTCGGCCAGGCATACGTCGAGACCAGCAGGCCGGTGGTGGACCACGCCCTCATCTCCGCCGGTGTGCGTCTAGCGAAGGTGCTGAACGACGCGCTGGCGAGCTACCGCCCGCGGTGATCCGTAGCAGGTGACGGCCGCCGCTCGGCGCTGCAGCCGAGCCCTCACCCGAACAGCAGCCGCACCGTCCAGACGGCGATGACCATGGCGGCGGCGTCCGCGAGG
>CAYYXP010000298.1:0-8658 GCA_964475685.1 uncultured Gemmatimonadaceae bacterium | reverse complement strand
GCCACGGCGAGTGACGCGAAGGGGCTCATGAAGGCCGCCATCCGCGACGACGACTGCGTGCTCTTCTTCGAGCACAAGTACCTCTACCGCCGGATCAAGGAGGAATTGCCGGCGGGGGACCACGTGGTGCCGATCGGGAAGGCCCGGATAGCGCGGGAAGGGACCGACCTGTCTATCATCACGTATGCGGCGACGGTCTGGAAGTCGCTCGAGGCGGCGGAGCAGCTGGCGCGGGAGGATGGCCTGTCGGTCGAGGTGCTCGATCTGCGCTCGTTGCTCCCGATGGACGACGAGGCGATCGTCGCCACGGTGAAGAAGACCAACCGGGTGCTCCTCGTCCACGAGGACACCGTCACCGGCGGCATCGCAGGCGAGATCACCGCCCGAATCAACGAGCTTGCCTTCGAGTGGCTCGACGCTCCGATCCGCCGGGTGGCGGCGCACGACGTGCCGCTTCCTTACGCGCCGCAGCTGGAGGATTTCGTGCTGCCGCAGACGGCGGATATCGTGCGGGCGGCGAGGTGGCTGGCGAGATACTAGGAGAACAGCATGGCAAAGATTGACGTGATCATGCCGCAGATGGGCGAATCCATCGCCGAAGGCACCCTCTCCCGCTGGATGAAGAAGGCCGGGGAGAAGGTGCAGCGGGACGAGCCCATCTTCGAGATCTCGACCGACAAGGTGGACGCCGAGATTCCGTCGCCCGTCGCCGGGGTGCTCGCCGAGATCCTGGTGAAGGAGGGCGAAACGGTCGCGGTGCAGACCGTCGTCGCGCGCATCGAAACGGACGCCGCCGCGGTCGCCTCCGCGCCTGCACCCGCACCGGCGCCGGCTCCGCCGGCAGCGGCGCCCAAGCCGGTGCCCGCTCCGGCGCCCGCGCCCACTCCAGCGCCCGCTCCGGTGGCCGTGAAGCCACCCACACCCGCGCCTACACCCGCCCGCGCCGCGTCGCCGGCTCCTGCCGCGCGGCCCGCCGCCGATGCCACCGGTGACCTCGGCGACAACGGCGATACCGGGGATGGCGGCGGGAGCGAGACGCTCGAGGACCGGCTCCGCCGGCGCTCCTCGCCGCTGGTCCGGAAGATGGTGGCGGAGCACAATCTCGACCTGAGCGCCATCCAGGGCACCGGGCTCGCCGGCCGGGTCACCAAGAACGACATCCTCAACTATCTCGAGTCGGCTCCTGCCGCGGCTCCTGCTCCCGCGCGCCCACCGGCTCCGGCCCGGGCCCCCGTGCCGGCCGAGCAGCCGCTTGCCCCCGCCGCCGCCGCTCCCGCGCCTGTCCCGGCGCACCCGCCTGCCAGGGTCGAGCCGTGGGAGGGAGACCGGGTCGAACCGTGGTCCCGGATCAGGAAGCTCACCGCCGAACACATGGTGATGTCCCGGCGGGTCTCCCCCCACGTCAACACCATCTTCGAGGTGGATTACACCCGGGTGGCCCAGCTCCGGGCGAAGGCGAAGAAGGACTACGCCGACCGAGGCGTGAACCTTACCTATCTGGCCTTCATCGCCAAGGCGGTGGCCGACGCCCTGCGGAAACACCCCGGCGTGAACTCCGCCGTCAATGGCGAGAGCACCATCCTCCGCCGCGACGTCAATCTCGGCATCGCGGTGGCGCTCGACTGGGGCCTCATCGTTCCCGTGGTCAAGCGCGCCGACGAGCTGTCCCTCCTCGGCCTCGCCCGCGCCATCAACGACCTCGGCGAGCGGGCCCGTACCAAGAAGCTGAGCCCCGACGAGGTGCAGAAGGGCACCTTCACGATCACCAATCCGGGGGTGTTCGGGTCGCTGATCGGTACGCCGATCATCAACCAGCCGCAGGCCGCCATCCTGTGCGTGGGCTCGATCGAGAAGCAGCCGGCCGTCGTCACCGTGGACGGTAGCGATACCCTTGGTATTCGAACCCGCGGCCTGCTGTCGCTCGCCTTCGATCACCGGATTGTGGACGGGTCCGACGCCGACCGGTTCATGGCCGAGGTGAAGAAGCAGCTCCAGGAATTTCCGGAAAGCGCGGTCTGACATGGCCCGCACGCTCACCGTCTCCCGGGTGAGGGTGCGGCCGGGGGCGGAACCGGAGTACCTTGCGGCGGTAACTGCGCTCGCTGCGCTTGCCGAGAGCCGCGGCTGGCACCTGTGGGTCTTCCGGGCCCCCGGCGATCCGGATCTCTTTCTCGAGTGCAGCGAGAGCCGCTCCGCCGAGACGCACCGGGTGCGCGCCGGGCGGCCGGCCGACGAACAGCGTCTCGAGGAGCGGCTCCGCGCGGTGGCCGCCTATGACCCCGATGCGTGGGATCTCTGGGAAGAAGTGAGGAGTTAGTCGAATGCCACGTCGTGTCATCGAGGCCGGCGGCGACCGGTGGGTGGTCTCCGTCAGCGGCCGCAACACCCAATACACCAAGGACGAGTTCGGGCTGGTCTTCACCCGTGGCACCGGCGCAGACCGGGAGCAGCGCGTCACCCGCTACTCGCCCCTCGGCGCCAAGAGCCGGGAACTTTCCCTCCACGAATTGAGCGACCAGGAGCTGAGGGACCTGCTGGTACACTCGCAGCCCTCCTGGACCTCGCCCGAGATGGGGTATCGCCGCTGAGCCGCACCGACACCGCGCATCCGGGCGCGACGATCGATCTCCACCTGCACTCCACCGCCTCCGACGGGAGCCTCCCTCCAGAGGTGGTGGTGGAGCGTGCCCTGTCGGCGGGTCTCGGCGCCATCGCGCTCACCGATCACGACACCGTCGCCGGTGTGCCCGCCGCCATGGAGGCGGGGGAGCGCCTCGGGGTTCGCGTGATCGGAGGGTGCGAGTTCTCCGCCGCTGCTCCCTGGGGCGAGATGCACGTGCTCGGCTACTTCCTCCCGTCCGAGTCTTCAGTACTCGAAACCCTGCTCGAGCGCTGCCGGGCCGACCGGGTGCGGCGGGGGCGGGAGATGGTCTCCCGGCTCCAGGGCCTGGGGGTGGACCTCGAGTTCGACGACGTGCTGCACCAGTCGCGGGGCGGAGCCGTCGGCCGGCCGCATGTCGCCCGCGCGATCGTGCGGCAGGGGGGAGCCGCCGACATCGGCGACGCGTTCGACCGCTTCATCGGCCGGGGGCGGCCGGCGTTCGTGGAGAAGAAGCTGCCGGATTTCGGGGAGATCGCTGGGGTCGTCCATGCGGTCGGCGGGCTGGTTTCGGTGGCGCATCTCAAGGAACGGGGGACTCGCGCGTTCCTGGAGCGCTTGAAGAACGAGGGCCTGGACGCCGTCGAGGTCCGCCATCCGAGCCACGACCAGCCGCAGCGCTCGCGCCTCACCGACTTCTCGCTCCGGCTCGGGCTGCTCCGGACCGGCGGGAGCGATTGGCACGGCGATCCCGGGCCCGGCGAATCGCACGGCGCCCTCGGTTCGCAGGAGGTCCCGGCCGAATGGCTCGAACGCCTCGAGGAGCTGCGCGGAAGCCGTTCGGCGCCGGTGGCAGGCCCATGAGCCCGCCGTCGTACGATTTCACGGGAAAGGTCGTGCTGGTCACCGGCGTCGGCCGGGCCGGACAGATCGGCAACGCCGTCGCCCTTGCCTTCGGAAAGGCGGGCGCAAGGATCGTCGCCTGTGACCTCAACGCCGTCGGTGTCGCCGAGCGGGTGCGCGAGTTTGCCGCTGCGGGCGTGGACGCGCGGCCCTGCGCCGGCGACCTCACCCAGCCCGACATCGCGGCGCTGGCGGTGGAGGTCGCCCTCCGCCACTTCGGCCGGCTCGATGTGGTCGTCAATGTCGCCGGCGGCCTCACCACCTATGGCCCGCTGGAGAAGCTCACGGCCGACGCGCTCGATCGCGAGATGGCGATCAACCTCAAGACCACGGTGCTGGTGTCCCAGGCGGCTATCGGCGCGCTGACCCTGACCGCGGGCTGCATCGTAAACTTCGCCTCCATCGCCTACTTCAAGCCCCAGAGCCCGATGGCGGTCTACTCGGCGGCGAAGGCCGCCGTGGCCGGTTTCACCCAGAGCCTCGCGCTTGAGCTCAAGGACCGGAAGATCCGGGTCAACGCCGTGGCCCCCGGGACGGTCCGCACCGGCGACAACGTGGCCGCGGCCGGCGATGCGGCCGCCTATGTCGAGCTCAGCGACATCACCAACGGGGTGATGTCGCTCGCCAGCCCGACGTCCTCGACCACCGGTCACATTCTTCCCATCGTACCGGCCGGCCGCGGCACCGGCTGATGGAGCTCCGCGGCCGGGTCGCGCTCGTGACCGGGGCGGGCCGCCGCCTGGGCCGGGCCTTCGCGGAGGCGCTCGCGGGGCGAGGCATGGCCGTCGCGATCCATCACAACACATCGTCGAAGGGCGCCGATGAGCTGCGGCGGGAGATCGTCGCGGCGGGCGGGCGCGCCGCCTGTTTTGCGGCGGACCTTTCCGACCCGGTGGCCGCGGCGGAGCTGCCCCGCCGGGTCGTCTCGGAATTCGGGCGGCTCGACGTCCTGGTCAACTCTGCCGCCGTCATGCACCGGCTCTCGTTCGAGGAGACCACGCCGGACCAGTGGGATGCGATCTTCGCGATCAACCTGCGCGCCGCCTTCTTCTGCGCCCAGGGTGCCGCTCCGGCGCTTCGGGCCGCCCGCGGGAAGGTGGTCAACATCGCCGATCTCGCCGGGCTGGAGCCGTGGCCGGGATTCGCCGCGCACTCGGTCTCCAAGGCCGGGGTGGTGATGCTCACCCGGGTGCTCGCGCGCGCCCTGGCCCCCGAGGTTACGGTGAACGCGATCGCCCCAGGCGCGGTGCTGGTGCCCGAGGACTACGACGAGGAGGAGCGGGAGCGGCTGGCCCGGACCACGCCGCTCCGCCGCCTCGGCACCCCGGAGGACGCCGTCGCGGCGCTGCTCTATCTCCTCGAGGACGGCGACTTCGTGACCGGGCAGGTCCTCGTGGTGGATGGCGGCAGGCTGGTGGCTGGTAGCTGATAGCCGATGGCCATTAGCCTCTATATTTGATCCACACACCCCCGGGGACACGGCATGACCGGTAGGGAAGGGTTCGATGTCATCATCGTCGGCGCGGGGCCCGCGGGCCTCTGCGCGGCCATGTACGCCGGCCGCGGCATGCTCAAGACCGTCCTCCTGGAGCGCGGCGTTCCCGGTGGCGAGCTGCTCAACACCGAGTGGATCGACGACTATCCCGGGTTCGAGCACGTGCTTGGCCGCGAGCTCGCGACGAAGATGGCCGACCACGCCCTCAAGTTCGGCGCCGACCTCCGCCAGGAGACCGTGGAGGGCATCCAGCGCCGCAACGACGGCATCTTCGAGGTGTCCACTTCCTCGGGCACGGTCTTCGAGGCGCCGGCGGTCATCCTCACCGCGGGGGGCACCCCCACCAAGCTCGGCGTCCCCGGCGAGCTGGAGTATGCCGGTCGTGGCGTCTCCTATTGCGCGGTGTGCGACGGTGCCTTCTTCAAGGGCGAGACCATCGCGGTGGTCGGCGGCGGTGACGCGGCGGTCGAAGAGGCCGACTACCTGACGCGCTACGCGCAAAAGGTCTACGTCATCCACCGCCGCGACGAGTTCCGCGCCTCGAGGATCCTCCAGCAGCGGCTCTTCGCCAACCCCAAGGTCGAGGTGGTGTGGAACCGGGTGGTCCGCGAGCTCCGGGGCGGTCCCGCCGGCCTCACGTCCATCGATTTGGAGGATGCCGTGACCGGGGAGCGGTCGTCGCTCGCTGCGACGGGTGCGTTCGTCTTCATCGGCTTCAGGCCCAATACCGGGCTCGTGCGGCACCACTTCGAGCACGACGCGGCGGGCTACATGGTCACCGACGACCGGATGATGACGTCCATCCCCGGCCTCTTTGCCGCGGGCGACGTGCGGGTCCAGCTCACCCGCCAGGTCACCACCGCCGTCGGCGACGCCACCACTGCCGCCATCGCCGTGGAGAAGTACCTCAAGGAGCGGAAGGCGCAGTCCGCGGGGGTCAAGGCCGGTGTCTGATCTCGAGGTCGTCTCGCTGCCCAATCGGGTCACCAATCCGTTTCTCACCGGTGCCTACCGTCTCTGACTGAACCCGCCGCGGGCCTTCTCGATCTGGAGCTGATCGCGCCGGCGGGCGCGCAGGCGTCGCTCGACATCTCGCGCATCGAGCTCCCTCCTCGCCTCCGTCCCGCCGCTCGCCTCGGTGTGCTCGACATCACCGAGTTCTTCGGCGACACCACCGGCGGCGTCCGCACTTACCTGCTGGAGAAGGCGCGGTATGTGCAGCGCCACGACGCCCTCCGCCAGACGATCGTGGTCCCCGGCGCCCGCGACGAGATCCTCGAGGCATCCGGCGTCCGCTGCTACCGCCTCCGCGGCCCCGCAGTGCCGACGCAGAAGCCTTACCGCTTCATGCTGGCCACTCGCTCGACCAGCCGGATCGTCACCCACGAGCGCCCCGACCTGATCGAAGTGGGGAGCGCCTGGTTCGCTCCGTGGCTGGTGCACCTCGCCACCCGGCGTCTCGATGTGCCCGCCGTCTGGTACTACCACAGCAACTTCCCCCACTTCATCGCGCCGTACGGCCCCGGGGTCGGACGGGTGAGGAAGGGCGGAGGCGAGCTGGCGTGGGGATACGTCCGCCGCCTGAGCCGGATGGTCCGCGCCACCCTCGCCCCGTCGCACGCGGTGGTGCGGGAACTGGAGCAGCGCGGCCTCGACAACGTGATCCGCGCGCCGCTCGGCGTGAATCTCGACCTCTTCCACCCGTCGCGCCGGGCCCGCGCGGCCGAGACCCGCGCCGGATTGGGACTGCCCGAGGGGCCGCTCGCCCTGTACGTGGGGAGGTTCGCCGCCGAGAAGGACATTGATCTCCTCCTCGCGGCGTGGCCCGAGGTCGAGCGGCGGACCGGTGCCAGGCTGGTGCTGGTCGGTGACGGGCCGGCACGGCGTTCCCTGTGGGCGACTCCGGGAGGGCGGCGCGCCACCTGGCTCCGGTTCGAGCGCGACCGCGGCCGCCTCGCCGACCTCTACGCGGCAGTGGACCTGTACGTCGCCCCGGGACCGGTCGAGACGTTCGGACTCGCCGCCGTCGAGGCGCTCGCCAGCGGGACGCCGGTGCTCTCTGTGGATGTGGGAGGCGTCGCCGAAGTCGTCGGGCTCTCGGGGGCGGGGCGACTCTATGCCGTGCGCGACGCCGGCTCGCTGGTCTCCGAGGCGGTCGAGTTGTTGGGAGGCGACCTTGGCTCGCTGGGCGCCCGGGGGCGCGCCTACGCCGAGGCCCATCACGGGTGGGACAAGGTGCTCGACGGCCTCTTCGAGATCTACCGTGGAGTTCTCGGAGGCTCAGCGACAGTGCCGCCGGCTGTCACCGCATGACAGTGATCCAGGCCAATCTGGTATGCGTGGCGCTGGTGGCGGTGGATCTCGTGGCGCGCGCCTGGCGGATCCAGTGGATCGTCCAGGGCCTCGGGCACCGGATCACCTTCAGGGAGTCGTTCGTCCTCAATGCCTTCGGCGACGCGGCCTGCGCCCTCACGCCGCTCCGGATCGGCGGCGAGCCGGCGCGGCTCGCGGGAATGCTGCGGAGCCGGGTGCCAGCCACCGCCGCGTTCGTCGCGATCAGCCTCGAGGTGCTCGCCGCCTGGCCGGTGATTGTCGTGGGGGCCGGGTGGCTCATCTGGCGCCATGCGCCTGCCTGGTGGACCCTCGCCGGCCCGCGACTCGGCGCCGCGGCCCACACGGCGTGGCCGTGGGTGCTCGCGGTGGTCGTGGCGAGCGTGATGGCATGGAACGCGGCGCGCCGGGTCACCTCGCCCTTCAAGCACCTCGGCCGGCCCATCCGCCGGGCGCTCGTCTACTGGCGTCGGATGCCGCGGTGGCCTTTGGTCGCGAGCATTCCGATGACATTCCTCAACCTCGCCGCCCGCGTCGCCATTCTCCCCGTGCTTGCGCTCACCCTTCCCAACCCTCCGGAGCTTGGCCCTCTCGCCGTGGGTTCTTTCGCCCTCCTCTACAGCCAGATGATTCTGCCGACGCCGTCAGGGGCAGGGGCCGTGGAGCTCGGGTTTCTCGGAGGCGCCGCGGGCGATCTGGGCGAAGGAGATGGAAGACTGCTGTTTGCGTGGAGGATGTACACCAACGGCATCGGCGTGATCCTGGGCGTGGCGCTCGCCGCGAGGATCTACGGGTGGACGGCGCTGCGCCAGCTGGCGGGGCGGTGGAGCGATCGCCCCCACCAGTAGGGCCCGGCTCATCGTGTGTCGGCTCCCCGATTCGCGTGTTATCATTCCCGCCTATGACGACCACCAGGATCGAGCGCGACCCGCTGGGTGAGAAGGCCGTTCCGGCCTCGGCGCTCTACGGTATCCAGACCCTGCGCGCCGCGGAGAACTTCCCCATTTCCGGTCTCCGCCCGCTCCCGGCGTTCGTCGATGCGGTCATCTGGATCAAGCGCTCTGCCGCGCTCACCCACAAGAAGACCGGCCGACTCGAGGTTCCGCTCGCCGACGCGATCGTTCGCGCCGCGGACGAGATCCTCGGCGGCCAGCATCGCGATCAGTTCATCGTGGATGTCTATCAGGCTGGCGCGGGCACCAGTCACAACATGAACTGCAACGAGGTGCTCGCCAACCGGGCCAACGAGATCCTCGGTGGCGCGCGAGGGGCCTACACGCCGGTGCATCCCAATGATCATGTGAACATGGCGCAGAGCACCAACGACGTC
>CAYYXP010000297.1:0-3844 GCA_964475685.1 uncultured Gemmatimonadaceae bacterium | reverse complement strand
GTGCCGGTCTTGTCGAAGACAACCGTGTTGAGGAGTCGTGCCTCCTCGAGCCCTCGCCGATCGCGCACCAGGAGTCCGTTGCGGGCGCCCAGTGTCGTCGAGATCGCGATCACGAGCGGCACCGCGAGCCCCAGCGCATGCGGGCAGGCGATCACGAGCACCGTGACGAGCCGCTCGACGGCGAACGCGGCATCCGCACCCGCCGCCAGCCAGCCGACGAAGGTGAGGGCGCCCGCCCCGAGAGCCGCTACGGTGAGCCAGGAGGCCGCGCGGTCCGCCAGGACTTGCGCCCGGCTCCGGGACTGCTGCGCCTGCTCGACGAGCCGCATGATCCCGGCGAGCATCGTCTGCTCTCCCGTCCCCCTCACCTGAACCCGCAGCGACCCGGCTTCGTTCACGGTCCCCGCGATCACCCGGTCGTCGGGGTTCTTCTCGACCGGCCGGGACTCGCCCGTGATCATCGACTCGTTGACCCGGCTGTGACCCTCGACCACCACGCCGTCCACCGGGATCCGCGCCCCGGGGCGGACCAGGACCAGATCGCCCTGCCGCAGGGCAGCGACCGGCACCTCTTCCTCCCGCTCGCCCGCGCCGTCGCCCACGATCCGGACTGCCGTGTCGGGCAGCAGCTTGGCGATCTCGGCGAGCGCTCCCTGCGCCTGGGCGATCGAGCGCATCTCGATCCAGTGCCCCAGCAGCATGATCGTGACGAGTGTCGCGAGCTCCTCCCAGAGCGGCATCCCCGGGAAGCCGAGCGCCACGGCGAGGCTGAAGACGAAGGCCACCGTGATCGCGAGTGCGATCAGCGTCATCATGCCCGGGAGCCGGGCCCGGAGCTCCCGCCAGGCGCCTTCGATGAACGGCCGGCCGCCGTAGAGGTAGACGGCGGCGCCGAGCACCGGCGGGATCAGCTGCGCCCCGGGGAACTGGAGCGGCGTATAGCCGAGGACTCTGGGTAGCATGTGCCCCCAGATGAGGGTCGGGAGCGTGAGGGCGAGCGACAGCCAGAACCTGTCGCGGAACATCGCGACCGAGTGGCCTTCGTGCTTGTCGTGCCCGGCCGCTGCGGGCCCTGGCTTCACTGCCCCTTCATGGATTCCGCTCTGGGGAGCATCGCTCTGATGATGCCGCTGATCGTGCATTTTACCCACTCCGTCCTGGATCCGGCCTTACAGGAGAACAGGTTACCCTGCCAGCCAACCGGGCACCGGAATTGCGAATTCGTATGCTTGTCGCGACATGGCCAAGGGGCCTCAGGCGCCTTCACACTCCAAAGGAGTTCACATGCAGACGTTCCGGGCTCGCGTGTTCTGCCTCGCCGGCTTGACCAGCCTGCTCGTCGCCTGCGGGGATGGGCCCACGGCCCCCGGCATTCAACCCCAGATCACGAACACCACCGACGCCTTCTCCTACCAGGTAAGCAGTATCCAGAACTTCACCGGGTCGTACAACTACACCTGGCAGCATACCGGTACAATCGCGAAGATCACTCATGCCTCGGACGCGGGGGCAACCGGCACGGCCACCCTCACGGTGAAGGACGCGGCCGGCACCCAGGTCTACTCCGGGGAGCTGGTATCCAGCGGTCAGCCCCTCAGTTCTCCGGCGGGAGTTGCCGGGGCCTGGACGATCACGCTGGCGTACTCCAACTACAGCAATACACAGGTGAACTTCGGCGTAGTGAAGCCGTAGGGCCAAGCGCACCAGCCCGGTCGCAGACGCCAGCACCCTCGTCGGTCAATCCGCGACCGGCGGGGGTGTTGGTCATTCTCCTCCAGGTGGCTCTATAGCAATGAGGGCGGTGGGACTCGAACCCACGACCTAGGGATTAAAAGTCCCTTGCTCTACCAACTGAGCTACGCCCCCCTGGGAGAGGGAAACATCCTACGACGGCACCGCCGAGACAAGGACCACGACTCACAATCCGTCGCACCACCCCCACACAATCTTCAGGACCCCAGCGGCTGCCGATCAGGACGACGCGACGTCGATGAGCACCTTCAAAACGTCGCGCCGCTTCGCCGCCTCGAGCGCCTTCAGGCCGTCGGTCAGGTCGAAGCGCGCCGATACCAGCGGGAGCACGCTGACGCGTCCGGCCTCCAGCGCCTCGAGGGCCCGATCGAACGGGCCGCAGCGTGAACCCACAATCGTCACCTCGTCGATCACGATGGGCGCCCAAGGCATCTGCTGGGTGCCGGCGACCGTGGTCTTGAGAACGATCGTGCCACGGGGGCGCACAATGCTGAGGGCGGTGGGTAACCCCGTGTCGGATCCGGTGCAGTCGACCACGATGTCCGCCATCCGGTCCGTCGGGCGATCGGCCAGCAGGGCAGTCTCGATCCCAAGCCCGTCGAGCAACGCCAGCTTCTCCCGATGCTTGCCGACGACGAGTACCGAGTCGCACATCCCCGCCAGCACCTGGGCACACAGGTTTCCCAGACGGCCGTCACCCAGTACGACGATGCGATCGGTGCGATTCAGCGGCAACTGCGCCGGAATCTGAAACGCCGCCGCCACCGGTTCGGTGAACACCGCCACGTCGGTCGGAAGCGAGTCGGGGACCGGATGCAGGTTGTGCTGCGGCACCGCGACGTAATCCGCGAAGGCGCCGTCGTGATTGACGATCCCGATGGTGGTGCGGTCCGGGCAATGGGTCGGCCGCCCGGCGAGACACGTCGGGCACCGCCGGCAGTTGCAGTTGATCTCCCCGACCACTCGCCGACCCGCGAACGGGCCCTCTTCGGCGACGCCGACGAACTCGTGTCCGAGCACCCCGCTGAACCCCATGTAGCCGCGCACGAGCTGCAGGTCGGTCTCGCACACGCCGGCCCGGAGCACCCGGACCAGGACTTCATCCTCCCGTGGCGTCGGCAGGCTGCGTTGTGTGTGCAGGGAAACGGTGCTGCCATCCAGGACGAGCGCTCGCATCGGCCTCCCGACGGTCCGGTTGAAGCCGGACACTCCACCCTGCCCCGACGAACACGCTGCGGCGATGTCTGTCATGAAATATCTTACCCACTCATCCAGCGGCAACCCTCATCTTTGCTGGGACGCCATCGTGCCCCTCATTGCAAGCAAGTGCGCCTGAACTCCTGCGGCACCCGGTGATGCGATTCACCCGCGCCATCGTCCGCCCCCCCGCCGCCACCTTTGCCGCCGGGATCACTTCGTCCGGCCTGGGTGCTCCGGACCTTGCGCTCGCGCTCGAGCAGCACGACGCCTACGGCCGGACGCTGGAGCGCCTGGGAGTCCGCCTCGTCAGGCTCGCTCCCGATCCCGGCTTCCCCGACTCCACCTTCGTCGAAGACGCCGCCATCGTCACCGCCCGGGGCGCGATCCTCACCCGCCCCGGAGCCGCGAGCCGCGCCGGAGAGGTGGCGGCTCTCCGACCGGCGCTCGGAGAGTGGTTTCCCGATCTCGGCGAGATCACCTCCCCGGGTACCATTGACGGCGGCGATGTCTGCGAGACAGGCCAACACTTCTTCATCGGCCTCTCGGAGCGCACCAATCCCGACGGCGCGGCGCAGCTGGCCGAGTGGCTGGCGCGGCATCACTTCACCTCCAGCGTGATCGACATCCGCGCAATCCCCCGCCTCCTGCACCTGAAGACCGGACTCTCCTGGCTGGGGGAAAGGCGGTTGCTGGCCACCGGCGACATCGCCGGACACGAGGCGCTGAGCGGGTGGGAGATCGTACGGATGCCGGAAGGGGAGGACTACGCCGCCAACTGCATCAGGGTCAACAATACGCTACTGGTCGCCGAGGGGTTCCCGGCGACCAGCGCGCTGCTCGGCGAGTGGGGCTATGACATCGTGCCGCTCGCCATGTCGGAGTTCCGCAAGAT
>CAYYXP010000296.1:0-46878 GCA_964475685.1 uncultured Gemmatimonadaceae bacterium | reverse complement strand
GACGGCGGTGCACCCCTACCAGCCCCGCTGGGGGCTGATGCTCGCATCGCGTCATCGGCTGGTGGCGCCGGCGCTCGAGAAGCGCTCCGCGGCCCCGTGAGGTCGGGGGAGTCGTCTGCTTCCGCCTCGCTGCTGCTGTTCCAGATATCCGCTGTGAGCTTCCACGAGCCGTCGGCTTGCCGCTTCAGGCACATGACATACTTGCCCCAATCGGCCGGCTCCTCTCCTGTTGCTGGAAGTCTATATGTGCCAATGAGATAAGCGAGTCTTCCGTCGGTGTCAATGCGCAGCGTGCTGACTTCCAGCCCCTGGTCGGTTCCCCCTCGCCAGAATTCCCCAATCGCTTCCCGTCCCTCGATCGGTTCGTGGTCTGGTGGGAGGAGGAAGGCCTCCTCGGCATACAGTTCCATAAGGGCGTCGGCATCGCCGCGATTGGAGGCGGCTACGTACCTGGTTACGGCGGCCTCGATGGCCTTGCGGGCGTTGGGTTCGGGAGCCACGCGGGCGGAGCATCCTGCCAGGCCCGCCACAGCGAGGAAACCCATCAAACGGGAGGAAGCTGTCATTTTGGCTTCAATCTTGCTAGATTGCCCAACGTCTTTACCCGGGTCTGCTTGGCAGACCGGTAGTTAACTCTCAACCTGGATTTTTGTGGCACGAAGAACTCGCAGTCGATCCTCAGTTTCCGTCCCCAGTTTTCGCCGTTCACAAGGCCGCTCCATGCAGTCTCACCGCGATTGGCTCCTGGACCAACATGGGTCCGTATGCGCCTATTGCGGCAACGAAAGCCCGCCCGAGACCATCACGCTCGATCACGTCCGGCCCCGCCGTGGACAAACGGCATATGACCGTCCGGACAATCTGGTCCTGGCCTGCAGGGAGTGCAACGCGGCGAAGGCCGACACTCCGTTGGTCGCCTTTCTCATGCAGAGGCGCGCCCGCGGGGTCTTCCTCCTCCACTACGGGGAGCACCTGTCGGACCCGCTGAAGGAGCTTGCCCAGCAAGCTTCCGAGCGGCCGATGCTCCCGCCGGAGGCCTGAGCGCATCTCGCGCCGGGTGGGACGAAGAAGAGGGGCGGCCCTTCCGGCCGCCCCTCTTGATTTCCGCCAGTTCCATCACGTCTGGTAGGAGCCGATGGCCGTCCGGATGATGCGCCCCTGCTCGGCGCTGTGGGCCGCCGGGTATCCCTCCGCCGGACTCGCCCGCTCCGGCCGTCCGACGTATCCGACCGATGTGCCCGCGGGCGCCAGCTCGGCCAGCTTGGACTCGAGATAGCTCCAGGCGCCCATGTTGCGCGGCTCCTCCTGCACCCACACCAACTCCTTCCGGTTCCGGTAGCCCGCGAGTACGGCGCGCGCCTCCGGCCAGGGGAATGAATAGAGCTGCTCGAGCCGGATGATGGCCGGCCGGGCCGCGCCGGCCTTCTCGGCCTCGGCGAGCAGCTCGTAGTAAATCTTGCCGCTGCACATGAGGACGCGAGACACGGTGTCGGCCCGCGCGGCCGCCCACGTGTCGTCGATCACCGGCTGCCACCCTCCCCGTGCGAGATCGTCGAGCCGGGACGCCGCCTGGGGAAGGCGAAGGAGGCTCTTCGGCGTCATCATCACGAGGGGGCGCTGCCGCGTGCGGCGGGCCTGCCGCCGCAGCAGATGGAAATACTGCCCGGCCGTCGTCGGGTTGGCGATGCGGATGTTGGCCTCGGCGGCGAGTTGGAGAAATCGCTCGAGCCGGGCGCTGGAATGCTCGGGTCCCTGGCCCTCGTATCCGTGGGGCAGGAGCAGGGTGAGGCGGGTTGTCAGGCCCCACTTCGAGAGGCCCGAACACAGGAACTGGTCCACGATCACCTGGGCGCCGTTGATGAAGTCGCCGAACTGGGCCTCCCACAGCACCAGCGCCTCGGGGGCCGCCGCGCTGTACCCATACTCGAACCCGAGGGTCGCGAGCTCGGAGAGCGGGCTGTTGTGGAGCTCCATCGGCGCCAGGGCGCCGGGCAGCCGCTGGATCGGGGTGACCGTCTCGCCGGTGGCGGCGTCGTGCAGCGTCAGATGGCGCTGGCTGAACGTGCCCCGCTCGGTGTCCTGCCCCGTCAGTCGGACCGGTACCCCTTCGGTGAGCAGCGACGCAAGCGCGAGCGCCTCGGCGTGGGCCCACTCGATGCCTCCCTCCGGGCCGAGGGCGGCGCGACGCCGCTCGAGTTGCTTGCGAAGCTTCGGATGGACCGTGAAGCCGTCGGGCCAGGTGAGCAGGTTCTCGTTGAGCGCGACGAGGAACTCCGGGGCCAGCGCCGTCTCCACCTCCTGGCCGGCGCCCGCGAGCTTGTGCGCCTGCTCCACGGGGGCCCCCTTGTTGGCGCTTGCCTTGAATCCCAGCTGGATATCCACCAGGCGCTGGTAGGCTTCCGCCGCCTGCTTTTCCGCCTCGCTGGCGGTCAGGATGCCGGCTTCGATGAGCGACCGGGCGTACAGCCCGCGCACCGGCGGCAGGCTCTTGATGCGCTCATACATGACCGGCTGGGTGTAGGCCGGCTCATCGCCCTCGTTGTGACCGTGGCGCCGGTAGCCGACGAGATCGATCAGGATGTCCTGGTGGAACTTGTCCCGATATCCCATCGCCAGGCGCACCGCCGAGAGGCACGCTTCGGGATCGTCCGCGTTGACGTGGATGATGGGGATGTCGAATCCCTTGGCCAGGTCCGAGGCGTAGCGCGTCGAGCGCGCATCGTCCATGTCGGTAGTGAACCCGACCTGGTTGTTGGTGATGATGTGCAGCGTTCCACCGGTGCGATATCCCCGGAGCGAACCGAGGTTGAACGTCTCGGCGACCACGCCCTGGCCGGCAAACGCGGCGTCGCCGTGAATCGTGACCGGCACCGCGGTGCTGGGGTCGTGATGCGCGTTTCGGCCGCGGCGCTGGGTCTGTCGCGCCCGGGCACTACCGTCCACCACCGGGGCCACGAACTCGAGATGGCTCGGATTGGGGCACAGCGTGACGGTGATGGCTTTGCCCTTGGCCGTGACGTACGCCCCCTCGGCGCCATGGTGGTACTTCACATCCCCGGTGCCGCCTTCCGGGGTCAGTTGGCCCGCCTCGACGTTCCGCCCCCCCTCGAACTCCGCGAAGATGGTTTCGTAGGGCCGCCCCACGGTGTGCGCGAGGACGTTGAGCCGTCCGCGATGCGCCATCCCCACCACCACATCGCGGGCGCCCGACTCCGCCGCCCGCTCGATGGTGAGATCGAGCATCGGCACGAGAGCGTCCACGCCCTCGATCGAGAATCGCTTCTGCCCCAGGTAGGCCTTGTGAAGGAACTTCTCCAGCGCCTCGACCTCGGTGAGCCGCTTGAGCAGGCGGAGCTGCTCGGCGGTGCCCATGGGCTGGCGGTACGCGCCGCTCTCGATCTTCTCCCGGAGCCAGACGCGCTCCTCGTGGGTCGAGATGTGCTCGATCTCGTACGCCATCGTGCCGCAATAGGTGGCCTGGAGGTAGGGGAGCGACTCCGCGAGGGTCCGACCGGGCACGGCGATGCGCAGCACCTTCGAGGGGATGGCCGCCATCACCTCGGGGGCCAGCCCCAGGGGGCCGGGGTTGAGCGCGGGATCGCCGATGGGGGGCGTGCCGAGGGGGTCGAGGTGCGCCGCGAGGTGGCCATGCATGCGGAAGGCCTTGACCAGCGCCATGGCGGCGGCCACGTGATAGAGCATTTCGGGGGCGACGGGGCCCGGCGCCTCCTCCCGCTTTGCTGCGGGGGTGGCCTTGACCAGTTGATAGCCCGCCGCCGAGAGGTGGAGGCTCTCCTCGAGGAGGTCGTAGAACCCCTGGTCTCCCTGCAGGAGTTGATCCACGGTGGCGAGGAACCCGCCCGACTCCGCGCCCTGGATGACGCGGTGGTCATAGGTGCTGGTGATGGTCATGACCTTGCTGATGCCGAACTCCCGGAGCCTTTCCTCGGTCACGCCCGAGAACTCCGCCGGGTAACCGATGGCGCCGACCGCGATGATGCTCCCCTGGCCGGCCATGAGCCGCGGCACCGAGGCCACCGTCCCCAGGCCCCCGGGATTGGTGAGCGACATGGTGGCGCCGGCGAAATCGTCGGGCAGCAATCGGTTGGTCCGCGCCCTCTCGACCAGCGCCTCGTAGGCGGGGTGGAAGGTGGCAAAATCCATTGTGTCGGCGCGCTTGATGACCGGCACCACCAGTCCCCGGCTGCCGTCCTTGCGTTGCACGTCCACGGCGAGGCCGAGGGCGATGTCATCGGGCACGACCCGGACGGGCGCGCCGTCGTGGGTCACCAGGGTGTGGCCCATCACGGGATGCTTCTTGGTGGCCTGAACCACGGCGTACGCGATCAGGTGGGTGAACGAGATCTTGCTCGGGCGTCCGGCCGCCTGGAGTCCCTGGTTGAGGCGGCGACGGCGCTCCTCGAGAACCCCGACGGCCACCACCCGAAACGTCGTGGCAGTCGGGACCTTGAGACTCTCGTTCATGTTGGTGACGAGCTTGGCCGCGGGCCCCTTGATGGGAGAGGCTCCGGCCGGGAGGCCTCGGTCCTGCGGCTCGGTATTCTCCGCCGTCTTCCCGCCATTCCGCGCGGCTTCGGGGCGCTCGCCCACGACCCCGCTCTCGAAGAGCCGGCGCCAGTCGGGCCCGACGGTCGCCGGGTCCTTCAGGAACTCTTCGTACATGGCTTGCGCGAAGCCGGCGTTTGCCGTCTCGAACACGTTGGGATCCACGAGACTCACCGTAGTCGCGGTTGAGCGTCCGGTCGGGGTCCGCAGTGCGGGCGCCCGCTCATGAGGGAGTCCGAAAGATAATACCTGAGTGAGGCCTGAAGCTCGGGGGATTTCCGAGAGACGGTGCGCGGCTCAGCGGGCGGCGAACTCGGCGTAGCGCGCCGCCTCCGCCCGTATCCGGGCGCCGTCCCAGCCGAGCTCGGTGCCCATCAGCTCCGCCACCCGCGCCGCCGCCGCGACGCCGTGGGCCGCGTGCTCGTAGTAGATGTGGGTGCGGCGCACCAGGACGTCCTCCACCCGCATGGCCAGCTCTCTCCGTACGGCGTGGATGACCTCCGCCTCGATCGCAGGGTGCGGCGGGGCAAGGCGGCGCAGGAGGCCTCGGTCCCTCGCCCCCAGGTTGCAGATCCCCGCCGATTCCGTCCCGTAGTGCCGGAGGAGGTGTTCGACGGTTTCCGGGCTCATCCCGATCTCGAGCCCTCGCTCGCGGAAGGTCGCCAGATCAGCCGCCTCGCCGCCGGGAAGCGGCTCCTCGTCGGTGGGCGCCTCGGCGTGGCGCGGGCGGCCGTCCCGGAAGCGGAGTTCCCGCATCGCGCGATCCACCACCTCGCACGCCATGGACCGGTAGGTGGTGAGCTTGCCTCCGGCCACCGTTATCATGCCGGCGGGCCCCCGTACGATCGCGTGCTCTCTCGACCGGCGCGACGCCGGCCCGCCCTTGGCGAGCAACGGCCGGAGCCCCACCCACGAGGCCCGGACATCGTCGACGCCCAGGCGCGCGTTGGGGAAGCAGGCGTTGGCGGAGCGCAGCAGATAGACGACGTCCTCCTCCGACGCGGTGGCCGTCTCCGGCGACTCCCTGGTGTCGGTATCCGTCGTGCCGATGTAGGAGAGGTCTCCCCAGGGCAGGATGAAGAGGACCCTGCCGTCGATGGGGCTGATGAAGATGATCGCCTCGCGGTGGTTGATCCTCGCGCGATCCACGACCACATGGACGCCCTTGGTCGGCTGCAGCAGCGGCTCGGCCGCCGGGTCCTCCAGCCAGCGCACCCGGTCGGTCCAGGGGCCGGTCGCGTTCACCACCACCCCCGCGCGCACCGCGGCGTGCTCCCCGGTCAGCATGTCCTCGAGCTCGGCGCCCACCACTCGCCCGGCGGTGCGCTCGAGCGAGCGGACGGCGGTATAGTTCGCCACCAGCGCGCCGTGGTGGATGGCGGAGCGCGCGGTGGCCAGCACCAGGCGGGCATCATCGCACTGCGCGTCGTAGAATCGCGCGCCGCCCAGGAGGCCCCGCTCACGCAGCATCGGCTCCGCCTCGAGCAACGCGCGCTTGCCGAGCATGCGGTGCAGCCGCACATTCCGGAAGAGGGCGAGCGCGTCGTACGCCCACATCCCGGCGGCCAGGCGCCAGAGCCCGATGCGGTCGCCGCGGTGCGCGGGGAAGATGAACGGCAGCGGCCACACGAGGTGGGGAGCGATGTGGAGGAGGATGCGCCGCTCGCGATTCGCCTCGAGGACGAGGCCGACGGTGCCCGTCTCCAGGTAGCGCAGGCCGCCGTGGATCAGCCGGCTCGAGCGCGAGCTGGTGCCCGAGCCGAGGTCGCCCTGCTCCACCAGTACCGTCCGCAGGCCGCGCATGGCGGCGTCGCGCGCGATGCCGGTGCCGGTGATTCCGCCGCCGATGACCAGCAACTCCGCCGGCCCCGCGGCGATGTCCGCGAGTGTCGCCCTCTCCGAGGAACGTCCGTGACCGTTCCGCCCGTTCCTCAGCTCTCTCGGCCGAGCACCTGGTTCCTCTGGCACGTTCATCGATTGCGGCCCGGGGCCCGGGTGCTCGATCTGGCCTGTGGAGAAGGGCGCCACAGCCACGCCGCGGCAGCGGCGGGCGCGATGGTGGTGGGGGTGGACAACGACGAGTCCCGACTGGCCAGAGCGAGAGAGCACGCGCAGGGGAAAGGCCTCGCCATCGACTGGCGCCTTGTCGATCTCGAGGGGTCGTGGCCCGACTTCGGATCTTTTGATGCGGTTCTGATGTTCAATTATCTTGACCGGGCGAGGTTGCCTCAGGTGCGCGAGCTCGTTGTTGCAGGCGGCCTCCTCATGTTCGAAACGTTTCTCGCCGCCCAGCGCGATCTCGGCTGGGGCCCCACGTCGGAGGAACACCTCCTCCGCCCCGGCGAGATTGCCCGACTCGTGCATCCGTTCCGGGTGCTGCACGGCCGCGAGGTGCTCGAGCCGGTGGATGCGGAGCGGTGGCGAGCGGTGGCCAGCGTTCTCGCCAGGAACGAGTAAGATCGGCTCATCCTCATCCCGGGGCAACATGCACGCTTCTCGGCCGGATCGGCGGGTCGCGATCGTGGGTGGCCTGCGCACTCCGTTCGCCAAGAGCGGCACCGTGTTCCGGGACGTTCCCGCCGTGGCCCTCGCCCGTCACGCCACCCGCGAGCTGCTCTACCGCACCGAGCTCGACGGCCGCGAGGTCGACGAGATCATCTTCGGACAGGTGGTGCCCTCGGCGCTGACGCCCAACGTCGCCCGCGAGGTGAGCCTCCTGCCCCAGTTCCTTCCCAGCGTTCCCGCCTACACCCTGAATCGCGCCTGCGCCTCCTCCGGCCAGACGGTCTCCAACGCGGCCGACCAGATCCTCCTCGGCCATGCCGACACCATCATCGCCGGCGGCGTCGAATCGCTCTCCAGCATCCCGATTCTCCACTCCCAGCGATTCAGCCGCATCCTGGTCGAGACGGGGAAGGCCAGGACCCTCGCCGCCCGCCTCGGGAGCCTGGCCAGGACCCGGCTGGCGGACCTGCGCCCCGTCGCCCCCGCCATCGCCGAGCCCTCGACCGGCGAGAGCATGGGCCAATCGGCGGAGAAGATGGCCAAGGAGAACGGGATCTCGCGTGACGCCCAGGACCGGCTGGCGCTGCAGAGCCACCAGCGCGCGGCGGCGGCGACCGCCGACGGGCGCCTTCCGTCGGAGATCGCCCCCTGGTTCGGCGGGAAGGACATGGACGAGATCGTCGCTTCCGACAACGGGATCCGCTCCGACGCGTCGCTCGAGGCGCTCGCCAAGCTCGCGCCGGTGTTCGACCGGAAGTACGGCTCGGTGACCGCGGGGAACGCCTCGCCCCTCACCGACGGCGCGGCGGCGGTGCTGCTGATGTCGGCGGCCAAGGCGAACGCGCTCGGCTACGAGCCGCTCGCCTACCTCCGGAGCTACGCGGTCTCGGCGGTGGATCCCTCGTGGCAACTGCTGATGGGCCCGGCCTACGCCGTGCCGAAGGCACTCGAGCGCGCCGGCATCGGCTGGGGACAGCTCGGGCTGGTCGAGATCCACGAGGCGTTCGCCGCCCAGGTGCTCTCCAACGCGCAGGCGTGGGGTTCCCCCGAGTGGGCGGAGCGCCTTGGCCTCCCGGGCCCGATGGGTGAGGTGGATTGGGAGCGAACCAACGTGATGGGAGGGTCGATCGCGATCGGCCATCCCTTCGCGGCCACCGGGGCCCGGGTGATCACGACGCTCGCGAACGAGATGGCCCGCCGCGACGCGCAGTTCGGCCTGGTGTCGATCTGCGCCCAGGGCGGGATGGGATTCGCCATGGTCCTGGAGCGCGACTAGTGTCCGCCCTGCCCACCACGGTCGAGAACGGCATCGCCGTGATCACGTTTGATCTCCCCGGCGAGCCGGTGAACAAGCTCGGCTCGGCAATCAGGGTCGAGGTCGAGGAGCTCCTCGTCCGGCTCCGGGACGACGCGTCGATTCGTGCGGCCGTCCTCGTCTCGGGCAAGCCCGACAGCTTCATCGCCGGCGCCGACATCGAGGAGTTCACCGCTCTCATCACCAGGGCGGCGGCGGAGCGGCTGAGCTTCGAGGGCCAGGAGCTGGTGAGCCGCTTCGAGGCACTCGCCAAGCCGGTGGTGGCGGCCATCCACGGCGCCTGCCTCGGCGGGGGCCTCGAGCTGGCGCTCGCCTGCCACTATCGCATTGCCACCGATCATCCGAAGACGCAGCTGGGCCTGCCCGAAGTGCAGCTCGGTCTCATTCCGGGGGCGGGGGGGTGCCAGCGCCTTCCGCGCCTGATCGGCGCGCGTGCCGCGCTGGACATGATTCTCTCCGGAAAGAGCGAACGCGGAGCCAAGGCGCTGCGGCTCGGCCTGGTGGACGAGGTGGTGCCGCGGAGCATCCTCATGCGGACGGCGCTGGCCGCGGCCGACCGGCTCGCCCGTGAGGGATTGCCCAGGCGGGCGTCGAAGACCGGGGTCCAGGGCCTGTTCCTCGACCGCACCGCGCTCGGCCGGCGCCTGGTCTATCGCGCGGCGCGGGCGCAGGTGCTCAAGCGGACCGGCGGCCATTATCCCGCGCCGCTGGCCGCGCTCGACGTCGTGCGCGTCGGGCTCGAGCACGGGGTCACCGCGGGACTGTCCGAGGAGCATCGCACGTTCGGCGAGCTCGCCGTGGGCGACACCTCCCGGAAGCTGGTCCAGATCTTCTTCGCCACCACCGCGCTCAAGAAGGACGACGGCATCCCTCCGGGCAGCGCCCTTCCCCGCCAGGTGCGGCGGCTCGGTATCGTGGGCGCGGGATTCATGGGAGCGGGGATCGCCGGCACGGCGGTGCTCAACGTGGAGGTGGACACGAGGCTCAAGGACGCCGAGTTGACCCGGGTGGGGAAGGGGCTTCGGGCGGCGACCTCCATTCTCTCGGAACGGCTGGAGCGCCGGCGCATCACCCGCACCCAGTTCGAGCGGCTCAGCGGTCTCCTCTCCGGGTCGGCCGACTACAGCGGCTTCACCCGGGCCGATCTCGTCATCGAGGCGGTCTACGAAGATCTCGCGCTCAAGCGCGCGGTGCTGGGCGACATCGAGGCGGTGGCCCGGCCCGATACGATCTTCGCGAGCAACACCTCGACCATCCCCATTCGGGAGATTGCCGCGGAGGCGCGCCACCCCGAACGGGTGATCGGCATGCACTTCTTCTCTCCCGTCGAGAAGATGCCGCTGCTCGAGGTCATCCCGACCGCCGCGACGGCCCCCGAGGCAATCGTCACCGCCGTCCGGTTCGGCCGCCGGATGGGCAAGACCGTCATCGTCGTGGCCGATCACCCGGGATTCTGGGTCAATCGCATCCTGTCGCCCTACCTGAACGAGGCGGGGACTCTGCTTGCCGAGGGCGTACCGATCGAGGTGATCGACGGCGCGATGACGGGGTGGGGGTTCCCGGTGGGTCCGGTGGCGCTGCTCGACGAGGTGGGGCTCGATGTCGCCCAGAAGGCGTCGAAGGTGATGCATGGTGCGTTCGGCGACCGGATGCGGCCGTCCGAGGCGGTGGGCCGGATGCTCGAGGCCGCGCGGCTCGGCCGGAAGACCGGCAGCGGGTTCTACCGCTACGACCAGGGCCACAAGGCGGGGCCCGATCCGGCGGCGTATCGGATACTCGGCGTCCGCCCGCTCGAGTCGGCCGACGCGACCCGGGTAGAGCGCCGGCTGGTGTACTCCATGCTCAACGAGGCGGCGATGGCATGGTCGGAGGGCGTGGTGCGCAGCAGCCGTGATGGAGACATAGGCGCGCTGTTCGGTATCGGGTTCCCCGCGTTCCGCGGCGGGCCGCTCCGGCTCATTGACGATCTGGGAGCGGAGCGGGTGGTCGGTACGCTGCACGACCTCCAGGGCCAGTTCGGCCACCGGTTCGCTCCGGCGCCGGTGCTGGTCGAGATGGCCGACACCGGCGAGCGGTTCCATCCCTCCTGAGCTTGTGCCGGAGGGGTGGCGAGAGTTCCGTTAGGGATCATGTCCGACAGCGCCGACCGTCTCCAAACCACGATCGCCGATCGCTACCGGATCGAGGAGGAGATCGGACGCGGCGGCGCCGCGACGGTCTACCTCGCCGAAGACCTCAAGCACGCGCGGAAAGTGGCTATCAAGGTGCTGCGGGCCAGCCCCGGGGGCTACGAGCCGCAGCGCTTCCTCCGCGAAATCCGGATCGCGGCCCGCCTCGCCCATCCCCAGATACTGCCGCTGCACGATTCCGGCGAGTGGAACGGCCTGCTCTACTTCGTCATGCCGTACGCGGGGTGCGAGAATCTCCGCGACCGGCTCCGGCGCGAAGGCGCGCTGCCGGTGGACGTGGCGCTCCGCATCACCCGCGCCGTCGCAACGGCACTCGCCTACGCCCACCGCCTGGGCGTCGTTCACCGCGATATCAAGCCGGAAAACATCCTCCTGCAGGAAGGCGAGCCGGTCGTCGCCGACTTCGGCGTCGCGACGGCCCTCTCCGCGGCGGGGGGCGACAACGTCTACGTGACCGACCGGGGCCTCGCGGTCGGCACGCCGGCGTACATGAGTCCCGAGCAGGCGAGCGCCGAGCAGGGGCTCGATGGGCGCACCGATCAATACAGCCTGGCCTGCGTGCTGTACGAGATGCTGGCCGGCGAACCTCCCTTCTCCGGCAGCGGCGCCCGCGCCACGATGGCCCGGCACGCCGTCGAAGCCCCGGAGTCCATCCGGGCGCGGCGGCCCAACGTTCCCCTGGCCATGGAGCGCGCGGTGACGCGCGCGCTGAGCAAGGACCCGGGAGACCGCTTCCCGGGGATGGCCGAGTTCTCCAGCGCGCTGGTCGATCCTGCCCAGGAAGTGGAGCCGGCGTTCCCGGGCCCCTCGTCGAGGGTGCTCGCCGTGCTGCCCTTCGTCAACGCGAGCGCGGACCCGGAGAACGAATACTTCAGCGATGGGATGACCGAGGAGCTGATCACGGCGCTTGGCCGGGTCGAGGGGCTGCACGTGGCGTCCCGCACCTCGGTCTTCGCGCTCAAGGGCGCAAAGGAGGACGTGCGTTCCCTTGGCAAGCGGCTCAACGTGTCGGTGGTGCTCGAGGGGTCGGTGCGGAAGTCGGGGAATCGGCTCCGGATCAGCGTGCAGCTGACCAGCGTGGCCGATGGCCGCTCGCTCTGGTCGGAGCGCTACGACCGGGAGCTTGCCGACGTCTTCGCCATCCAGGACGAGATTGCGAGGACGATCGTCACCACCCTCCGGTCCACGCTGCTCGGCGATCTCGGCGCTCCGGTCCCCCGGAGGTACACCGCCAACATCCAGGCGTATAACCACTACCTCAAGGGCCGATTCGCGTGGAACCGGCGCACGCAGCGGGACATCGCCGAAGGGATCCGCTACTTCGAGCAAGCCATCGCCGAGGATGCCGGCTACGCGCTCGCCTACACCGGGCTCGCCGATTCCCATGCGCTCCAGGTGGACTATCGAGGCGCCCCCGTGCGCGAGGGGTTCGAGCGCGCCAAGGTCGAGGCGCGACGAGCGCTCGAGCTCGACGAGAGCCTCGCCGAGGCGCACACCTCCCTCGGCTGGGTCACCTTCATCTACGATTGGGACTGGGTCGGCGCCGAACGCGAGCTGTCCCGGGCGATCGAGCTCAATCCGCGGTATTCGGTTGCGCGCCAGTGGCACTCGTGGGTCCTGACCGCGATGGGACGGCGTGAGGCCGGGCTCGCCGAGGGGCGGCTGGCGATCGAGCTCGACCCGGCGTCGGTTTCAATCCGCCGGAGCCTGGGATGGCTGTATCACTACGCGCGCCAGCCGGAGGACGCGCTCGAGCAGCTCCGGCGCGCTCTCGCCATGGATCCCACCGCCGAGGAAAACCACCGCCTGCTCGGACTGTCGTATCTCCAGCTCGGGCAGTACGACGAAGCGGCGGCCGCGTTCAGGGAATCGATCGCGCTTTCCGAGAGCCCCGCCCTCTCCATGGCTGGGCTCGGCACCGTCGCGGCGGCCCGCGGGCGCAAAGACGAAGCCCACGCCGTCCTCACCGAGCTGGCCGCCCAGTCGGCCAGTCGGTACGTCTCGCCGGTCGCGTTCGCGATGGTGCACGCGGCGCTCGGCGAGGCCGACGCCACCTTCCAGTGGCTCGACCGCGCCTTCGAGGAGCGGCGCGGATGGCTGTGCTACCTGAAGGTCGAGCCTCTCTTCGACGGCCTGCGGGGTGACCCCCGCTTCCAGCAGTTGCTCGAGCGGATGCGCCTCGTTTAGGACTCCGATAGCTCGGGTTCCGCCGTCTCCCGCCCCCGGCTACCTTCGTGGGCGTTTCCGGGCCATGAAACGCCCGCCACGCCTTCGACAGGACATCGAATCGTGCTCATGCGACAGGGACTGCTGTGGCTCTCCGAGCGACAGGACATCTTCGATTTCGTCCGCCGGAACGGGCTCGCCCGCAAGTTCGCTGCGCGGTTCGTGGCGGGGGAGACGGTGGACACCGGGGTGGAGGCGGCCCTCTCGCTAAGCCGGCGCGGGATTACGCCGTCGCTCGATCTCCTCGGGGAGAGCGTGACGGCCGAAGCGGACGCGACGGCCGCGCGAGATCTCTATCTCCGGATGCTCGACCGCATGGCGGCCAGCGGTGTGGAAGTGAACGTCTCGGTCAAGCCGACCCAGATGGGGCTGGGCATTCGCGAGGATCTCTGCCTCGCCAACATGGGGGCCATCCTCGACCGAGCCAGGGCGCTGGGCGGATTCGTGCGCCTCGACATGGAAGGCTCCGACTACACGCAGCGCACGCTCGACTTCTTCTCCCGCCATCTTTTCCCGGCGTACGGCGCGCACTGCGGCGTCGTCATCCAGTCGATGCTCCGCCGCTCCGAGCAGGACATCGAGCGGCTCGTGGCCATGAAGGCGCGGGTGCGTTTGTGCAAGGGCGCGTACCTCGAGTCCGCCGAGGTGGCCTTCCCCGACAAGGCCGACGTCGACAGAAACTACGTGCGGCTGATGGAGCGCCTCCTGCGAGCCGGCAACTACCCGGCCCTCGCCACCCACGACGAAGCGATCATCGCCCGCGCCCGCCGATTGGTGAAGCGGGAGGCGATCGGCGACGAGCGCTTCGAGTTCCAGATGCTCTACGGGGTCCGCCGCGACCTGCAGGACCGGCTGCGCCGGGCCGGCCACCACGTCCGGGTCTATATCCCCTTCGGGACGCAGTGGTATCCTTACCTGATGCGGCGATTGGCGGAACGACCGGCCAACATCGCCTTCTTCCTCGGGAACATGATTCGGGAATCGATGCCGGGACGGTGAGCGAGCTGACGCTGGGCGGATACATGGAGAAGCACGACCGCGCCGCCGCCTTCGGGGGCAGCGACGGCCAGGCTTATTCCGTTGCCATCTACGTTGAAGAGCTGGCCGACCAGCAGGGCCGGTACGGGGCCTCGCTCCTCTTCGTCCGCTGGTCGGCCGGTGGCGACCGGCCGGTGGGCCACGTGGAGACAGAAACTCTCGCCTGGGGGCGCACCCGCGAGGAGGCGGCGGACAGGCTGCGCGTTCTCTCGCTGTACGACGTCAAGGCCGCGCTCGACGAGGCGATCGCCCGGGCCCCCGCGGAGTGGTGAGCGGCCTGTTCGGCACGATCCTCGAGCGCGATGGATCGGTGTACCGGGTCGCGACGGCCGAAGGGGAGATCCGCGCGGTGTTGCGGGGAAAGGTCAAGCGCGAGTCGCGGCGGATCGTGGTCGGCGATAAGGTCCTCCTCGAAGCGGATCCCTCGGGTGAGTTGCACGGGATTACCCGGATCGAGCCGCGCACCACGCTGCTGGAGCGGCGGGTGCCCGAGGGACGCGGCGCCCGGCCGGTCGCCGCCAACATCGATCAGGTCTTCGTCGTCACCGCCTCCACCCACCCCGAGCCGATTCCCCAGCTCATCGACCGCCTTCTCGTGGTTGCCGAAGCGAACGAGATCGCCGCCGCCGTTGTCGTGAACAAGGTGGATCTCGATCCCGGCGAGGCCCTGGCGGAGCGGCTCCGCCGCGCGGGGTACCGTGTCTTTCCCACGAGCGTCCGTACCGGCCAGGGCGTCGCGGAGTTCGCGGCCGCGCTCGCCGGCAGGATCTCGGTGGTCACCGGTCCCTCGGGCGGGGGAAAGTCGAGCCTGCTCAACAGCGTGCAGCCGGGGCTCCAGCTCAGGACCGGCGAGCTCAGTGCGCGGGTGAGCCGCGGCAAAAGCACGACGGTGTCGGCGATCATGATCCCGCTCGCCGCGGGCGGCTACCTGGTGGACACCCCCGGTTTCAGCGAGGTCGGTCTCTGGGCGATCGATCCCAAGGAGCTGGCCTCCTGCTTCCCGGAGTTTCGCCCATTTCTCGGCGAGTGTCGCTACGCCGACTGCCGGCACCTGGCCGAGCCGGGGTGCCGGGTCTCCTCCGCGGTGGTGGCAGGTGAGATCGCGGCCGACCGGATGGAGAGTTACCGGGTGCTGCTGGCGGAGCTGGAGGGAGAGCCCGAGGAGTGGGAGTAGCGGCTACCGCTTTCTGGTCCACCTCTCCGCGTCCCGGCCCTCCACCTTCACCATCATCCGTTCGAACGCCGCCTGAAGGTCTATCCCCTCCCGGTTGGCCATGCAGATGACAACGAAGAGGATGTCGGCCATCTCCATAGCCAGATCGCCGTCAGGCTCGTCCTTCTTCTTCGTCTTCAGCCCGAACCGGTGGTTCACCTCGCGCGCCAGCTCGCCGACCTCTTCGCTCAGCCGCGCCAAGTTGGTGAGCGGATCGAAGTATCCCTCCTCGAACTGCGCGATCCACGCGTCCACCCGGTGCTGCGCGTCGGTGAGGGACATGTCAGCGGGCCTCCAGGGCCTGGATCAGCGCCCGCATGAACTGGGGGAGATCGGCCGGCGTGCGGGAAGAGATCAGGTTGCCGTCCACCACGACCGGGCTGTCCTCCCAGAGGAGGCCGGCGTTGACGAGATCGTCCTTGATGGCGCCGACGCTGGTACCACGGCGGCCCCGCACGATGCCGGCCGAGATCGGGACCCACCCTGCGTGGCAGATGAATGCCACCGGCTTGCCGGCGTCATGGATCTCGCGGGTGAGCTGGAGGAGTTTGGCGGAGCGTCGCATGATGTCGGGGGCGTACCCCCCGGGTATCACCAGCCCGTCGAACTCCTCCGACGAGATCTGGTCGACGCTGGTATCCACGGTGAGCGGATAGCCGCGCTTGCCCTGGTAGGTGCGCTCGCCGGTGCCGGCGACCACCGTGCGCGCCCCCTCTTCCTCGAGCCTGATCTTGGGGTACCAGAGTTCGAGGTCCTCATAGAGGGGGCCGGCGAAGATGAGAACGGTCTTTCCGGTGAGGGGCATGGGAGGGGGCTGGTGGCTGGTGGCTAATGGCTATTGATCAAAGGTAGGTTACATCGCTCCAGGACTCTGTGCCACCGGCTTTCAGCCATCAGCCCACAAGCCCCCATGCGCCCTCGCGACCGCATCCTCGCCAATCTCGAGTCCATCTACCGCGAATCGTACGACCATGCGCAGCAGTCCGCGGAAAAGGGGCGCATGCTCGATCTCGAGAGCGCCTACATGCGCGACCAGCTCATGCTGGAAATCCTGCTCGACATCCGCGACCTGTTCTCCGTCGCCCCCGCCGCCTCCGGCGGGAGCGCGCTGGAGAAGCTCGAAGCGATTCGCCGCCTCACCAAACTCCGCTGAGCCACCTGATGCCTCGCCTCGCCTCGCTCTCCCGCCGGTGCGCTCCTCTGGTGGCACTGGCGGTTCTCTCCGGCTGTGCCGGCACGCCTCACATGGGCCCGGCAACCCTCGTGGTCTTCGGCCGCGTCTGGACCGGTGACTCGGCCCAGCCGTGGGCCGGCGCCGTCGCCTCGCGCGGCGACACCATCGTGGCGGTGGGCGACAGCGCGAAATTGGCAAGGCTGATCGGGCCCGGAACCACGGTGCTGGCAAACGGCCAGGCAATGGTGGTACCGGGGTTCATGGACGGGCACACCCACTTCGTGGATGGCGGAGTTCAGCTCGCCAGCGTGGATCTGCGCTCCTCGCGGACGCCCGAGGAGTTCATCGGGCGACTCAAGGCCTTTGCGCTCGAGCGCCGGCCCGGGGAGTGGATCCTCGGCGGCGATTGGGACCACGAGAACTGGCCGGGGACCCCGCTCCCTCGGCGCGACTGGATCGATTCGGTGACGCCGAACAACCCGGTGTTCGTGAACCGGCTCGACGGCCATATGGGGGTCGCCAACGGCGCGGCGCTGAAGGCATCCGGGATCACCAGGATGACGCGGGATGTTCCCGGAGGCGTCATCGTCCGGGACCCCCGTACCGGGGAGCCCACCGGCGTTCTCAAGGACGACGCGATGTTACCGGTGTACGCCGCCATTCCGGTCGCCACCGACGAGCAGCGTGACGCCGCCCTCCGCCGGGCCATGGCCCTCGCCGCGTCGAAAGGCGTCACCGCCACCGCGCACATGAGCGCCCTTCTCGCCGACCTCGGCGCCTACCTGCGCGCCAGGCGCGCCGGCGAACTCACGATCAGGGTCGCTCTCTACTTCCCGTTCGACCTCTGGAAGCAGGTGGCCGACACGATCGCCGCTATCGGGCAGGGCGACGACTGGGTCCGGATCGGAGGGGTGAAAGGGTACGTGGACGGCTCGCTCGGCTCGACCACCGCCCTCTTCTACGAGCCGTACCTCGACGCCCCCTCGACCGGCGGGCTGCTCACGACCCCCGAGGATTCCCTGCGCGCCTGGATCGGTGCCGCCGACTCCGCCGGGCTCCAGGTGGCCGTCCATGCCATCGGCGAGCGCGCCAACGGCCTGCTGCTCGACATCTACGACAGCGTTGCGGGGGCCCACGGGAACCGGGACCGCCGCTTCCGCATCGAGCACGCGCAGCATCTCCGGAAGGGGGACATCGAGCGCATTGCGCGCACCGGGGTCATCGCCTCGATGCAACCCTATCATGCCATCGACGACGGCAGGTGGGCCGAGAAGCGCATCGGGCCCGAGCGGATCAAGACGACCTACGCATTCCGGCGCCTCCTCGACCTCCACGGGCACCTGGCCTTCGGCTCCGACTGGAACGTCGCGCCGATTGATCCGATCCTCGGCATCTATGCCGCCGTCACTCGACGCACGCTCGACGGCAAGCATCCGGGGGGCTGGGTACCCGAGGAAAAGATCACGGTCGAAGAGGCGCTCAGGGCCTACACCGCCGCCGATGCGTACGGTGTCTTTGCCGAGAGCACTCGCGGGAAGCTGGCCCAGGGATATCGGGCGGACATTGTACTGCTCGACAAGGACCTGACGGTGATCCCCCCCGAGACGATTGACCGGGTCAGGGTGCGGAAGACGGTGGCCGGCGGCCGGGTGGTGTTTTCCGCGCCCTGATCCTCACCGACCGCTCTTCGCCTTCCCCCTCTTCGCGGGGTATCTTACTGGTCCCATGGCCACACGGACTTCTCCCCGCGTTCGCGCCGCCGCCAGGCTGGGGAAGGCGGACCTGCTCGACCTCTACCGCATCATGTTGCTGGCCCGCCGGATCGACGACAAGGAGATCCAGCTCAAGCGCCAGAACAAGATCTTCTTCCAGATCTCCGGCGCCGGCCATGAGGCGGTGCTGGCAGCCGCCTCGAAGGTCTTCCGCCCTACCTACGACTGGTTCTACACCTACTACCGCGACCGGGCTCTCTGTCTCGGGCTCGGCATGACCGCCACCGAGCAACTGCTTTCCGCGGTCGGCGCGGCCGACGACCCCAACTCGGGCGGCCGCCAGATGCCGTCCCACTGGGGGCACAAGGAGCTCAACATCGTGAGCGCCTCGAGCCCCACCGGGACCCAGTTTCTCCAAGCCGTCGGGTGCGCCGAGGCGTGGCTCCGCTACTCCCGGATCGAGGGAATCGCCAACCGCGACGAGGTCGTCCGCGGTGACGAGGTTGTGCTGTGCACCACGGGTGACGGGACCACCAGCGAAGGCGAGTTCTGGGAGGCGCTCAACACCGCCACCAACCTCAAGCTCCCCGTGGTCTTCCTCGTGGAGGACAACGGATACGCCATCTCCGTTCCGGTCGAGGTCAGCACGGCCGGGGGCTCCATTTCCCGGCTCCTCACCGGCTTTCCCGGGCTCTTCATCCAGGAAGTGGACGGCTGCGACGTGATGGCCTCGTTCGACGTGCTGAACAAGGCCGTTGATTATGCCCGGGCCCGGAAGGGCCCGGCGCTGGTGCATGCCCACGTGATCCGGCCCTACAGTCACTCGCTCTCGGACGACGAGATCCATTACCGCCCGGCGTCCGAGCGGAAGGCCGACAGTGAGCGGGATCCGCTGACCCGGTTCCCGAGGTTCCTGCTGGAGCAGGGCGTGGCCTCCCAGGCCGAGCTCGATCTGATCGCCCAGCAGGTGGCCGAGGAGGTGCAGGTGGCGGTCGACGTCGCCCTCGCCTCGCCGCAGCCCGCCACCGACACGATCTATCGTTACGTCTACTCACCGGACGTCGATCCGACGTCGGAACAGTTCGACACCGAGGACGACCCCCGTTTCACCGGCGACCCCACGACGATGGTGGACCTGCTGAACGCCTGCCTTCGCGACGAGATGACCCGTGATCCGCGGATCGTCCTCTTCGGCGAGGACGTGGCCGACTGCAGCCGGGAGGGCAATCTCGCCGACGTGAAGGGGAAGGGCGGCGTCTTCAAGGTCACCTGGGGATTGCAGCGGGCGTTCGGCAGTGACCGGGTGTACAACTCGCCGCTGGCCGAGGCCAACATCATCGGCCGGGCCATCGGGCTTGCCACCCGGGGCCTCAAGCCGGTGGTCGAGATCCAGTTCTTCGATTACATCTGGCCGGCCTACATGCAGCTGCGCAACGAGCTGGCGCTCATGCGGTGGCGCTCCAACAACGCCTTCTCCGCGCCGGTGGTGGTTCGGGTGACCTACGGTGGGTACCTGAAGGGCGGCTCGGTCTATCACTCGCAAACCGGCGCCGCCGTGTTCACCGGCGTGCCGGGACTTCGCGTCGTCTGCCCGTCCACGGCCATCGACGCCAACGGCCTCCTGCGCACCGCCATCCGCTGCGACGACCCGGTGCTCTTCCTCGAGCACAAGCACCTCTACCGGCAGACTTACAACAAGTCGCCAAACCCCGGCCCCAACTTCATGATCCCCCTCGGCAAAGCGCGGGTGGCGCGCCAGGGCGCCGATCTGACTGTCATCACGTACGGCGCGCTGGTTCAGCGCTCACTGTGGGCGGCCAAGCAGGTGGAGGAAGAGCAGGGAGTGAGCGTCGAGGTGATTGACCTGCGCTCGCTGAGCCCGGTGGATTGGGGAACGATCGGGGAATCGGTAAGGAAGACCAACCGTGTGGTGGTGGCCTACGAGGACTCGATCTCCTGGGGCTACGGCGCCGAGATTGCCGCCCGGATTGCCGACGAGCATTTTGCCCATCTCGACGCCCCCGTCCGGCGCGTCGCCGCGACCGACACCTTCGTGGCCTACGCGCCGGAACTCGAGGACGTCATCCTGCCGCAGGTGGACGACCTCAAACGGGCCATGATCGACATCGCCGCCTTCTAGCGCCGCCTCACTCCCCGGTGGCGCCTGCCTCTTCTGCCAACCGCTTGATCTCGGCCTCGTTGGTGGTGTAGAAGTCGAGATTGGCCGGATTGACCTTGGCCGTCTTCACAATCGAATCCTTCGGGATCTTGTACTCCTTCATCATGCCGTAGGCCATTCCCGTCTGCAGCAGCGCACCCTGCGTCAGCACGAAGTCCCGCACCGTGAGCCCGGCCGAGGTGATCGCGGCCTTGGCCGGGGGAATCGCGCTGATCCTGGCGACAATGTCGTCGATGGATCCCCCCTGGCCCTCCATCGTGGCGTCGGGGTTGGCGGCTGCGGCCTCCGTGAGATTCTGGGTGGCGGCGAGGTACTGTTTGTACTTGGGCATCGTCAGCGTGTAGGCGCTGATGGCCGCCAGGTCCGTGTCGGCAACCTGCGCCACGGCGGGTCGGGCCAGCGCGACCAGCGCGAACGACGCGAGCAGGATGGCACGGCAGCGCTGGAGACGGTCTGACATCGGGAAGACCTCCAGGAGGGTTACGGGCGTAGGGCCTCCCGGATCTCTCCGGCGGCCGCGATGGCGTTGTCCACGTCCCGCGAGAGCGCCTTGGCCTGCTGGGTGGCCTGGGTGAGATCGCCGAGGACGGCCGCGACCCCCGCCGACCGCAGCCGCAACAGGTCGAACCGCATGTTCTGCATCGCCAGCACGCAGGACTCGAGGTGGCTCGCCACCTGGGTGCGGCGGCCCCGAAGCTCGATGATCGCCTGCCGCTGCCGCTCCAGGAGATTGAGCCGGCGCGCCCGCTCGGGATCGTCCGGCTCGCGAGAGAGGGCCGCGATGCGGTCGTCGATCTGGGCCAGCCCCTGGGTGTCGAAATTGCCGTCCATCGCCTGGAGCGTCCGGGCCAGGTCGGTCGCGCGGTCGTAGAGCGCGTCGGCCGTCTGCTGCACATCGGGGAGCATCTGCCGCTCCGACGGCGGAAGCTTCTCCATCAACTTGAAGATGGCCTGCCGGTCGCCGTGCACCTGCTGCACCGAGGCGAAGTGGGCCCCGAACTCCTCGGCGCGAGGCGGGGCGAGCTGGCGCCCGCCCTTGATGCCCCGCGCCATCGTCGTCTCGACCGCGTCATGCGCCGCCGGCCGGCTCAGGACATCGCGCCAGCTGTAGCCCGCCTGCCAGAGCCGCGCATAGTTGTGCATGAGCCCGATGCCCATCCCGAACATCGGGAAGAGGAACCAGGGAGAATCGATGCCGGTGGCGAGGTTGATCCCGAAGCAGCCGAGCGAGACCGCCGCCCAGCTCGCGAACTGGCCGCGCACCTTCTGCACGACCCTGGGCTCGCCGGTGTCGGGAACCGGAAGCGCTTCATCGCGGCGGCTCCCCGGCTGCCGGCGCGATCGGATCTCGCCGGGCTCGCGGGGCGCGGGAAGGGGGCGTTGTCCGGCCAGCGGCCTCGGCTCGAGCGGCCGCCGGCCCCGTGAAGGCGCCGCCGGCCGGTTGGGGCTTCCCGCGCCCGTCCCCGGCTGCGGCCGCGCATCCTCCCGGCCGGCCTTGAATCCGGTGCCCGTCGGGCGATAGCTCCCGACGGTCCTGCTCTCGAGCGCTCGCCGGAGCGCGTCGGCGCTGGGCCACCGGTTCTCGGGGTCCTTCTCGAGACAGCGGCTCACTGCCAGCGCGAGGTCCTCTGGCACGTCGGGGCGCCGGGCCAGTACGTCCGGCGCCACCTCGGTGATCTGCTTCATCAGGATGCCGGCCACCGTCGGGGCGGTGAACGGGAGCTCGCCGGTGAGCATCTGAAAGGTGACGATGCCGAGGCTGTACAGGTCGGATCGACCGTCGATCTCCCGCTCCCCGGCCGCCTGCTCCGGGCTCATGAAGGCGGGAGTGCCGATCGCAACGCCCGCGCCGGTGAGCGTGGCCGCGGACGTGGCCGAGAGCGCTTTCGCGATCCCGAAATCGGTGACCATCACCCGCCCCCGGGTCCCCTCGAGGAGGATGTTGTCGGGCTTGATGTCGCGGTGGATGATGGAGAGAGCGTGGGCGGCGCTGAGGGCGTCGGCGGTTTCCTTCATGATCCGGCGCGCCTCCTCCACCGGCAGCTTCCCCCTGCGGCGGATCCTGGCGGCCACCGACTCCCCGTCCACGTACCCCATGACGAAGTAGACCAGCCCGTCGCCCTCGCCTACGGAATGGATGGGGACGATGTGCGGGTGGGACAGGCGGGCAGCGGTCTGCGCCTCGCGCGTGAAGCGCTCGCGGATGTCGCGCTGGAACGCCAGCTCGGGGGGAAGCACCTTGATCGCCACCCGGCGCTGCAGGCGCTCGTCGCGAGCACGATAGACCACACCCATGCCGCCACGTCCGATCTCACCCTCGACCGTGTACGCGTCACCCAGGGCGTCGGTCAGGCGGCCGGCGAGCGGCTTGTCTCGAGGGTCATTCATGGACGGTGAAGCCGGACGGGCATGGCAGACAATCTGTACCCGTAGGGGTCGCGCGGCAACCGAAGGCATTGACCGCGGCCAATTTGGCAGCGCACGCCCCGGAACCCGTCATTCCAGCCGCCCGACACCTTCGAGGCGGTCCTCGACGGGACGGGACAGGTGGGTATGTTGTTGTAGGGGAACGGCGGAGAACCGATGCCGGTGGCATGAGGGGTGCAAAGCATCGGGCGATCCGACCTCAACCTGTCATTCTTTCCCCGGTAGCGGGGGATCGGAAGGAGCAGTTTCTGATGGCTGACCGACTGACACTCCCCGTGCTGCCACTGCGGGAAGTCGTCCTCTTCCCCGGCGTCACCGCGCCGATCGGAGCCGGACGCCCGGCTACGCTGCGCGCCATCGAGGCGGCGCTGGCAACGCCCGACCGGCTCGTCTTCGCGGTCTCGCAACGACAGAACCTGGAGAATGTCTCCCCCGAGGCCCTGTACACCATCGGAACCATCGCCCGCATCGGGCAGCTTCAGCGCGGGCTCTCCGGCATGCAGCTCCTGCTGCACGGGGAGCGCCGGGGCATCGCGATTCATTATGGGGAGAAGGAAGGCTATCTCCAGGCAATCGTCCGCGATGCGGAGGAGATGCTGCCCCTCAACCCGGAAGACTCCGCGTTCGTCGCCCTGCACCGGGAGGCGCGGGTGCGCGCCGCGGAGCTGGGACAGAAGTCGGGCCTTCCCGATGAGGTGGTGCAGCAGGTCCTGGCCGGCGTGAACGAGCCGGGCCGGTTCGCCGATCTCGTGGCCGGGTACATCGAGGTGGCCCCCGCCCAGCGGCAGATGCTGCTCGAGACGCTGAGTGTCGAGGAGCGGCTCCGCCGGGTGCTGGTGCACGTCCAGCGGCAGATCGGCGTGCTCGATGCCCAGGAAGACATCAAGTCCCAGGTACAGGAGGAGCTGGGGGAGCGGCAGCGGGAGATGTTCCTTCGCGAGCAGCTCAAGACCATCCGCCGCGAGCTCGGCGAGGACGACGAGCGGGACGACCTGCAGGAGCTGCGGGACAAGCTCGCGGCGCTCGATCTCCCCGCCGAGGCGCGGAAGGAAGTGGACCGGGAGCTCGGCCGGCTGGGCCGGATCGGGCGCGAGTCCATGGAGTCGCAGGTGATCCGCACCTTCCTCGAGAACGTGCTGGAACTGCCGTGGAGCGAGCGGAGCCAGGAGCATCTCGAGCTCCCCGAGGCGCAGCGGGTCCTGGACGAGGACCACTACGCGCTGGGGGACGTCAAGGACCGCGTGCTCGAGTTCCTGGCCGTGCGGCAGCTCCGGCTGAAGAAGCAGGCGCGGGAGTCCGGGGAGTCGCCGGCCGGGGCCGAGAACGCGGGCGCGGTCGAGCCCGCGGAGATTCTGCCACCAGCCGCCGCGCTGCCGGCGCAGAACACACCGATGCCCGGCAACGAGGACGATCGCACCGCCCGCGGGCCTATCCTGCTCTTCGTCGGCCCTCCCGGCGTGGGCAAGACCTCGGTGGCCAAGTCCATCGCGCGGGCGATGGGGCGCAGGTACGTGCGGATCTCCCTCGGCGGGGCGCGGGACGAGGCCGACATCAGGGGACACCGCCGCACCTACGTGGGCGCGATGCCTGGCCGCATCATCCAGGGGATGAAGCACGCCGGCACCAAGAATCCGGTGTTCTTGCTCGATGAGGTGGACAAGCTCGGAGTGTCGTTTCAGGGCGACCCGGCAAGCGCGCTACTGGAAGTGCTCGATCCGGCGCAGAACGACAGCTTCACGGACCACTACCTGGGTGTGCCCTTCGACCTGAGCGAGGTCCTCTTCATCGCGACGGCGAACTTCATCCAGAACATCCCCGGGCCGCTGCTCGACCGGATGGAAGTGGTGGATTTTGCCGGCTACACCGAGCGCGAGAAGCTGGAGATCGCGCGGACGTATCTCATCCCCCGCCAGTTCACCGAGAACGGGGTGGATACCGACCTGCTGGACATCACCCAGGACGCGCTGGCGGAAGTCGTCACCAGTTACACCCGCGAGTCAGGGGTCCGTCAGCTCGAGCGGGAAATCGGTCGGCTGGCCCGCAAGGTGGCGCGGAAGATCGCCGCCGGCGAGGTGACGCGTCTGACGGTGGACAAGGCGATGGTGGACGATTTGCTGGGGCGGCCGAAGGTCCACCCGGAGAAGATGGCCCGCTACGACGATGTCGGCGTGGCCACCGGGATGTTCTACACCCCGACCGGCGGCGACATCATGTTCGTCGAGGCGTCCACCATGCGGGGCAAGGGAGAACTGGTGCTCACCGGCCAGCTCGGCGACGTGATGAAGGAATCGGCGCGCGCGGCGTGGACCTACGCCCGTTCGCACGCGGCCGCGCTCCAGATCGCGGACGAGATGTTCGACCGCGACATCCACATCCACGTCCCGGCGGGCGCCATCCCCAAGGACGGGCCGTCCGCGGGAGTCACCATGGCCTCGGCCGTCGTCTCGGCGCTCTCGGGACGTGGCGTTCGCCATGATATCGCGATGACGGGGGAAATCACCCTTCGGGGGCGTGTGCTTCCGATCGGCGGTGTCAAGGAAAAGGTCCTTGGCGCTGTCCGGGCGGGCATCACCAGAATCATTCTGCCCAAGGAGAACGAGCCCGATCTGGAGGACCTGCCGGCGGAAGTCAGCGACCGGATCGAGGTCTTCCTGGTCCAGGAGCTGGGAGAGGTCCTGGCTCTCACCCTGCGGGGCGCGACCTTCCGCGAGGGCCGTCTGCTGTTCGGAGACGAGAAGAACCCGCGGGACGTGACGCCGTTGTCGGCCGGATTCCGGCACTAGAAACGCCTACGTCCTCTCCGTCCTCTCCGCCCTTTCTCTCCTCAGCGTGCGGACGGCGGCGTGAGCCAGCCCTCCCGCGTCGGCTCCATCCGCCGGGTAACTCGCCCACCCAACACTCGCCTTGATCGGAATGATTTCGCCATCGTGGGTGGTGGCGGGGTGCTCTCCCAGCACCCTTCGCAGCTTGTTCGCCAGCACCACGGCGCCCTCCGAGCCACCACCGCGCAGGATCAACCCGAACTTCTCGCCCCCGAACCGGCCGATCACGTCGCTGGCGCGCACGTTCGATCGGAAGATGTTCGCGACGTGCAGCAGCACCTCGTCGCCCACCAGCGTCCCGTATCGCTCGTTGACCTCGGAAAAGCGCTCGAGGTCGAACACCACGAATGCGAGCGGGCCGCCGTGGCGCTTGCAGTAATCCACCGCGTTGTCGAGCTCGGCCATGAGCGTCGTCGCGTTGATCAGACCGGTCAGTTCGTCCCGGTGAAGCAATTCCCTCAGCCGACGCCCGCGCTCCGCCCTCGTGATCACCGTCTGGACGACGATCGAAGGATCGACGGGGTAGGGAAGAAAATCGTCGGCTCCCGCGCGGAGGCCCGCGATCTGTTCGGCGACGACGCCGGGGCCGAGAAGCAGGATTGGAAGCAGCCGGAAGCGGCGGTCCTGTCGTATCGCCCGGGTGACCGCCTCCCCGGCCGCGTCGGGGAGCGTGGCGGCGAGGATGAGCACGTCCGGGACCTCGCGGTCGAGCAGCTCCTGGATCGCCTGGGCCATCATGCATCGCACGACCCGGATGTTGCAGTCCTCCAGCCACGCCGATACCTGCGCCGCGCGCGCCCCGTTCGGCTCGGCGAGCAGCACCGTCGAGGGCGGCGCCCCGGCGCGGGCGAGCGTTCGGGCAAAGCGGGGCAGCTCCTCCACCATGCGCTCGATCGGAAAGACCGCGTCCACGCCCGCGGCGACGGCGCGAAGGCGGTCCACCGCGCGCAGCGTCTCGATGAGGACCACCGCCCGCGGCCTGGTTTCGGGCCGCCTGGTCCACGCCGAGGCGATCCCCGACGGGTCGCCCTCGCCGGCCGCGGTGCCGATCACGACCAGATCGGCCCGCGCCTCCGGTTCCAGGGCAAGGGGGCTCTCTCGACGATCGCCGAGCCGCACGTCGTACCCGGTGACACGGAGGGCTGTGACCAGGTCGTCACGTTCCCGTCCCGGCGGCAGGATCACCACCGCCCTGGAGCGAGTCCCGGAATCCTCATCGGACGGCGCAATATGGAGCTGTGAGCGGCGCAGAATGGCCGCAAGCTGCTCGACCGCCTCTTCCAGCCGGCCGCCCTCGCTCGCCCCTGGATTGGCCGCGAGCCACTGCTCGGCCGCTCGGGCCACTTCGCTGATCTCGGGGAAGCTCCTGGCACCGGCGGAGTCTGCGAGCTGATGAAAGCGGGCCGCAAGCGAGGCACCCATGCCGGCCTGACCCGCGCGGAAGGCGCGGGCACCGGAGCGGAGCTCATCGAGCCGGGCAGCCAGATCGGAGAGATGATTCCGCTGGAGCTCGAGGAAGGCGTCGTCGGCCGGGTCGCTCATCGGACCCCTCTCAGGCGCTCGAACGCGAGGCGGGCGCCGGCCACGAAGGCAGGAGCGGTGCTCCAGTGCCCCCGGACGTCCGACCCGTTGCGTGACGCCATCACCGCGCTGCGGTCATCCACTACCGCGAGAATCGGCATCCCGGGCCACCCTCCGACGTCGGCGAGGAGTTCGACGTCCACGAAACCCAGCTCGGCCGGCGAGGAGGCGCAAAGCGTAAGCGGGAGTCCGGCCGAGAAGGGGCGGCGGAGCGCAGGCGCCAGGAGCGGATAAGCGTCGCCTGGGAGCAGGAGGGAGACGGAGACGGTGGCGCGGGCGACATCATGGGTGATGAGCTGAAGGACCGCCCGCCCCGACTCCACCTCGACCAGGGTCGGCGTGTCGGGTACCGTCACGGTGTCGAGGTCGCCGCTCAACCGCTCCATCGCCAGGCCGTGATCGGTGGAGATCCGGGCGATCAACGCCGCCGGAGCCTCCGGCCGATACCGCTTGGGCCGGCCGCCATCCACCCTGGCCGCGCCCTTGGTGACGAGGCCCTCCAATGCGCTGTAGGCGTTTGCCCTGGCCAGCCCCGCGGACCGCGCGATGGCGTATCCGGTACCGGGCCCTCCGGTCAGGAGGACCTCGTAGACCAGGCTTTCGGTGGGGGTGAAGCCGAAGGGAACCAGGTTGATGTGTGCCATGGAGTAGTATGTGAAACTACTCCATGTTGTCGCAAGGGGGGCGGCGAGCTGATGGACGACAGGTGCTGGCCTACACCCTCACGAATACTCCAGCGACCAGCCCAGCAGCCGGGCAATCAGCGCCAGCCGGAAGGTGACGTCCACCTCCCGCCCCTCGGTCGTTTTCGCATCGAGGAGCAGGGGGTAGTAATGGTGGGTGATCTTGTTGATCGCCTTGGGTTGCGACCGGAGGTTCCTGGGGTGCCAGACCCCGGTATCGTCGCAGTCCTTGAGCAGGCGGCTCAGCACCTTGGTGGCCAGCGGCGCCCAGGGCAGCGCCCCCATGCGGGCGAGGAGTTCGATGTAGTGCAGCGCGAGCGGGATGTCGCTCGGCAGCCCCTTGGAGTCCGCCTGGATCGGATCGCCGAGGAGAAGATGCTGCGGCCTGACCGTGCGCTTGCCCACCTGGATGACGAACGCCTTCTTGGGCGCGGGCTGCGCGAGGTAATGGCCCAGTCGTTCGGTGAAGCCCGCCCGTTCGCGCTGCAGGTTCGGCATGAAGGCCAGCATCGCCACCGAATACCAGCTCGGTGGATACGCCTCCGGGTGCAGCACGATGGTCTTGCCGCTCTTCAGGAACGGTTTCTCCGCCAGCGGGCTCCGGAGGAACTGGGAGATCGCGTTGGCGATCTTGTGTCCCGCACCCCTGAGCCGCGGGTCTTCGGCGAAGCCGGCTTCCGCCAGCGCCGCCGAGGCGGCCTCGCGCATGATGCCGCGGGCCCAGACCCCCGCTTCGATGTCCGACTTCACCATCTTCTGGAACTCGAAGAGGAGAGCGGGGTCTTCGTCCCGCGAGAGCAGCCGGAAAAGAACTCGCTCGGCCAGCTTGAACGGGCGCCCGCCGCGCGTCCACTCCAGTTGCAGCAGCCGCCGGTACTGCGGGATGGTCCCGACATCCTTGATGCCAAGCGCCGTGCTCGGCGCGAGCCCGAGGAGATTCCCGCCCCAGACGCCGGTGTCCTTCTGCTTTTTCACGACCGCCAGGGCGGCCTTGGATTCCAGGATGGCCGCGAGCGCCGCCGCGATGGTCTCCGGCGGTGCTGTCCCGGCCGGCGCCAGCTCCGTGAGCGCGCGATAGCGAATGGACGCGCCGCCGTTCTCGAGGAGCCAGGTCAGGGGAATCCGGTGCTGCGTCGGCAGGTCCAGAATTGCTCCTGGGGGGAGGGGCCATGGCGGAAACGGGCGCAAAGATACTCAGCAGATGCTGGAGGGTAAAGGCGCGAGGAGCGGTAACGTTCGCTCGCGCTGGTATTTCCGGCTGGCCCCCCTACCTCTTCCGAGCTTCTCCCGCCTGGCGGAACTCCGAGGTCGCGTTCCATGTCGGAGCCGTAGGGCTATCACCGATCATAACGGCTGTCGTGACAGTGACCCGAAGCTGTTGAACGGCCCCGTCATAGTTGAACCATGGTTGAACGTTGTCCTGTGGCTGGTGATACCGCTTCGCGACGTACTCCTCCTTCTGCTCCGTACCCCACCCCGACGCCCGTCCCACGTAGTCCGATCCATTCTTGAGCGACGTGCCCGGCACCCCCGCCCGCGCCAGCGAGAAGTGATCGGAGCGGAAGAACTCCCCACGGACCAGGGCTTCCTCGTTGGTGCTGATCCGCAGTCCCTCGGCCGCGGCTGCCACCCGGACCGTCTTTCCCAGGGAAGACTGGTCGAGCCCCAGGGCGGAGAAGTCCCTGGTCTTTCCGTACAGGTTGATCACGTCGAGGTTGAGGATGGCCGCCATGTCCTTGAGGGGAAACGGCGGATTGGCGGCCAGCGCCTGGGAGCCGAGCAGCCCGGACTCCTCGGCCGCGAACCCGACGAAGACCATCGAGCGCCCGGTCCTGACTCCGCTCTTCACGAACGCTTCGGCCACCGCCAGCACCGCCGCGGTGCCCGAGGCGTTGTCCTCCGCCCCGTTGTAGACCGAGTCGCCGTCCACCACTGCCCCGATGCCGAAGTGATCATAGTGGCCACTGAGGAGCACGGCTTCTCGGGCGAGCGGTCCGCGGCCCGGCCACCTCCCGAGGACGTTCGCGGTCTCCGAGCGGCGGACGGTGCTCCGGACCGCGGCATCGAGCTGGGTGCCGAGCGGCACCGCCTTGAATCCCTTCGTGAGCGCTGCGTCGGTGAGCTGTCGGAGATCCTTCCCGGCGGTCCGAAAGAGACGGGCGGCGGCGTCCTGGTGGAGCCACCCCGCGACGATGAGCGAGCTGGCCGGCGTTTCGAGTCTCACCTGCGGCCCGGTCCACCCCGACAGGACGGTGGTCCAGGGATACGTGGCGCTCTGGGTGGTGTGGATCATCAGGATGCCGGCGGCGCCCTGCCGCCGGGCCTCCTCGATCTTGTAGGTCCACCTCCCGTAATACGTGAGGATCTTCCCGCGGAACATCGTCGAGTCCCGGAGGCCTGGGTCGTTCGTCAGGGTGACGACGATCTTCCCCTTCACGTCCACGCCGTCGTAATCGTTCCATCCCCATTCCGGAGCGACGATGCCGTACCCGACGAAGACCGCGTCCGCGGCCACCTGTACGGTGGAATCGCTGCGCATCGACCACATCGTGTAATCGTCTTTCCACTTGAGCTGCTCGCCGCTCTGTCCGGCAATGGCGAGCGAGGGCTGGGGTGCGAGCGAAATGATCGGAACCCGCTGGAACCAGGTGCCGCCGTCGCCGGCCGGTTCGAGCCCGAGCCGCTGGAACTGCGACGCGATATACCGGGCGGCCAGCTCACCACCGCGGGTGCCCGGGGCGCGGCCCTCGAGGGCGTCGTCGGCGAGAAATTCCAGGTGGGCCCGAATCACCTTGGCATCCACCGCCCGCGCTACCCGGGTGGCCGGAGAGGCGCTGCTTTGCTGCTGCGCGGTGCCGGAAGCCGGGACGAGCAGGCAGACAAGGAGGTAGCAGGCAGCCGGACGCATGGAGGTTCCTCGAGCTGGGGTCATGTGGGGAGGAGAGCAGACGGGCACACGTCGTTCAGTACGCACTCCCCGCATTTCGGCCGCCGAGCCAGACAGACCCGGCGGCCGTGGAAGATGAGCAGATGGGAGAGGAGCGCCCAGTCCTTACGGGGAAAGAGAGGAATGAGATCCAGCTCGATCTTGACCGGGTCGTCCCGGCGGGTGAATCCGAGTCGCTTGCCGAGCCTCGCGACATGGGTGTCCACCGTGATTCCCTCGTTGATGCCGTACGCGTTGCCGAGGATGACGTTGGCGGTCTTCCGCCCGACGCCCGGCAGCGTTTGCAGCGCGGCCATCGAGCGGGGCACCTCGCCGCCGTGCTCGGCGACGAGCGCCTGGGCCATCCCGACGAGGCTCCTCGACTTGTTGCGGAAGAATCCGGTGGACTTGACGATGTCCTCGACGTCGGACCGCGACGCTGCGGCCAGGGCCTGCGCCGTCGGGTAGCGCGCGAACATGTGGGGTGTGACCAGGTTGACGCGGACGTCGGTGCACTGCGCGGAGAGGATCGTGGCACAGAGCAGCTCGAAGGCGTTCCGGTGGTGGAGCGCGCAGGTCGCATCGGGGTAGGCGCGCGCCAGCCGCCTGAAGATCAGCCGGGCCGGCGGAGCCATCCGCGGCTTGCCCGCCCGCTTCAACCTCCGCGTCTCCGGGCCACCCGGGCCAGGAACCGGTCCAGCGGCTGGGCGTTGACGACGTGGTCCGGGCCGAGCCACCCCTTCCTCGCGATGCCGACCCCGAATTCGACGTTCGAGATCCCGGCCACGCTGTGCGCATCGGCGCCGATCGAGATCGCGACCCCGCGATCGCGTGCTCGTCTCAGCACCCGCCAGTCGAGGTCGAGGCGGTGGGGGTCGGCGTTGACCTCGAGCGCCACTCCAGTCGCCGCCGCCTTCTCGATCACCGCGTCGAGGTCGATGCCGTACGGGTCGCGCGAAAGGAGGAGCCGCCCGGTCGGGTGCCCGACGATGGTGAGGTGGGGGCTGTCCATTGCCGCCAGCACCCGAGCCGTCATCTCCTTCGGTCCCATGTTGAAGCGGCTGTGGATCGACGCGATCACGAAGTCGAGCCGCGCGAGCACCGGCTCGTCGAAATCAATGCGGCCGTCCTGGAGGATATCGGCCTCGACGCCCTTCAGGACCCGGACCCCCTGGACCCGGCTGTTGGCCTCGTCGATCTCGTCGGCCTGGCGCGCCAGATCATCGGGTTTCAGCCCTCCCGCGTAGGCGGCGGCCTGGCTGTGGTCGGTGATGCCGACGTACTCATAGCCGTCGGCCCGGCACGCCTCGGCCAGCTCCATCACCGAGTTCGAGCCGTCCGAGTATGTGGTGTGGCAGTGGAGGAATCCGCGCATGTCGCCGCGCTCGAGCAGGCGGGGAAGGGCGTTCCTCGAGGCGGCGTCGATCTCCCCATCTCCCTCCCGCAGCTCGGGGGGGATGGGACTGAGTCCCAGTCGCCCGTAGAACGTCTGCTCGTCCGGCGTCGGAACGAACTCGCTGCCGCGCCAGAGCGCCGCGCCGTTGAACGCGAAGCCGGCCGCGGCGGCGTGCTCCGCGAGCTGCCGAAGGTGGGCCTCGCTCCCGGTCGCCTGGACCAGCACGGCGCCCGCGTTCACCGCCGCCGCCACCACGATCTGCGCGCTCGAGCCCCCGGCAAACCGTAGAGTGACCCGCCGCTCGTCCTGGCCGGCGAACTCGTGCACGCCGGGGAGCTGGCTCAGCCGGCGGAACACCTCGGCGGGCGGCGTGTCGGCGACGAGCACCAGCACGAGGTCCTTGACCAGCTCGGTGCGGCGACGCACCTCCCCCGCCACCACGGCACTGATCACTCCGGGCAGGCGCTCGAGGGCGGCCCGGAGCCCTTCGGCCTCGTCGGCGGCGTGATGGGACAGCCGGAAGCCGCTCGCCTGGCGGAGGAAGGCGATCCCCTTGAGGATGTTCTCGGAGGTCTTCTGTCCGAACCGCGGCAACCGGGCGAGCCGGCCGTCCGTGGCAGCGGCCTCCAGCTCGGGGAGCGACTCGATGTCGAGGGCTTCGTGAATCTGGCGGATCTTGGCGACGCCGAGGCCGGAGATCGAGAGCATCTCGACCAGCCCGGGGGGAATCTGCTCGCGCAGGTCCTCGAGGAGACTCGCCCGGCCTGTCGTCATGATCTCGGAGACGATCTGGAGCGTCGCCGGTCCCACGCCCTTGGTGGCGGCGAGTGCGCCGCTCTCGTGCCCCTCCCGCAGGTCGCCGGGAAACCCCGAGACAGCCCGGGCCGCCGTGCGGAAGGCTCGCACGCGGAAGGTGTTCTCGTTCTTCAGCTCGAGAAACGAGGCGATCTGCTCCAGGACCTGGGCGACCGCCTTCTTGTCCCCGAATCCCTGGAGGACGCTCATCACGCCGCTCTGGCCCACGCGTCATGCGCGGGGCCCAGGGTGCGCCAGCCAAGCTCGAGCAGCTCCTCGCCGCCGGTGATCGAGTAGAGCCGCCCCGCGCCGAGCGTCGAAGCGAACAGCGGCGTTCCGTCGGGGCGGGCCAGCCCGTCCGGCCGCGAGCCGGTCGCCTCGACCGCGGTGAAGCCAAGCCGCTCGGGCCGGAACCCGAAAATACCGAGCACCCGCAGCGCGCCCGCGGGAGTGGAATGCACGAAGCAGCCGTCGAGCGGCTCGGTCGCCTCACCGTCGATGGCCCGGGCCCAGAGCTGGTGCTCGAGGAACTGCGCGTAGTACGCCTTCGGCGCGTCCGCGAGCGCCGGCATTTCCTGAGCCGGCGACTGGAGCAGCGCTTCGGTTTCCGCCGGCGCGAGCGGCACCGTGAGCGAGCCCCCGTCCCACGCGAGGTACGCATGGTGCCCCAGGGCGACGAGGTAGTCCATGCCCTCGCCTATTCCCTCCTCCGGCCGAAGCTCACGCATCAGCTCGATCGCCTCGGGGATGAGCAGGAACCCATCGCGATCGGTCGGGTCCATGCCCCGCTCGGTGACGGCTTTCTGGATGGCGGGGAAGGCTGTGGCGATGAACCGCGAGAAGACCAGCGAGAGAGGGGTGGGGCGGAGCATGCAGGAAGATAGCACCAGGGCGGAGACCCGGTCTCAGCGGGGAAGGAAGCCGTTCAGCAGGGATGTAAACGTCTCGGGTGCCTCTACATAGGGCACGTGGCCGCAGCGAGGCAGGGAATGGAACTCGGCCCCGATGAGGTCTGCTGCGGTTCGCGCTGCGTCGATGGGGATGGGATCGTTTTCGCCGTGCATCACGAGTGACGGAATGCCGCGAAGGCGCTCGAGGCGGGGCCGGAGGTCGTAGTCACCCAGGCTTGCCCACACCTCCTGCTGCGTCCGGCCGGTCACCCGAAACGGAGTGAGATCCCGCGCCCGCGTGGGGTCGTGGAAATAGGGTGCCACCGACAGCTCGAAGAGGCGCTGCTGGAACGCCGGCGGGTCGCGTTCCCGCAATCCGCTCTCGCGGAGCCGCCGGCGCTCCTCCTGAAAGAGGGGGTCGAGATTGCGCTCCGCGAACCGTCGCTCGAAACCCTCGCGGGCGGTATGCCAGGTCGGGGCCGGTGACACCAGGGCGAGCCGTCCGACCCGGTCACGATGATCGAGGGCGTACAGCAGGGCCAGCAGCCCACCCCAGGAGTAGCCGGCGAGCGTCAGGCTCTCGATTCGCAGATAGGTGCGCAAGGCCTCGAGATCGGCGACCTGCTCGGTCCACCCCACCGGCACGCCGCGGGCGACCGGAGAGCGCCCACCGCCTCGCTGGTCGTAGTAGATCAGCTCTCTGCCATCGGCCAGGGCGTCGAATTGCGGGAGGAGGTATTCGTGATGGGCGCCGGGGCCGCCGTGCAGCACCACCACCGCGTGCCCGCGGCCCACCCGCCGTACCAGAAGGGCGACATCGCGGAGCGGCACCACCGTCTCCGTGGCGGCGGCGTCCTTGTGCATGGGGGGAACTACAGCAGCACCGCGAGCGCGTCGGCCACGCGCCGCACGGCGGCTTCTTCGTCCGGGGTGAAGGGGTCGGGAATGTCGCTGTCCACGTCGATCTGCCCCAGGATCATCTCGCCGCGCCGGATGAGGACAACGAGCTCCGAGCGCGTCCAGGTGTTGCAGGCGAGGTAGTTGGAGATGGCTCGCACGTCAGGCACGTTCTGGTCCTCGCCGGTGGCCACCGCCGTTCCGCAGACGCCCGTCCCCACCGGGATCCGGGTGTGATCGGTCTCCCGCCCGGCGTAGGCCTCGAGCACCAGCTCGCCGCCATGGAGCATGTACAGGTAGACCGACGTGTACGGCTCGCCGGCGGCCCGGATCTTCTCGGCGGCGGTGCGGAGGAGCTCCTCGCGTCCCCCATCGCGCGCGAAGCAGCCGCGGAGGCTGGCGATCACCTTCTCGGCGTCGAGCGCCACGTCACCCTCCCCTGGTGCCCAGGGTGGCGCGCACCTTCGTCACCCGGTCGCCGCGACGCACCACGATGTCCACGGTATCTCCCGGCTGATGGCGCCGCAGCGCGTCGGTCATCGCCTGCAGGTCCGCGATCTCGGCCTCGCCGATCCGGGTGATGATGTCATCTCCCCGGAGCCCGGCCTGTTCCGCCGGGCTTCCCGCTCGCACTCCCACCAGCCGGACGCCTCCCGGGCTTCCCGCCATGTCCGGCACCGTGCCGAGGTACGCTCCGTATCCCGGCGACGGTGTGGTGGAAGTCGCCGCCGGATGGGGTGGGACCGAGGCGACGAAGGTGAGCGGCCCGGATCGGTTGGCGATGGCGGTGACCAGCCCGACGGTAAAGTCGGTGACTCGATTGAAGCCTTCGAGGTTGATCTTCTGCCAGTCGTCGGTGGTACGGTGGTAATCCTCGTGGAGGTCGGTGAAGAGATGCAGCACCGGCCGTCCTGCCGCGTAGAACGCCGACTGGTCGCTGGGGCCGTACCCGTCCCCCTGCTCCTTGAGGTCGAATCCGGCGTCCCAGTTAAGCGAGTCGAGGAGCGCCGGAAACTCCGCGGCAGTCCGGCTCCCGTAAACGATCAGCCGGCTTGCCCTCAGCCGTCCCACCATGTCGAGGTTGATCATCGCCATTGTCGTGGAGAGCGGATAGATCGGCTCCTTCACGTAGTGCGATGACCCCAGCAGCCCCAGTTCCTCCCCGCTGAAGGCGATGAAGATGACCGTCCGGGCCGGCGGGGCAGCGGCCAGTCGCGCCGCGATCTGGATCAGCATGGCCGACCCCGAGGCATTGTCATCGGCGCCGTTGTGCACCTTCCCCGTGCTGTCGGGGTCGAGGCTTCCGAAGCCGCCGAGGCCGAGATGATCGTAGTGAGCGCCGACGATCACCGCCTCGTTGCGTAGCGCCGGGTCGCGGCCCGGAAGGAGTCCGATGACGTTCCGCCCCGTGGCGCCGGCCACGCGCGCCCGCTGCGCACCCGGCGCCCCCTTGGCGATGGTGAAGGCCTGGAACCATCCCCCGGCCGCCGGTTGCAGTCCCGCCTGCTCGAACCTGCGGGCAAGGTGTGCCGCGGCGGTGTCGGCGCCGGGCGCGCCGGTCATCCTGCCGGCGAGGCGGTCGTCGCTGAGGAACTTGATGTCGTCAATGGCCAGCAACGGGGGCGGCGAGGCCGTTTCCGAAGGGTGCTGCCCGGTACCGAACTGCTGGGCGCCCAGTGGCGAGCCGCCCGAGAGTGCGAGGACCAGCGAGAACCACCCGGCGGCGGAGCCGCGCGGGAGCCGGGAGCCTGCGTTCATCGGGGGACGAAGTCGGTTGCGGGGCCGAGCCTCGCGGCGAAGGCCGCCAGCAGGGCGGCCGTCCGGTCGAGGTCCTCGAGCGCGACCATCTCGTTCGGGCTGTGCATGTAGCGGTTGGGTACCGATACCAGCGCGGTCGCCACCCCGCGGTGCGCGTTGAAGATCGCCTCGGCGTCGGTGTGGGTGTCCCGCGAGGCGGCCTCGATCGTGTAGGGGATCCCTTCCGCCTCCGCGGCCGCGGCGAGCAGCTCGAACACCACCTCGCTGACCGATGCCCCGCGGGAAATGACCGGACCGCCGCCGAGCTTGTACTCGCCGTGCTTCCGCTTGTCTATGCCCGGGTAGTCCGTCGCGTGGGTCACGTCCACCACGATGGCCACGTCCGGCTCCAGCGTGACCGCGGAGGACCGGGCGCCGCCGCCCGTTGCCGCGATCTCCTCCCGCGTCGTGGCCACCGCCGTCACCGAGGCCGCTTTCTTCGCCTTGCTGCGTGCGAAGAGGCGCGCCGCCTCGAGCACCACGAAAGCGCCGATCCGGTTGTCGATGGATCGGCTGACCAGGCGGCCATTGGGAAACTCCAGGACCCCCGCCGCCAGCACGCCCGGATCACCGATCCGGAGACGCTCCTGCGCCTCCGACCGGTTCGCGGCTCCGATGTCGATCCAGAGGTCTTCGACCTTGGAGACTTTCTCCCGGTCGTCCTTGTCCATGAGGTGAATCGCCTTCTTTCCCACGACACCGGCAACGGGCCCGCCCCGGCCGAGGAGCTGCACCCGCTGCCCGACGAACACCTGGTGGTCCCATCCTCCGATGGCGTCGAAGCTGACATAGCCTTCTTCGTCGATGTGGGTGACCATCACGCCGATCTCATCGATGTGCCCGGCGAACATCACCCGGGGCCGCCCGCCCGGGTTGACCGTCGCGAAGGAGTTGCCGCCCGCGTCCGCCTCCACCCGCTTGGCGAAACGTTCCGCTTCGGCACGCCATACGCGGGCGGGCGCCGCCTCGAAGGCCGACGGGCCGGGGGTGTCGAGCAATGACTTGAGGAACGTCAGCGAATCGGGAGTCATGGTCACGGGTCGGATTGGGAGAGGGCCAAAGGTCGCGGGGCGAGGTTCCGATGTCTAGGGCCGGGAGGCGGTGAAGTCGAGCTCGAGATATTCGGCTTCCGGGATCGGGTGGGGACGGTAGGGAGGGATGGGATGGAAACCGAGTTGCCTGTAGAGCGCCCTGGCGTTGCCCATGGACGGGAGGGTGTCGAGGCGCATCCGCCGATAGCCCGCGCTCCGCCCCTCGGCAATCAGGCGTTTGACGAGGCGGCGTCCCAGTCCCGACCCCCGGTACGCCGGGCGTACGTACAGTCGTTTCATCTCGCAGGTACCGGCCTCGAGGGGACGGAGCGCAACACAGCCGGCGGCGTCGGACCCGGCGAGAGCCAGCAGCAATCGCCCCGCCGGAGGGGCGTAGGCGCCGGGAAGAGCCGCCAGCTCTTCCGCGAACCCCTGGAAACAGAGATCGAACCCCAGCGAGGCGGCGTACTCCTCGAAGAGCTCGCGGACCAGGCGCACCTGCCCGGCCCCCTCGGCCCCCAGAATCGTGCTGGTCACTTCTTCGCCTGACATCGCTCCGTTCCCGGCATTTCTCGTGAGGAGCTCAGCTCCGGGCGACCCGATAGAGCACGAGGCCCAGTGCGCCGAAGACGAGGAGCGCCGGCAGGTTCGCCTCGGCCAGCGGCCCGAGCGCACGCTGGAGCCCCGCGACGTGCGACAGATAGTCGGCCGCCGGCACCTGGGCGGCATCGGCCTGCCGCACCAGCGCGGCGGCGATGCCGGCGATCGCGACGCCGGCGAGCGCACCGCCCGCGATCAGGCCGCTGGCGAAGAGCACGCCGGGGCCCGACTCCACCTCGGCGATCGAGCGTTCGCTGCCGCGACTCCGCCGCTCCACCAGCCAGCGCACCACCCCTCCGGCGAACATTGCGGCGGACGTCGAGATGGGCAGGTAAACGCCGACGGCGATCGGCAGCGACTGCAGTCCCATCAGCTCGATCGCGATCGTGAGGAAGACGCCGATCAGCACCAGCCCCCACGGCAGCTTCTGGGTCAGGATGCCGTCGGTGACGAGGGCCATGATCGTCGCCTTCGGCGAGTCGAGCTTGGTGATCGGCCTGCCGTCGAGCTCACGGATGCGCCCGCCGATACCGGGGTCCACCAGGTAGGCGATCTCGCGGCTCTGCCCATCGACCAGGTACTTGCCCGGCGCCACCCCCTGGAGCGGAAGGTTCACCCGCACCACGTCCCATTCGCGGCCGTCGTGCTGCATCCGCTCACCGAGGGCGGTGAACGACCGGTCGGCTCCCCCCGCGGCCGAGGCTTCGAGGGTGACCCCCGGATGCTGCTCGGGGACGATGGTGGTGTAGCTGGTGTTGAGCAGAGTGAGGGTCCAGCCGATCGCGAGCGCGGAGGTGACGGCGCCCACCATGATCGCGAGCTGCTGGCGTCGCGGGGTGGCGCCGACCAGGAAACCGGTCTTCAGGTCCTGGCTGGTGGCGCCGGCGTTGCCGGCGGCGACGGCGATCACCCCAGCGATCGAGATGGCGCCGACCCGGTGATCCACCCCCGTCCACCCGATGAGCAGGAAAATCGTCGTGGTGCCGATGAGCGCGGCGATGGTCATGCCGCTGATCGGGTTCGCGCTGACCCCGATCTCTCCCGTGATGCGCGACGACACGACGACGAAGAAGAACCCGAAGACGACGATCAGCAGGGCCCCGAGGAGATTGACCGAGAGCTGAGGCAGAACGGTGAGGAGCAGCGCCAGGCCCGCGGCGCCCGCGATCGTCACCCAGATCGGTAGATCCACGTCGGTGCGGAGCCGGGCCGCGGTCTCGCCGAGGCTGCCCCGCAGGTCGTGGAACCCCGAGCGAAAGGCGGAGATGATCGTGGGGAGGGAGCGGATGAGGGCGATGATTCCTGCTGTCGCCACGGCGCCGGCGCCGATATAGAAGACGAAATTGGCCCGGACCTCGCCCGGGCTCATGTCGGCGATGAGCTTGGTTTCGGCGAAGATCGGTCGAGTCAGTCCCTCGCCGAAGAGCTTGATGGCCGGGATCAGCACCAGGTAAGCGAGGCACCCGCCGGAAAAGAGATATCCGGAGATGCGCGGGCCGATGATGTATCCCACCCCCAGCAGCTCGGGAGAGACCTCGGCCGAGATGGACGCGCCCTTGTACCCCTGGGAGACCCAGCCGGGGTATTCCTTCCATGTCTTGAAGCCGGCCATCAGGAACTTGTAGGCGAACGCCAGTCCGAACGCCTGGAACAGCCGCCTGGCCTGAAGGCCCCCCTTTTCCCCCGCGACCAGCACCTCGGCGCAGGCGGTGCCCTCGGGGTAGGTGAGCTGGCCGTGCTCCTTCACGATCAGCGCCCGCCTGAGGGGGATCATCAGCAGGATCCCCAACAAGCCGCCCACCACCGCGATGATCGCCACCTTCCCGATGCTCAGGTCGTACCCCATCAGCAGGATCGCGGGGAGAGTGAACACGATCCCGGCGGCGATCGATTCGCCGGCGGATCCGGTCGTCTGGACGATGTTGTTCTCCAGGATCGTCGAGCGGCCCAGCGTCCGGAAGAACGCCACCGACAGCACCGCGATCGGAATCGAGGCCGACACCGTCAGCCCGATCTTGAGGGCGAGATAGACGCTCGACGCGGCGAAGACCAGTCCGAGCAGCGCGCCAAGAATGAGGGCGCGGACGGTCAGCTCGGCGGGTGATTGGGTGGGAGGGACGAAGGGTTGATACGCCGGTGCCCCGGTGGGGGGCGGGGTCTGGGAACGCAGCGCCATGTCGATTCCGGAGAGGGGGAGGTGAGCAGCCGGACCGGTGGAAGGTAGAGAGTTACCGGCGGAGCGTCCAGCAACCCCCGGAACCGGGTGACACGCCCGCGGCGTTGTACGGGCGAGCCTGACCCGGTCCTGGTCTCTGGCGCCCCCGGGTGACCCGATGCATAACTAGGCGGTGCCGACACCGGAGAGGTCCCCGGAGGGTCAGACCGGGTCGACAGCAGGACGGCCCGGGGGACGAGGTCTTGTTCTCAAGGACGAGGCCTCCCTCCGGCAGCGGCTGGTGGACCGCGATGAGCAGGCGCTTGTCGAGCTGATCGAAGTGGCGAGCCCCTGGCTCCTCGGGGTCACCCAGTCGATGTTGAGCGACCCCGACGAGGCGGAAGAAGTGGTGCTGGAAGTCTTCGCTTCGGCGTGGGAGCGCGCCGGATCGCTGGGGGAAGGGCACGACGCGCTTCTCCCCTGGCTGCTCCGCATCACCCGGAATCGCGCGATCGACCGGCTCCGCCGCCGGGCCCGTTGGCGGCGGAAGCTCGTCCGGGCGGAAGCATTCGGCGAGCTCCCGGCGGGGCAACCGTCGTCCGCCGAGTTCAACGAGGCGGCGCGCCCGGGGTGGCATGTTCACGAGTCGGTGCATGCGGCGCTGGCGGCGTTGCCTGACGATCAGCGGGAGGTGGTGCGGCTGGCCTACTTCGGCGGTCTCACCCACTCGGAGATCTCCGGCGCGCTCGGGATTCCCCTGGGCACGGTCAAGACCCGGCTCCGCCTCGCGTTCGACAAGCTGAGAGTCTCGCTGGCGTCGATCAAGGATTGGGTGCTATGAACTCCCACCAGTGGTACGTCGAGAATCGCGCCGCATTCGTGGCCCGGAGCCTCGAGCGCGACGAAGAGCGGGCCTACCGCGACCACCTTGCCCATTGCGAGGAATGCGACGCGGAGGTGAAGAAGCTGGGACGGGACCTTGCCTGGCTGCCGATGGGGGTTGCGCCGGCGGCAGCCGATCCCGGACTTCCCCGCCGGATGGCCGGCGACATTCTCGACCGGCCCCGTGCGTGGCGCCGCCGCATGCCTTACGCGCTTGCCGCCGCTGCGCTGCTCCTCGCGGTGGGTTTGGGGGTGAACGGCCGAGCCGAAGGAGCCAGGCTCCGCTCGCTCCTGTCGGACACACACGGCAGGATGATGGCGCTGGAGGACACACTCTCCGTCCTCCGGAGTGCCCAGCAGGTGGCACAGATTCCGATCTCGATGGGGGGTCGCCAGGGCGGGCTGCTGATCTTTCAGGACGCTGTCTCGCACCGGTGGTGCGTCATCGTGCATGGACTGCCGCCGGCGCCGTCGGGGAACGTCTATCAGTTCTGGTTCATCACCGAAACGGGAATGGTTCGATCGGTCGAAGTGAACGCGGATACGTCACGTCCCGCGATCCTCACCCTGTCCATGCCGCCGGACCCGGCCCCGGTGATGGGGGCGGCGCTCACCGTCGAGCCCGCCGTCAGCCGGTCGTCGGAGCCCCAGGGCCCCCAACTGGCTCACATAACGTTTTAGAGAAGAGGGTACGTCTCAAGGTCAGCGCGTTCCGGCGGTATCAGGCGGTGCCATGCTGTCGGTGAGCCAGGTGGGAACGGCGGTCTGGTCACCGCCGAGTTGTTCGGCCTCTTCGGGCACCGAGTCGGCCGGGATGACCACCCCATTCGCTCCCAGCGCCCGGAACAGTTTCCACTGCTCCTGCCGCGCCGTGCGGGGCCTCGGACCGTTGTACATGAGCGCCACCAGCAAGGTCCCTTCCGGGCGGCCGAGGTAGCCGACAACGGTAGAGACCGATGCCAGCGTGCCGGTCTTCGCCCGCACCACCCCCTCGCCGGGGAACCCCGTGTTGAGGCGGCGGAGCGTTCCCATTCCGTTCGCGGGCAGCAGCTGCGGGAAATTGCGGCCCGCGGGAGTATCCGGGAACCGGGCGAGATAGGTGACGAATGCCTGCGGACTCACCCGGTCTTCATAGGAGAGTCCGCTGCCGTCCACGAGGTAGACTCCATCGCTCGCGCCGATCACCTGCCGGACATGGTCGGTGAGCAGCGCCGGTCCCTGGTCGCGTCCCCCCGCCCACTGGAGAAGCAACTCGGCGCCGAGGTTCAGGCTTCGGCGGTTGATCTCGCTGGCGAGCGAGTCGAATGACGCCGACGTCACTTCCGCGAGGATACGCGGGCCGCCGATCGGGGGAGGCCCCACGTACGCCGACGGGTTCCACTCGATGCCGGCCCGTTCGAGGACCGCCTTCCACACCGCGGCGAGGACGAGGCGTGGATCCGGGGCCACGGCGGTCAACCGTCGCGCCCCCGCACGCGTGCCGATCGTTCCAGTGAGGACCCATCCGCCGTCCCGGCGAGGCTGAAGGGCGAGTCGGGACCGCCTGCCCGAACGGGTTGTCGCCGTGACGCTCACCATCGAGGCGATGCCCTCGGGCGCGGTTTCGATCACCTGGGCGCGCTTACCGGATCTGGATCCTGGCTGAACCGTGACCCCGACGACGTTCTCGTGTACGGTGAGCGGCCCCACCGGCGGGGCGAAGATGCGCCCCCGGTGCCGGGCCGACCATGCCGCCGGATACGTCGCATCGGCGGGGCCGTCGGAGCTCTGGACTTGAAGCGGCCCGGTGAGCTGGCGGATGCCGCGGTTCCGGAGCTCGAGCGCCAGGTCGTAGAGCATCGGCCCGGAGCCTTCGGCCCGCTCCAATGTGGGGTCGCCATTGAGTTCCAGCGCCCAGCTTCCGATCCATTCACCGGTCAGCGAATCAAGCGATCCCTCACCCACCACTCGTGTCGCCCGGCGAGCCGTTCCTCCGAGCACCGTCCTCGCAAACCCGGTGGTGAAGAGCTTTACGGTCGAAGCCGGCATGAGCGGCCGGTCGGGATTGGTGCTCCAGAGGAGCCGCCCCGTCTGGTCCGCGATGGCGACCCCCCACGCCCCTGGCGCCGCCCGGCGGGTTCCCCGGTACCAGGACGCCATCCGGCCCGCGAGCCACTCGGGATCGGTCTGGGCCCACAGCGGCGACGCCAGGCCGGCAATCGGGCCCGACAGGGAGAGTACAAGGGCGAGGCGGCACGGCCACGATACCTTCAAGGGCAATCCTCGAACAGGGTCGCTAACAGTTTTGACTGTAACAAGTTGTGAGATTCGCCAGCGGCCGCGGGAACCCCTGTGCGGTGCCGGTCCAGGGAGCCCAAACAAAGTGCAATTCCCGGGCCCCTATTTGAGTAGTCCCTTGGCGATGGTCTGGAGCTGCATGTTGCTGGTCCCCTCGTAGATCGTGCCGATCTTCGCGTCACGATAAAACTTCTCCGCGGGGTACTCCTTCGAATAGCCGTAACCTCCGAACAGCTCGAGGCACGACGAGGTGATCCGGTCGGCCACCTGGGAGCTGAAGAGCTTGGCCATGGCGGCCTGCTGGGCAAACGGCAGTCCTGCGTCCTTGAGCCGGGCGGCGTTGTAGACCATCAGGCGCGCGGCCTCCAGATCGGTGGCCATCTGGGCCAGCTGGAACTGCACGCCCTGGAACTCCGCAATGGCCTTCCCGAACTGCCGTCGCTCCTTGACGTGGGCGGTGGCCGCTTCCAGCGCCCCGCGCGCCACGCCGATCATCTGGGCCCCGATGCCGATCCGGCCCTCGTTGAGCGTCTCGATGGCGATCTTGTACCCCTGGCCGACCGGGCCGAGCACATTCTCGTCGGGCACGACGCACTGGTCCAGGATCAGCTCGGTGGTGCTCGACGCGCGGATCCCGAGCTTGTTCTCCTTCTTGCCGACGGCGAAGCCCGGGAAGCCCCGTTCGACGATGAACGCGGTGATGCCCTTGTAGCCCTTGGCCGGATCGGCGTTGGCGAAGACGATGAACACCCCCGCTTCCGCTCCGTTGGTGATCCAGAACTTCGTCCCCGTGAGTTCCCAGCCCGCTCCCTTCCGCTCCGCCCGGGTTGCCAGGGCGAATGCGTCACTGCCGCTTGCGGGTTCCGACAGAGCGAATGCGCCGAGCATCTCGCTGGTGAGCCGGGGGCAGTAGCGCTGGTGCTGCTCGGTGCTGCCCCAGCGGAGGAAGGCGTTGGCGACGAGAGTATTCTGTACATCGACGTAGATGGCCGCGGAGGCGTCCACCCTCGCGATCTCCTCGATCGCCAGGACGGAATGGAAGATGTTGCCGCCGGCACCGCCAAACTGCTCGGGAACCTCGATACCCATGAGGCCGAGCTCGAAGAATCGCCGGATGAGATCGGGACGGAACTGCGCCGCCTCGTCCATCTCCTGAACGTGCGGCCTGACATCAACCTCGGCGAATTCGCGCACCGCGTCCCGGAACATGCTCTCTTCTTCGGACAGCGCGGTGAGCGCGGGCGTGGCGGTACGGAGGTCCTGCATTGGGGAGGGCTCCAGGCGGCTGGGGCGTCAGGTCGAGGGAGTATACCCCTGACTCGAGGCGCGTTCAATCGGCGCCGCCCGCAATACTTCCAGCGCCACCGGCACTCGACCGAGGGGCGCAGAGACCTGTGCGCCCTGGACCCGCTCTGAGGCGGCGGCGAGCATTTCCTGCGCTATGCGCACTCCCTCCGCCAGCGCCGCGTCCTTGCCCCTGGCGCTCGCCCGGCGCATGCGTTCGAGAATCTCCTCGGGGACGGAGACGCCGGGTACCTCGTTGGCGAGAAACTCCGCGTTGCGGAGCGAGACGAGCGGCCAGATGCCGGCCACGATCGGGATCCGGAAGCCCTCCACCCGCTCGAGAAAGCGGTCGAGTTGCCCGAGATCGAACACCGGCTGGGTGATGGCCCACTCGGCGCCCGCCTCGACCTTCCAGGCAAATCGCTTGATCTCGCGCTCGATGTCGGGAGCGGCCGGGTTGACCCCGACACCGATGACGAATCGTGTCGGCTGGCCGATCGGATTGCCGCCCGGATCGAGGCCGCGGTTCAGCCGGGACACGAGGTTGGCGAGTCCGATGCTGTCGATGTCGAAGACGGCGGTGGCCTCCGGATACGGCCCCATCTTCGGCGGGTCGCCGGTGACGATGAGCAGATTCCGGATTCCCGCCGCCGCAGCGCCGAGGAGGTCGGACAGCATGCCGAGAAGGTTGCGGTCGCGGCATGCGTAGTGGACCACCACCTCGAGGCCCACCTCGCGCTGGATCATGAGCGCCGAAAGCAATGCGCCCATTCTGCTCAGCGCCCGGGGTCCGTCGGGGACGTTGACGGCATCCACTCCCGCCGCCTTGAGCTGCCGGGCCTGCTCGAACATCGGGGCCGGATCCACCCCTTTCGGTGGAACGATTTCCACCGTGGTGACGAAGCGCCCCTCCGCCAGCTTGCAACCGATGTGCGAGCGCTCGGCAAGCGGCACCGGCTCTTGCGCCTGGACCGCGGGGGCGGCCGCGGTCACGGTGTGCACGTAGCGGGGCGAGACGCTCTGTACGAAGCCGACGATTGCCCGGATGTGGTCCGGCGTGGTCCCGCAGCAGCCTCCGACGAACCTGGCCCCGGCTTCGACCATGCGGCGCGCATAGCTCGCCATATACTCGGGAGAGGCCATGTACATCTTGCGATCGCCGACCTCGCGAGGCAGGCCCGCGTTGGGCTGTGCCGAGATCGGCACCGACACCACGCGGGCGAGCTTTTCCACCGCCTCCAGCACTCCGTGCGGCCCCACCGAGCAGTTCACGCCCACGACGTCCACGCCCATGGCCGCCAGCTCCGGCCCGAAGACAACGGGATCGGTTCCGTAGTGGGTCTTGCCGTCTATACCGACCGTCATCTGGGCGATGACCGGGAGGTCCGAGATGCCGCGGACGGCCGAGACGGCGGCGCCCAGCTCGGCCACGTCGCTGAAGGTCTCGAGAATGAACCCGTCCACCCCCCCGGCCAGGAGCCCGCGCGCCTGGCGGGCGAACGCGTCGCGCGCCTCGGCGACCGACATCTCGCCGAACGGCTCGATGCGGATGCCGAGAGGACCGATCGCGCCGACCACGGCGGCGCGGGTTCCCGCGGCCTCGCGGGCCAGCACGGCGGCCGCGGCGTTGATCCGCTCGGTGTCGGCGGCGAGGCCATGGGTCGCGAGCTTCAGCGGATTGGCGCCGAAGGTGTTCGTCTCGATGATCTCGGCGCCGGCGCGCACGTACTCCCGATGGATCTCCTGGACCAGGTCCGGCTGCTTGAGGTTGAGCTCGTCGTAGCAGACGTTGAGGAACACGCCCCGCCCGTAGAGCATGGTGCCCATGGCGCCGTCGACCACGTGCACCCGCCCGTCCGCCAGCAGCTCGCGCAGGGTCGCCATGCTAACGCTCGTAGTGGAGGTTGGGGGCGAGCCAGCGTTCCATGGTCGGGAGGTCGAGCCCCTTCCGGCGGGCGTAATCCTCGACCTGGTCGCGCCCGATCTTTCCCACGCCGAAGTACTGCGACTCCGGCCGCCAGATATAGAACCCACTCACCGAGGCGGCGGGGAGCATGGTGAAGCTCTCGGTGAGGGTGATCCCCGCGTTCGATTCGGCGCCCAGGAGGTCGAAGAGCGCCCGCTTTTCGGTATGGTCGGGGCAGGCGGGGTAGCCCGGCGCCGGCCTGATGCCCTGGTACTTCTCGTGGATGATGTCGGCGTTGTCGAGCGCCTCGCCGCGCACGTACCCCCAGAACTCGGTGCGCACCCGCTCATGGAGCCGCTCGGCGAAGGCCTCGGCAAGACGATCGGCAAGCGCCTTGGCGAGGATCGCCCCG
>CAYYXP010000295.1:0-12257 GCA_964475685.1 uncultured Gemmatimonadaceae bacterium | reverse complement strand
CGGGTGGGGCGGCGAGAGAGCACAGCAGCAGGGCGAAGCCAAGGGATCGCTGACGGGTGCCAGTTGCCATGGTCCTTCTCCTGTCGGGCGAGGACGGCGCCGCGGCGCGGATGTCGGTTTTGCAAGGCAGTGCTGAAAGGGGATGACGACAAGGCAATGTGCAGAGCGCCAGCCCCGTTGTCCAGCGGGGGCGCGGGACGAGCTTGACCATTTCCGTGTCGGGCCGTATCTCACCCGAATATCCCTTCTCTTGGAGGAACCGTGGCACGAAGCGTCGTGTGGTTCTTCGGGTGGGTCGCAGTCGCGCTCGTTACCGCCGCGCCGGTCTCCGCTCAGGGGGGGAAGCTCCGGGGCGCCGTCTCCGACAGTGCGGGAACGCCGCTGCCCAACGCCTCCGTGGCGGTGGAGGGCACCGAGTCGCGGGGGGTGACGGGAGCGCAGGGTGGGTATGAAATCCGCGGAGTCCCCGCGGGACGCCACACCGTGCGGGTCCGCCTCATCGGGTTCCAGTCCGCCACTGCGAGCGTCGAGATTGCCGCCGGCGACGACGTGCAGCAGGATTTCACACTGGCCAGGAGCACGGTGCAACTGGCTCCGATCGACGTGGTCGTCGGCTCCCGCGCGCGGCACACGGCGGCGGAGGAGCTGGCGGTGCCGGTGGACATCTTTCCGGCGGAGCGGCTGGCCCAGCAGGGCAGCACCGAGACCAGCGTCATTCTCCAGGCGGTCTCGCCCTCGATCAACTTCGCGCGGCAGAGCGTCACCGACGCCGGTGACGTCGTGCGGCCCTTCACGCTGCGGGGACTGAGCCCCGACCACACGCTGGTGCTGGTGAACGGCTGGCGCCGCCATCAGACGGCGCTGGTCAACAACTTCACCTACGGGATGGGTGCCGGGTCGAGCGGCGTGGACCTGAACGCGATTCCCTCCAGCGCCCTCGACCGCATCGAGGTGTTGCGCGACGGGGCGGCGGCCCAGTACGGCTCCGACGCGATCGCGGGCGTGGTGAACTTCGTCCTCAAGGACGGGGCGTTCACCCCCTTCCTCAACGGCGACGTGGGCCGCTACACCACCGACGACTATCCCGATGACGGCACCACCGTCAACGTGAACGGCGGATGGGGCATTCCGCTGGGCCGGGGATCGCTCGGCATCTTCGGCGAGTTCCGCGACCGGCAGCCGACCAACCGCGCCTGGGCCGACATATACGAGACCACCGGGACCGGCGTGGCCGACTCGGTCAACGAGATCGGCCAGGTGATCCACAAGAACAACCCGGTGCCGCAGCCCAACCACCACTGGGGCGACGGCCTCGAGCGCGACGCGCTGGCCTGGGCCAACTTCCGGATGCCGGTGAACGAGGCGGGCAGCAGCGAGATCTACAGCTTCGGCGGCTACAGTCACCGCAAGGGCATCGGCAACCCCTACCGGCGCTACGCCGGGAGCGCCCGCGCCTGGGACCAGATCTATCCCCAGGGGTTCCTGCCCAACATCGAAGGCCTCGTGACCGACTACTCGATGGTCGGCGGGCTCCGCGGACTGGTCTCGGGCTGGAGCTACGATCTCGGTGCGGAGTTCGGCCACGACGATTTCGACTACCAGATCGGCAACACGCTGAACGCCTCGCTGGGTCCCTGTCTCGATGTGCCCTGCGCGCCGGGCGCCGACGGCGTCCTCGGTACCACCGACGATCCAGGCATCCCCAACCAGATGTCGTTCTTCGCCGGCCGGGTGTTGCGCGAAGAGCTGATCGCCGCGCTCAACATCGCCAAGCCGGTCGAACTGGGGCTGCCCAGGCCGGTCAATCTGGCTTTCGGCGCCGCGTTCCGGCGGGAGCGCTACGCGATTCGCTCCGGCGAGCTGGCGTCGTACGTCAACGGCGGGACTCTCGACCAGACGGGTTCGGGGGACCCGGCTCCCGGCGGCTCCCAGTCGTTCCCGGGCTTCGCGCCGGGTGACGAAACGGACCGGCACCGGAACAATTTCAGCCTGTACGCCGACGTTGAAGCCGGCCTGTCGGACAAGATCCTGACCTCGGCGGCGCTCAGGTACGAGAACTACAGTGACTTCGGCAGCCGGGTCAGCGGGAAGCTGTCGGCGCGGTTCCAGCCGTCGCCGAGGGTGACCTTCCGCGCCGCCGCGAGCACCGGGTTCCGCGCCCCCGGCTTGAGCCAGGTCTCGTTCAGCAAGGTGGTCACCAACGTCATCGCCGGTGAGTTCATTGACGTCGGCATCTTCCCCGCGGACAATGCCGCCGCTACTGCGCTCGGCGCCAAGCCGCTCGAGGAGGAGACGTCGTTCAACATCAGCGCGGGCGTCGTCCTCACGCCGGTCGACAATTTCACCATCACTGCCGACTACTTCAGGATCCAGATCGACAATCAGGTTCTCCTGGGCGCCACCTTCGATGACCAGGCGTCGGTGGATCTCCTTGCCGCCGCAGGGTTCGGGAGCATCCAGGGCGTGCAGTACTTCAGCAACGGCCTGGACACGCGCACCCAGGGCGTGGACATCATCGCCGATTACAGGGCCCCGGTCGGCGCCGGCGGCACCCTCCAACTCTCGGCGGGCTTCAACGTCACCCGGAACGAGATCATCAACGTCGACCCGCTGCCCCAGGTGCTGGTGGACGCGGGTTCGACGGAGCCCGGACTGCTCGACTCGGTCACGGCCATCGGCATCGAGGACGAGCGGCCCGACTGGCGCGGCACGCTCCAGGCCAACTACACCGTCGGACGCTTCTCATCGCTGGGACGGCTGTCGTATTACGGCAGCTTCTCGTCCGCCCAACCGGGTTTCTGCGATCTCTGCCGGGAGAACTACGGCGGCAAAGGATTGGTGGACGCCGAAGTCGGTTACCGGTTCAACTCGGTCAAGCTGTCGGTGGGGGTCCGGAACCTCTTCGACACCTACCCCGACCAGCCCAGCTCGACGGTGGCGCTGGACGATGAGGGGACCACGTCGAAGGACTACAACAACAACTTCGGGACCTTCCCGTGGGCCGCCGCTTCGCCGTTCGGGTACAACGGCCGGTTCGTCTACGCGCGAATGGAGCTGCAGCTGGTACGGTAGACGGAAGGACGGAGGGACGGAAACAGACGGAAAGGACGGAGAAGACGGAAGGGATTGAAGCGCGACCTATCCGTCCTCTCCGTCCCTTCTTCTCCGTCCTCTCCGTCCTTCTTTCCGTCCCTCCGTCCCTCCATCCGCTGCCCTTCCGCCGTACCGGCTTGCCCCCGTATCATTCCCCACCCTTTTCCCGGCCCTCCATGTCCCTTTCGTACGATCTCATCGTCATCGGTGGCGGCCACAACGGTCTCGTCACCGCGGCATACCTGGCGGCCGCCGGGCTCAAGGTGTGCGTGCTCGAACGCCGCGAGGTGCTCGGCGGCGCGTGTGTGACCGAAGAGGTGTGGCCCGGGTTCAAGGTGTCCACCGCGGCCTACGTCAACAGCCTGCTGCGTCCGGAGGTCATCCGCGACCTCGAGCTCAAGCGGCACGGCTTCGAGATGCTCCCGCGGAGCCCCTCCTCCTTCACCCCGTTCCCCGACGGGCGTTCGCTGCTGCTGGGGCCGGACAAGGAGATGACCCGCAGGGAAGTCGCCAAGTTCAGCGCCCGGGACGCGGAAGCGCTGCCTCGCTACGAGGCGATGCTGGAGCGGGTGGCCGACTTCCTCGAGCCGACGCTCACGATGACGCCGCCCAATCCCTGGTCGCTCCGGCCGGCGAACCTGATGCAGCTCGCCAGGCTCGGCCTGGCCTTCGTGAGACTGGGGACCGACGGCCAGAAGGCGGTGGAAATCCTCACCGGCGCGGCCACCCCGATCCTCGACCGGTGGTTCGAGTCGGAGCAGCTCAAGGTCACCCTGGCCACGGACGCCATCATCGGCGCGATGGCCTCGCCCTCAATGCCGGGCACGGCATACGTGCTGTTCCATCACGTCATGGGCGAGTGCGACGGCGTGCGCGGAGTGTGGGGCTACGTGCGGGGCGGCATGGGCGGGATCAGCAACGCGATTGCGGCGGCGGCACGCGAACGCGGCGCCGACATCCGCACCAACGCCGAGGTGGCCCGCATCCTGGTCAAGGGCGGGGCGGTGCAGGGCGTCGCCCTGGCGGACGGCACCGAGATCCGCGCACCGCGGGTGGCGTCCGGCGTGGACGCCAACGTCACCTTCCTCAAGCTGATGGACCGGGGCGATCTCCCGCCCGAGTTCGCGGAGGCGGTCCGCAACATCGACTACGCCAGCGCGAGCTGCAAGATCAACGTCGCGCTCAGCGAGCTTCCCGACTTCACCGCCGTTCCCGGTACGAAGCCGGGACCGCAGCACAGGGGCACGATTCACCTCGCCCCCACCATGGAGTTCATCGAGCGGGCGTACGACGACGCCAAGTACGGGCACCCATCGGCCCACCCGATCGTCGAGGCGACGATTCCCTCGGTGCTCGACGACACGCTTGCGCCGGCGGGACAGTACGTGATGTCGATGTTCACCCAGTACTTCCCCTACAAGCTCGCGCCCGGGCTCTCGCTCGAGGCGGAAAAGGAGAAGTACGCCGACCGCTGTTTCGACCTCATGAATCAGTATGCCCCGAACTTCAAGCGTTCGGTGGTCGCGCGGCAGATCCTGTCTCCGGTGGACCTCGAGGAGCGGTTTGGTCTCACCGGCGGAAACATCATGCAGGGGGTGATGTCGCTCAGCAGCCTGTCGTTCATGCGTCCTGTGCCGGGCTATGCCGACTACCGGACGCCGGTGCGCGGGCTGTACATGTGCGGTGCGGCCACCCATCCCGGCGGCGGGGTGATGGGGGCCTGTGGGTACAACGCGGCGCGGGAGATCCGGCGGGACCTGCGCGCGGGGTGACGGTTGTGGCGCGCCGTCGCGTGCGGGAGCGGCACGGGCTGTCGGTTCCCCGGACGCCGCTGCGCGAGCGGGGCAGGCACACTCCGGACGCTGCAGTGGCCTGCGCCCGGGAGAGTTGGTGGGAGTAACTGGCGGCCCACTGACGCGTCCTCCGTGAACCTGCCCCGCTCGACGCGCGGTCGTCCGGGTCTGTCAGCGATGCGCCGATGCCAGGTCGCGGCGGGAGCGGCATCCCCTGAGGAGTGCGTCAGGCGGGCGGTTGCGTGCCCACTTCCTCCCCCGGGCGCAGCCGCCTGCAGCACGACGAGGGGTGTGACGCTCCCGCAGGCGACGGAGAATCGGCCCTTGCCCCGGGCGGATCGCCATCCCAGCGATTTCGGTCACAGCCAGTCGCTCAAGGGAACATGAATGCCACAGTACCGTCTGACCGTCCGCGACGCGCTGGCCCGACTCCCGGGACCGGACAGCGAGCGCTACGTCGAGCTCTTCCAACACGGCACGCTCAGCGTCGAGCTGTACGCGCCGAGGGGCGACGACCCCCAGTCCCCCCACACGCGCGACGAGGTCTACGTCGTGGTCAGCGGAAAGGGCCAGTTCCTGAACGGCGACGACCGGCATCCGTTCGGTCCGGGTGATGTGTTGTTCGTGCCCGCGGGAGGCACCCATCGTTTCGAGCAGTTCACCGACGACCTCGCCGTCTGGGTCTTCTTCTACGGCCCGGAAGGCGGAGAGGCACACGCATGACGCTCGAGTGCACGCTCGATCGCGCCTACTACCAGTCCGACGAGATCTTCGCGCGGGAGAAGGAACGCATCTTCTTCGCGGAGTGGTTCTGCGTAGGGCGGGAAGAGGAGCTCCCCGAGGCCGGCGACTTCGTTGTGAAGTGCGTGGCCGGCGAAAGCATTCTCGTCGTGCGGACCAGGGGAGGCGGCCTGGCCGCGCACTACAATGTCTGCCGCCACCGTGGGTCACAGCTGGTATCCGACTGTGACAAGGGGCGGTTCGCCGGCGGAATCCGCTGTCCCTACCACTCCTGGACCTACGCCCTCGATGGGGTGCTCCGGACGGCGCCGTTCCTCGAGGAGGGCCACGGGCTCGCCAAGGACGACCTCTCTCTCCATCCCGTCGGCGTGGACGCCTGGGCAGGTTTTGTCTTCCTGAATCTGACCCCCCCCGGCGCGTCGGGTCGCGGCCATACTCTCGCGGCGCAGCTCGGCGCGGTGCCGGAGCGGCTCTGCCGCTACCCTCTTCACGAACTTCGGGTCGCGCGCCGGATCACCTACGAGGTCCAGGCCAACTGGAAGGTGATTCTCGAGAACTACAACGAGTGCTACCACTGCGGCACGGTGCATCCTGAGCTCTGCCGGCTCGTCCCAGCCTTCAAGCAGCGCGGGGGGTCGGATCTCGACTGGGAGCGGGGCGTTCCGCATCGGGAAGGAGCGTGGACGTTCACCCTTTCGGGTACGACCAACCGTGCGCCGTTCGCCGGCCTCGACGAGGACGAGCGGGTGCGGCACAAGGGTGAGCTGATCTATCCCAACCTCATGCTCAGCCTCTCGGCCGAGCACGTGGCGGCATTCTTTGTCTTTCCGGAGGCCCCCGACCGGACCACCATCGTCAACGAGTTCCTCTTTCATCCCCAGGAGATGGCCAGGCCCGACTTCGATCCGGCCGACGCGGTGGAGTTCTGGGACATCGTGAACCGGCAGGACTGGGTGATCTGCGAGTCGGTGCAGCGGGGGATGCGATCCCGCGTGTTCCAGTCGGGGTACTATGCTCCGATGGAGAGCGCGAGCCTGGATATCAGGAAATACGTGAGGGAGAGACTGGGGTGAGGGCGCGAGTCGCGAGCAGCGGCGCGCGGAATCTGAAGCTGTGCCGGAGCGGCGGGTCGGGAGCGGGGCGCCAACCCGCAAGCACTCAATGAGCGCCCGGTGAAGACCGACTACGAGTACATCGTCCTCGGCCTCGGCGGCTTCGGGAGCGCCGCCACGTACTGGCTCTCCCGCCGGGCCGGCGCGGACGTACTCGGGCTCGAGCAGTTCGAGGTCGGGCACGTGCGCGGCGAATCGCAGGACCATTCCCGCATCATCCGACTTTCCTATCACAATCCGGGTTACGTCGAGATGGCGAAGCACGCCTATCGGGCGTGGGCGGAGATCGAGCGTGATTCGGGGGAGCAGCTGGTGCTCAGAACCGGCGGCCTCGATTTCGGGCCGCGCCAGAGTGCCATCCCGCTCACCAACTACAGCGGCAGCATGGATACTGCGGGAGTGCCGTACGAGCACCTCGACGCCGCCGAGATCAGGCGACGCTGGCCGCAACTCACGGTCACCGATGACATCCACGGCCTCTTCCAGGCCGAAAGCGGCATCGCGATGGCGGCGCGGGGCAATGCCGCGCACATCCGCATGGCGCGGGAGCATGGCGCCTCCGTGCGGGACCGGGCGCCGGTGGCCGAGATCCGTCCGGGCGCCGGGGAGATCGAGGTCACCGCGGGCGGCACGACCTATCGGTGCCGCCGTCTGGTGATCGCAGCGGGAGCCTGGTCGAATCGCGCCCTCGCTCCCTTCGGCGTGCAGCTCCCGCTCAGGGTCACCAAGGAGCAGGTGACGTACTTCGCGTCGTCGTCCCCGGAGCTCTTCACCCCCGAGCGGTTCCCGGTCTGGATCTGGATGGACGACCCCTGCTTCTACGGCCTTCCCACCTTTGGCGAGGCGGGACCCAAGGTGGGACAGGACGCCGGCGGCCTGGAGGTGACTGCCGACACGCGCACCTTCGACCCCGATCAGGCTGCCTTGAAGCGTGTGACCGACTTTCTGGAGCGCTGCATTCCGAAGGCGCTCGGTCCGATCATCTTCACGAAGACCTGTCTCTACACCCTCACTCCCGATCGCGATTTCGTGATCGATGCGGTGCCGGGCCACCCGGGGGCGACCGTCGCCATCGGGGGAGGACATGGGTTCAAGTTCGCGTCCCTGATCGGCCGGATCCTCTCGGAGCTGGCCATCGACGGCCGCACCGACCACGACCTGGCGCCCTTCCGGGCCGATCGCCCCATTCTCCGGCTCGCCGATCCTCCGCGCAACTACATGGTGTGAGTCGCACGGCCGCGCTCGGGGAGCTGGCGGCGTAGATGCTCGTGCCGGTGATCGGGTTATTTCGGCGGTGGGGGTGCTTCGTCGCGGGCGGGAGCCGGGGGGACAGGGGTTCGGAGGCAACCTCCCAGGGGAGTGGGGCGGGGTTGTCGCGGAGGTTGCCGGAGGACCCCTGTCACACCGGCGAAGCGCAAGCCAGCGGAGCCTGTCGTCTCCGACCCGACGACAGCAGCGAAAGCCCGTCACAAGGGCGAAGCGCCCAGTGACGATGCCCCCCTACGCCAGCGACCGCAGCACCTCCCGGTCGATCTGCACCGAGATCGCCTCCCGCTTCGAGTACGGCCCCGGCCGGTAGGCCGGCGACTCGACGCCGAGCTGGCTCTGCTCGCAGATGTGCCAGTCCTGCCGGTTGGTCATGTCCCAGAACTCCACCCCGTCATTCGGATCGAAGGTCGGATCACTCAGCGTGGCGGGATGGAACAGCCACGAGCAGAAGATCCGGGTCCGGCCGGTGCCCTCGGGCCAGAGGGTGTGGAACATGACATAATCGGGGTGCAGGCTCAGCAGCATGTTGGGGAAGATCGCGTAGTAGTACACCCGGTTCATGTCCTCCGACGGCAGGTCTCCCACCGGCACCCCGCACGCCTTTCCGCTCATGGTGAGGCTCTCCGCCCCGCGGCCGATGACCATGTAGCCGCCGGTGAACGGTCCCTCGGTGAGCTCGTTCTCGCCGCTCGTGGGCGGTGTGATCCGGGCGAGCGCCGGATGGACCGGCCCGCAGTGGTAGCACTCCGAGTAGTTCTGCAGCAGGAGCTTCCAGTTCGCCTTGACGTCGTACTCGATCGTGCGGCCCACCTGGAGGTTTGGCATGTTGAAGCGGGAGAACTTGCCGAGCAGCGGCGTCCACGCGTGCTCGAACGGCTCCGGCTCCTCGGCGAGATTGATGAAGACGAACCCCTCCCACGTCGCGGTGGCCACGGAATGCAGGGGCCAATCGGTCTTGTCGAAGCCCTCGAGGTCGCTGGTGGACGGCGCGCCGATCAGCCGGCCGTCGAGCCCGTAGGTCCAGGCGTGGTAGGGGCACTGGATCGTCTCGGAGAAGCGCCCGGCCTGCTCCTCGCAGAGCCGGGTTCCCCGATGGCGGCAGACGTTGTGGTAGGCCCGGACTCCGCCGACCTTGTCGCGGAGCACGATGACGCTCGCCTTGCCCACATTCTGGAGCAGGTAGTCGCCCGGATGCTGGATCCGGTCCTCGCGCCCCACGCAGAGCCAGCGCCGGAGGAAGATCCGCTCCATCTCCCGGGCATAGATATCGGGGGACGCATAGTACTCCCCCGGCAGGGTATGTGCTCCGCCGATCGAGAGTTCGGTGGTCTTGAGGAACGGGGCCACGGTGGGATCTCCAGAAGTGTTCGTCGAAATCTAAGCGGGCGCCACCATCCCGCGGCACTCCCCGAAACCGATGGCGGCCGCTCCCGCGCGCTCGCAGCGGCCACGCATGATGACCTCGTCGCCGTCCTCGAGGAAGGTGCGCGTCTCCCCGCTTGGGAGCGCGAGCGGCTCCGCCCCTCGCAAAGTGAGCTCCAGCAGACATCCCCGGGCATCTCGTCCGGGCCCGGAAACGGTGCCGCTCGCGAAGAGATCACCGGGCCGGAGGTTGCAGCCGCCACTCGTGTGATGCGCGAGCATCTGGGCGAAGGTCCAGTACAACTCGGCGACTCGGCTCCGGCTTAGCCGCTGGGGCGGAATGGCACGCGCCCGCATTTGCGCAGTGGCGAGATACACCTCCAGCACGATGTCCACTCCTCCGGCGCGGCGGTTGGTCTCGTCGGTCAGGTACGGGAGCGGGGCTGGATCGCCGTCGGGCCTGGCAGCGGCGGGAACGCGGAAGGGCTCGAGCGCCTCGAGCGTCACCACCCACGGTGACACCGACGTCATGAAGCTTTTCGACAAGAAGGGCCCGAGCGGCTGATACTCCCAGCCCTGCACGTCGCGCGCCGACCAGTCGTTCACGAGGCAGAGGCCGAAGATGTGCTCCTCCGCCCGCCCGACGGGCACCGGCCCTCCGAGCGGGTTGCCCGTTCCCACGTAGCATCCCACCTCCATCTCGTAGTCGAGTGACCGGCTCGCGGCGTACACCGGGTCGGCCGCGCCCTGCGGCTTGACCTGCCCCCGGGGGCGGCGCACCTGCGCCCCACTCGCCACGATGGACGATGCCCGCCCGTGATAGCCGATGGGTACCCACTTGTAGTTGGGGAGGAGAGGGTTCTCCGGGCGCATCATGCTGCCGACGTTGAATGCGTGATGGACCGAGGCGTAGAAGTCGGTGTAGTCGCCGATTGTCGCCGGCACCAGCAGCTCCGCCTCCGCCATCGGCACGAGAATCCTGTCACCGAGCCGGCGATTGGCGCGGTAGGCCGGCGAGTCCTCCGCCAGCAGCGCGCTCACTTGCCGGCGCAGGTCGCGCCGGTGTTCGCGGCCGAGCGCCATGAGGCCGTTCAGCGACGGCGCCGCGCACGCCTCCGCCGCGCGCTCGGCCAGTCCGCTGAAGCGACCCTCGTCGTGGCAGGCGGTGAGGTCGAGGACTTCGTTCCCGATGGCGATACCCACGCCGGCCGGCACATCGGCGTCGCGGCGGCGGAACACGCCGAAGGGAAGGTTCTGGATGGGGAAGTCGCTGGCGCCGCGCGCCGACTCGACCCATGTAGAGCGTTCGGGGTCGTGGGTCTCGTCCACTCAATCCGCCGATCGCTGGAGAAGGCCGAGCGCGGCGAGGTCCCCGAGAGGCTCGGTGAAGGAACACGACCCGAACGACACGATCGTCCGTCCGCGCGCCGCGGCGATTTCCCCGGCGCCCAGACGGCGTCCCCGCCACTCCACGGTCTCTTCTGTCACACGAAGGGACGACGGATCGGATTCTTCCAACAACCGCACCGCGTCCGTCGAGTTCAGTCCGTGCGACATGAAGGCGGCGGCGAGGAAGAGGTTCAGGAACCCGAACATCGTGCCGCGCGGACTGTCGGGGGCATAGGTGAGCGGATAGACGGCGCGCAGCGGGTGGTGCAGGCCGGCCGTTGCCTTGAACGGCACACCCGCCTCCACGCAGGCGGCAATGAACCGCGCGATCGCGGCGGCGGAGGGGAAGGATTCAGGGGTAACGCCGCCGGTGCGGATCTTGGCGCGACCCCCGTGCTCCGCGATGGCGCGGACGAGCGGAGTTGGGTCCTCGTCGACCGGTATCTCCACATAGGCCTCGAGGTATTCGGGCATCTGGCCAAGTAGCGACGCGACGGCACTCACGTCGCCGGCCTTTCCCTCGACGACGTCCACCACAACGGCCCCCGCGCCGGTGGCGGCGTGTCGGCAGTTGAACTCGCCGATCGCCCGCAGATCGCCGACGGGATCGGCGCCAAGAAGAACGGCGAGTCGCCATGTGTCTCCGTCGGGGCGTGCGGGGAGCAGCGTGGTGGCGGCCTTCTCGAATTCGGCCAGCCGCGCGGCGGGCACCACGAAGCGGCTGAGCGCCCAGGCGGCCTCGCCCTCGCGGTAGGCGGCGTAGTTGGCGGCCGCCGCGGACATGGCCAGCCCCGCGGGGGGGAAGAGGCCGGCGTAGTCGATGCTGCCGGCAAGTAGTGCGCGGAGCGCGGTCATGGTGGGGAAAATGTAACTCTGCTAAGATTGGGCGTCATGAGCATCGCGACGATCAACCCCGCCACCGGCGAGACTCGCCGCACTTTCCAGCCGATCACGGCAACGGAACTGGAGGCCAAACTCCAGCTCGCCATCGAGACCTACCGCAGCTACCGGCGCAGGCCGCTCGCCGAGCGCAGGCGCCTGATGCTTCGCGCCGCCGAGATTCTGGAGAGCGAGAAGGAGGCGCTCGGACGCCTGATGGTGACTGAGATGGGGAAGACACTCAAGGCGGCCGTCGAGGAGGCCGCCAAGTGTGCCTGGGGCTGCCGCTACTACGCCGAGCACGCCGAGCGGTTCCTGAGTGACGAGATCGTGGAAACCGGCGCCTCGCGCAGCTTCGTCAGCTACCAGCCGATCGGCCCGGTGCTGGCGGTGATGCCGTGGAACTTCCCGTTCTGGCAGGTCTTCCGGTTTGCCGCGCCGGCCCTCATGGCCGGGAACGTCGGGCTGCTGAAGCACGCCTCCAACGTTCCCCAGTGCGCGCTCGCCATCGAAGACATCTTCCGTCGCGCCGGCTTTCCCGAGGGCTGCTTCCAGACGTTGCTCATAGATACGTCGGAGGTCCGCCGCGTCATCGAAGACCCGCGCGTCGCCGCGGTCA
>CAYYXP010000294.1:0-3028 GCA_964475685.1 uncultured Gemmatimonadaceae bacterium | reverse complement strand
CAGCGGAAGCCGAACGGCTCGCGGGAGAGGAGGAGCGGCTCCGGAGCGACCCCGGGTACTACAGCTACAACTTCCATCGGTACTCCTATACCCACCGCGGGGTCTACGTGGAGCAGGTCCGCCGGTGGATGCAATACTTTCCCCGGTCTCAGCTTCTTGTACTTCAGAGCGAGCGGCTCTTCCGTGATCCCGTTGTGACCACGGCGCTCGTGCACGACTTTCTGGGGCTGCGTCCCCACCGGCTCGAGCGATACGAGCCGTTCCTTGCGGGGAACTACAACCCGGCAATCCCGGCCGAGTTGAGGATGAGACTCGCCAGGTTCTTCGAGCCTCACAACCGCGAGCTGTACGACTGGCTCGGGGAAGAGTACGACTGGGCATGACCGATTCGGCGCCCGGGCCCATCGCCTTCTTTCTGCCCTCGGTCCGGGGCGGCGGCGCCCAGCGGGTGATCGTCAATCTGGTGCAGGGGATCACCGAGAGGGGACTGCCGGTGGACGTGGTCCTCGCGATCGCGGAAGGGGTCTTTCTTGACCAACTGCCCCCGGCGGTTCGGGTCGTGGACCTCCATGCCGGCCGCCTGATCCGGAGTCTGGGGCCGCTCACGGGGTACCTTCGCCGCGAGAGGCCGAGAGTATTGGTGTCGTCCATGAGCCACGCCAACCTGATCGCCCTCTGGGCAGCGAGGCTGGCCCGCCGGAATACCCCGGTGGTGGCGACCGTGCACAACACCATGTCGGAGTTCGCCCGGGAGCAGGGCGCGCTGGCTGGCGGGTTTTCCAATCAGCTGCTCCGGTGGTTCTATCCGTGGGCCGCCAGCATCGTCGCGGTCTCCCGCGGCGCCGCCGACGACCTCAGCCGCACGACGGGATTGCCCCGCGACCGGGTGGAGGTGGTCTACAATCCGGTGATCACCCCGGCCATCATGACGCTCGCCCGGCAGGCAGCGGACCATCCCTGGCTCGCCCCCGCCCAGCCTCCTGTCGTTCTCGGGGTCGGGCGCCTGACGAAGCAGAAGGATTTTCAGACGCTCATCCGTGCGTTCGCCGGCGTCCGGCTCCACCGCGCAGTCCGCCTCATCATTCTCGGGGAAGGGGAAGACCGGGCCGCGCTGGAGGCCCTGGCCGCCGAGCTTGGCGTGGCCGGTGACGTGGCGCTTCCCGGGTTTCGGGAGAACGCGCCTGCGTACATGGCGGGCTCCGCGTTGTTCGTGCTTTCCTCGGCCTGGGAGGGGCTCCCCACGGTCCTGATCGAAGCGCTGGCTGCCGGAACCCGGGTGGTGTCCACCGACTGTCCGAGCGGTCCGAGGGAAATTCTTCAGGAGGGCCGGTTGGGTGCCCTCGTGCCGGTCGGCGATCCCGCCGCGCTGACCCGGGCGATGCTCGATGCGCTGGACCGGCCGGCAGGACCTGTTCCTCCCGAGGCGCTGGCGCCATTCACCAGGGACGCGGCGGTCGATCACTACCTCCGTCTGATCGAGAACGCCTCGTGACCACGCTCGCGTACGCCGCCCTCTGGATGTTCGTCTTCGTCGTGCCGTGGGAAGGCGTGATCGCCCTCGAAGGGGTCGCCATCATCAGCCGGGTCACCGGCATGCTGGCGCTGGGCCTGACCCTGCTCACCGTGGTGCTCACCGGCCGGGTTCGGCGCTGGCACGCACTGCACGTCGCGGCGTTCCTCTTCGTGATCTGGTGCGGGTGCACGTTGTTGCTCAATGCCAACTACGAACTGCCCGCCAAGTTCCTGACCTTCGTGCAGCTGTTCCTGGTGTTATGGATGATCTGGGAGCTTGCTCGCACACCTCAGCGTCAGCTCGGCCTCCTGGCGGCGTACATATTCGGCGCCTATGTCGCGGCGATCGATACGATCCTGCTGTATCGAAGCACGGCGGGGGCGCTGCGGCGGTTTGCCGCCGGGGGCGTGGACCCGAACGATCTCGCGATGACCCTCGCGCTGGCGCTGCCGATGGCCTGGTATCTCGGTATGACGTACCGCCAGCCGCTCCTCCGGTGGGCCTGCCGAGGGTACCTCGTGGTCGGCGTGGTCGCCATCGGGCTGACCGGGTCTCGTGGGGGCATGCTGGCGACCATCGTCGCGCTCACGATCGTGCCCATGACCATGACCAGGCTGACGCCGGGGAGGTTCTGGGCGGCCCTGGTGATGCTGGTTCTCGCCGGCGGGCTGGCGGTGGCCTACGTTCCGGACAAGATCGTGCAGCGGCTTGCCACGACCGGAGCCGAGGTGGAGGGAGCCCGCCTCGGTGGCCGCCTCAGTATCTGGGTGGCGGGATTGAATGCATTCGCACAGAAACCGGTGGCCGGATACGGCACCTTCGGCTTCAAGCGGGCGGTGCGGGAGTTCGGGGAAGGCCAGGTGGCGCACAACTCCTACCTGTCGGTGCTGGTGGAGGAAGGCCTGGTGGGCTTCCTGCTCTTCGCGTGGATGTTCGTCGCCGTGTTCAGGGCGACTCGAAGGCTCCCACCTCTGGAGCGGCGGTTCGCGCTGGTGCTCCTGGCCACGCTCTGGACCGCGATGCTCCCGCTCACCTGGGAAGACCGCAAGTCGGTCTGGATCATCATGGGAACTCTGGTGGCGCTGTCCCAGGCGCAGGTCGCCGGGACGGGCGGAATGGTCCAGCCAGTGCGCCTGCGGAAGGGCGCTGGGATATGACACCGAAGGTGAGCGTCGTCACCACGGTGTACAACGGCGAGGCGTACGCGGACCGCGCCATCCCCGATATCCTCGCGCAGAGTTTCGAGGACTTCGAATTCATTCTGATCGACGACGGCTCGCAGGACCGGACCCTCGAAATCCTCCGCGAAGTAGAGCGCCGCGATCCACGGGTGCGGGTTCTCACGCCTGGGCGACTGGGATTCGCCGCCGCCCTGAACTACGGGATCGCGCGGGCCAAGGGTGAGTACATCGCGCGCCAGGACTTCGACGACCGCAGCTATCGTGACCGGTTGCGGCTCCAGGTGGCACTGCTGGATGCCCACCCGGACATCGGGGTGGTGGGCGGGTATTACCT
>CAYYXP010000293.1:0-1549 GCA_964475685.1 uncultured Gemmatimonadaceae bacterium | reverse complement strand
CTCGGCTTCCTCGGCGGGCACGCCATCGTGGGGGGGCACATCCCGCTCACAACCGGCATGGCGTTCGCGGTCAAGTACCGTAACACCAGCCAGGTGGCTGTCTGCTACTTCGGCGAGGCGGCGGTCAACAACGGCGCCTTTCATGAAGCGCTCAACATGGCCGCGCTCTGGAAGCTGCCGGCGGTGTACATCTGCGAGAACAACCGCTATGGCATGGGTACCGCGCTGGAGCGCGCCAGCGCCATCTACGACATTTCCGAGCGGGCGGGCTCCTACGATATGGCCAACGAAGTGGTGGACGGCCAGGACGTGCTCGTGGTGCACGCGGCCATGATACGCGCCGTGCAGCGGGCCCGCGCCGACAAGCACCCGACGCTGCTCGAGGTGCGTACCTACCGGTTCATGGGCCATTCGATGTCCGATCCGATCCACGGGCACTACCGGACGCGGGAAGAGGTCGAGGGCCAGCGCAAGCGAGACCCCATCGGAGTATGGTCCCAGCGACTCATCGGCGAGGGAATGATCGACGACGCCGCGGTGCGCGCGATGGACCAGGAGGTCGCCGCCGAGGTCGAGGACGCCTATCAGTTCGCCGACCAGGCGCCCGATCCGGCGCCGGAAGCGCTGTACACCGACGTGTACGCACATCCATGAACCTCACCTACCGCGACGCCCTCAATCAGGCACTCCGAGAGGAAATGCAGCGCGATCCCGACGTATTTCTCATGGGCGAGGAGGTCGGGGTCTACCAGGGCGCCTACAAGGTGAGCCGCGGACTACTCGAAGAGTTCGGTCCGATGCGTGTCGTGGATACACCGATCACCGAGCTGGGATTCGCCGGAGTGGGGATCGGGGCCGCCATGGTGGGGCTGCGCCCGGTGGTCGAATTCATGACCTGGAACTTCGCCCTGCTGGCCATCGACCAGCTGGTCAACTCGGCCGCCAAGATGCGGTACATGTCCAACGGCCAGGTTGGCGTGCCGGCTGTGTTCCGGGGGCCGGGAGGCTCCGCTCTCCAGCTCGCCGCGCAGCATTCCCAGGCGTTCGAGAGCTTCTACGCCCACATCCCCGGGCTCAAGGTGGTCATGCCGGCCACGCCGGCCGACGCCAAGGGCCTGCTCAAGAGCGCCATCCGCGATGACGACCCCGTGATCTTCATCGAAGGTGAAATGCTTTACAACACGAAGGGCGAAGTACCCGAAGGAGAGCACCTCGTGCCGCTCGGGAAGGCGGACGTGAAGCGCGCCGGACGCGACGTGACGATCATCTGCCACTCCAAGACGGTCGGGGTGGCGCTCAAGGCGGCGGAGGAACTCGCCGCCGCGCAGGTGGAGGCCGAGGTGCTCGACTTGCGGACGATCAGGCCGCTCGATGAGGAGGCGGTGGTCACCTCGGTGGCCCGGACCCACCGCTGCGTCGTCGCCGAGGAGGGGTGGCCGTTCGCCGGGGTGGGGGCGCAGGTAGTAGACATTATTCAGCGCGAAGTCTTCGACGAGCTGGACGCGCCAGTCATCCGGGTCACCGGCGCCGACGTACCGATGCCCTACAA
>CAYYXP010000292.1:0-4467 GCA_964475685.1 uncultured Gemmatimonadaceae bacterium | reverse complement strand
GGGTCCGGAGGTCCAGCGCCAGCAGCGTCATCCGGGCGCAGTTGTTGGTGCACTCGGTGAGGAGCAGTGCGTCGCTCCGGGGCAGCGCTGTGGGGAATCCGAGTCCGCGCCGCAGATCGCCCGGCACCAAGACCTCCGCCGTGCCTCCGCCGGCGGGGACGGCGACGACCGCGAAGCTCACCGTGACGTAGACGATCCGGTCGTCGGGGAGCCAGGTTCCACTCGGCGGCTCCGTGCCCGCGGAATCCGCGAGCGCGATCGGGGCCCCGCCGCGCACCGCCACCTTGAACACCTTCCCGCCCGCGAAGTAGCCGATCCAGCGGCCGTCCGGGGAGAAGAACGGCGCATCGGCGCCCTCGGTCCCGTCGAGGGCGCGCGGGGTGAGGTCGTCGCGGTCCCGCACCCAGAGCCGGGTGCCGCCGGACGGCAAAGCACCGACATAGGCGAACCGGGCGCCATCCGGCGACAGGGCGAACGAGTTGCCATGGTAGTCCAGGAGACCGCTTCGGAGGTCGGGAACGTCCACCGCGAACCGCGACACCGGCTGGGGCGGCCGGCGGCGCGCCGCGATGGCAAACCAGACGGCGCACGCGGTGGCGAGCGCGGCGACGGCCACCGCCGCGAGCAGGGCCCGTTTGTCGGATCGCGAGCCCGTGCGGTACGCGGGAAGACGAACCGTCGAGGTTGCGCCGGGTTTGGCGGTCAGCGCCGCGGCGAACTCCGCCGCGCTGGCGAACCGATCGGCCGGCAGCTTGGAGAGAGCCACGAGGGCCGCGGCCTCGACCTGCTCCGGCACCGTGTCGCGGAACCCGCGGATCGGCGCCGGCTTCTCGGTCATCACCTTGGCCACGACCGCCTGGGCGCTCGACCCCAGAAACGGCGGGTCGCCGGTGAGCATCTCGTACAGCACGCAGCCCAGGGCGTACACGTCGGTCCGGGCGTCGAGGGCCCGCTCCCCCATCGCCTGCTCGGGGCTCATGTAGTGCGGCGTGCCGAGCGACATCCCGGTTTCCGTCATCCGGGCGCCGCCCTCGGAGCGGCTCACGGCCAGCGCGATGCCGAAGTCGGCCACCAGGGCGCGGCCGTCGTGCAGCAGGACGTTCTCGGGCTTGATGTCGCGGTGGATGACGCCGTGCCGGTGGGCGCAGTCGAGCGCCGAGGCTACTTCCGTGGCGCTGCGGATGGCGTCGGCGATGGGGAGCTGCTTCTCGCGGGCGAGACGGTCGCGGAGCGACTCGCCCTCCACGAACGGCATCACGTAGAAGACGGTCCCGTCCACCTGCCCCGAGTCGAACAGCGGGAGGATGTGCGGGTGCTGGAGGTTGGCGGTGGTGGTGATCTCGGACAGGAAACGCTCGCCGCCGATGACGGCGGCGAGCTCGGGGCGGAGGACCTTGATGGCGACGGGGCGATTGTGCCGCAGGTCCTGGGCGAGGTACACCGTCGCCATGCCGCCCGCGCCGAGCTCGCGCTCGATCGCGTAGCGGCCGGCGAGAGCGGCCGTCAGCCGGGCGGGGGTATCGGTCATGGCGCCAACGCCCGGCGTGTGGTCAGGGGGCGCGGGTGCCCTCGAAGCGCAGGTGGAGCACCGAGTCGGGGCCGGTCGTCGTATAGTGGGCCGTGGTCGCGCCGATCAGCTTCCCGTCCTGGAGCCGAGAGACGCTACGGGTCGTCACCTGGACGCCCTTCCGCAGGAGGCTCTCGTACGGACCAGCTTCCATGACCAGGCTGTCGCCGTCAGTGACGACGCGGGCCGGCACGGGTGGCCGCTTGGGGAAGTTGAAGGTCCAGCCCGAGGGGTCGGCGGTCGCCACGAGTTCGTAGGTCAGGAGCGTGCTGTCCCCGCTTTCGTTCATCGTGCGCATGGACCACTTCCCGGCGAGGTCCTCGAGCGCGATCGGGGCCGGACCCGCGGGCGCCTCGGGGGCGGGGGCGGCGGCGGTCGCGTCCATGGCCGGTTCCTCTTTTGCTTTGCTGCAGCCGGCGAGAACGATCGCACAGCACAAGATGGCAAGACGACGCACTGAAACCTCCGGTGTCGAGACGAGATGAGTGAGGCGTTCGATAGGGGACTCGGCGGGAGAAGTTACGCGGTCCGCGGGTGGGGAGCAATGCGGGGAGGGGGCTTCGTCGTCCTGAACTCGCGCACCTCGAACTGGTGTCCAAACCGAGCCGGCCTATCCATGCCCATGAACCTGTGGTAGGTTATTCGAGCAATCAGTTCTCGTAAGTGAAGCGATCTGGCTGAGTTCAGCCACGCATTCACCTTCCGACATCGGGTCCGCGCTCTTCGGCCCTCCCCCTGCCGCCAGATGGGTGTCCCCCACGCACGGCAGACCCCTGGGAGGGGCCATGTATTTCCCCCGGCACATCCGTCGGCGGTTCGGCATGCGACCCAACTTCGCGGGCGCGCTGCGCCGGCGTCCTCCTGCTTGCCGCGTGTAGTACCGACGAGCCATCGACGGCACCATCGGTTCCTACTGCGGACGTGCCAAGCTTCTTGACCATGGATGGCGCGCCATTGCACCCCGGCCCATCTCGGGCTGATCTGGACGAGTTCCAGGCCGGCCCCTGATCACCACTTCATTCTGGAGAAATCTCATGTCCCAGTTCACCCGATCCGGCCTCGCCGCACTGCTGCTCGTGGGTGCGGCCTGCCAGCCCGCCCCCAAGGCCGACACCGCAACCATGGGGGCCGAGTCCGCAGCCGCCCCGGCCGGCTTGTCGGCCGACGACGAAGCCGCCATCCGCGCCGTTGACGCCGAGTGGGCCCGGGCGGCCACAGCGGGCGACGGCGCCGCCCTCACGGCCTTGTACGCGTGGGACGCCACACTCCTCCCCCCGAACGAGCCGGTCGCCAAAGGGGAGGCGATGAAGAAGTACAACGATGATGTGACCAACGGCTTCACCGGGCCGACTGAACTGACGACCACAGCCGTCGAGGGTCAGGGAGACCTGGCCTACGCTGTTGGGATTTATCGCGCGACCCTGACCCCCAAGAAGGCCGGCGCCAAGCCCCTCCCCACCGACGTAGGGAAGTACCTCGAGGTGCTCAAGAAACAGGCCGACGGGTCGTGGAAGATCGTTTACGACATGTGGAGCTCGGACGCTCCGTTGGCGCAGTAGCCTTTGCCTCACCGGAGGCGGCGTGCGGGTACCCAGGACGCCAGGAGCGTCTAAGAACCAGGGCCGCGCACCTCCTCCACCCTTTCGATCCGGTCCCCCTCGAGGATCCGCTCCGCCACCGCCTGCCCGCCGTCTATCCGGCCGAAGACGGTGTACTCGTGGTCGAGCAGCGGATTGTCCACCAGGTTGATGAACCACTGGCCGTCGCCGGTGTCGCGGCCGCGGGCCGAAATCCCGAGAGTGCCCCGGGCGTGGGTCCGCCAGGTCAGCTCGTCCCGCATGAACGCCGCGTCGCCGACGTACTCGTTGGCGTCCGGTCCCCCGCCCTGGATCACAAAGTTCGGCTCCACCCGCTGGAACACCTTCCAGTCGTAGAATCCCTCGCGAACCAGCCGCAGCACCCTCGCCACCGTGGCCGGCGCCTCACCAGAGAAGAGCCGCACCGTGAAGCTGCCTCCGCCGCTCGACGGCGCCATCGTCACCCGGAGCCTGACCTCCTTCGACAGGAAGATCTCCGCCAGCGGCTCGGCGCGGATCGGGAGCGGCGCGGGCCGCGCCTCGACCGAGTCGCCGGTCCATTTCGAGAGCGTCGCCGCGGCCAGAGCGGCCACCGTGGTGTCGTAGTCGGCGAGATAGGGCCGGAGGCGCGGCGCGGCCGCCGGCGAACCCAGCTCGCCGATTCGATCGAGCATCGAGACGCGCGGGTCCTTCGCGTTCTCACTCCGGCCGGCGCTCAGCCGGTCGAATGCGTCGAGCAACGCGGCGAGTGCGCCCGGGTGCGGCGTGCCCTGGAGCGCCTGAGCGGCCGCGAGGATAACCTGGTGGCCGCTCGAGCCGAGGGCGCGGAGATAGACGCTGTCGGCCTCGTGCCCCACGGTGGTCGCGAGCCCGGTGATGGCCGCCTCCTGCACGTTGTGGTCGCCGTCGGCAGAGAGGCGGAGGAGCACCGGCTGCGCCTTGATGACGACGGCCGCGCGTGCGGCGTACTGCCGCACCTCCCACCGCTCCGAGCCGGCGAAGCGCGGCAGCAACTCCGCCGCGACCGCGCCGTCGAGCCGCGCCAGGGATAGAAGCGCGTGCGCGCCGCTCTGCCAGCGATGGTCGGGTGGCCCGTCGGTGATGGTGGCGGTGGCGAGACGGCGCAGCGCAGCCGCCGCCGCCTTTGAATCGGCGCAGCCGCTCCCGAGCGAGTCGATGGCGGTGAGTACCACGTAGGGGTCCCGGTCGCGGGCGGCCGTGAGAATCGGCGTGCAGTCGGGTGGACCAGCGCCGAGCCGCGCGGCGGTGACGGCTTCGGTGCGGACGATCGCGCTCGGGTCGGCGAGGGCGCGGCGCACCAGC
>CAYYXP010000291.1:0-34516 GCA_964475685.1 uncultured Gemmatimonadaceae bacterium | reverse complement strand
CCAGAGGTATTCCGGCCCGAAGTCGAGCTCGTAGGTCGCCCCGACCGTCGGTTGTCCGCTCGATCGGAGGGTCCACCACTGGTCGAGGAGCGCGGGTTGGGTGACGGCCTCGAAGACCCGGTTTGGCGGGACCAGGATGGGGAAGTCCTGCAGTATGTCGGCCATGTGTCAGAGAACAGGCTATGCCATCGCCCTCATGGGCTCGAGCCGCGCGATCGCCTTGGCGGACGGTTCTCGCATGGCGTGCCAGAGATCCCAGTCCGTCTGCAAGTTGAGCCAGAAGTCGGCCGGCATGCCGAGGACGCGAGCGAGCCGGAGTGCGGTGTCAGGAGTAACACCCCGCTTGCCGTGGATCAGCTCGTTCAAGCGCGGATAGGACACGCCGATCCGCTCGGCGAAGTCGGTCTGGCTGATGTTCATGGGCTTCAGAAACTCCCCCAGGAGCATCTCGCCGGGATGCGTCGGAGGACGATGAGTGGGCAACTTACGCATAGATCCCTCGGGCCCATACTGGGCTTTTTCGAGAGGGTGATTCCGCAACGGGGCTAGTGATAGTCCGTGATCTCCACGTCGTGGGCGCCGTCGTCCGCCCACCGAAAACAAATGCGATACTGATCGTTGATCCGGATGCTGTGCTGTCCGATCCTGTCGCCCTTGAGGGACTCCAAGCGATTCCCCGGCGGCACACTTAGGTACTTCAATTCGCTCACATGGATAACGAATACCGTTATACGTGTCAATGTGTGGGTCGAGTAGCAACAGCTTACACCATCGGGGTGCCGGGATTCGAACCCGGGACCTCCTGCTCCCAAAGCAGGCGCGCTACCGGACTGCGCCACACCCCGTTCCAACGCCACGAGAAGTTAGAGCGACGGGGGACCCGGGCCAAGGCCGTCAGGTGTAGGTGGTCACTCCCGTCGCCTTGAACGCGGCGTGCACGGTGACCCCCTCCGCGAGACCGAGGGCGGCGACCGAAGCCTCAGTTACCTCCGCCACGAGCGGCGGATCGGTGCCGAGCACCACCCGCACCCGCTCGCCGGCGGGCGGCTCGGGCACCAGCTCGAGGACGGGGCCGGCGAAGACGTTCTGGGCGCTTCCCACGGGTCGCTCGCGGGAGAGGGTGATCTCTCGCGGGCTCACGGCCGCAAACACCGCCCCTTCGCCCGGCCCGCCGCCGATCTCCAGGGTCCCGTCGGCGGTCCGCACCCTCGGGCCCCACGAGGCCGCCGTGGCGTGGCGACCCACCAAAAGGTTGGTGCCGATCAGCTCGGCGACGTATCGGGAGCGGGGCCGGCGAAGGAGCTCCGCCCGCGACCCGGCCTGCGAAATCTTCCCGTCATCCACAACCACGATCCTGTCTCCAAAGACCAGTGCCTCGAGCGGGCTGTGGGTGACATAGACGGTGACGCAGGTGAGTTCGCGGAGGAGGGGGCGGAGCTCACCGCGAAGCTGGCGGCGCGTCTGGACGTCCAGAGCCGACAGCGGCTCATCGAGCAGGAGAAGGCGAGGCCGGAGCACGAGCGCCCGGGCCAGGGCGACGCGCTGCTGCTGTCCGCCGGAGAGCTGGGCCGGCAGGCGGCCGCCGAGCTCCGCCACGCCGGCCAGCCGGAGCGACTCGTCCACACGCGCACGGCGCTCCCCGGAAGGCACGCCCAGCGCCCGAAGGCCGAAGCCGACGTTGTCCGAGACGGTGAGGTGGGGAAAGAGGGCAAAGTCCTGCGCGACATAGCCCACGTCGCGTTGCCACGCCGGCCGCCACACGCCTTTAGCCACGTCGGCCCAGACCTGCTCGTCGAGAATGATGTGGCCGCGACTCGGACGGCTGAGACCGGCGAGCAGGCGCAGGATGGAGGTCTTCCCCGCCCCGCTCTCGCCGACAAGGACGGTCACCTCACCGGGAAGCGCGGTGAACTCCGCGGCCAGCTCGAAGGCGCCTCTCCGCTCAGCGAGATCGGCGATCAGCATCGGCGGCGGGAACGGTGAGTCTGAGCGGAAGGAGGCGCACGGCGAGCAACACAGCCACCGACACGAGAAGGAGCAGCACCGAGAGAGCAACGGCGGCGTCGAGGTCGGTCTGGAGCGCGATGTACACGGCCAGCGGCATCGTCTGGGTGACGCCGGGCATGTTGCCGGCGAAGGTGATCGTCGCGCCGAACTCGCCGAGCGCCCGGGCCCACCCCATCGCGGCGCCGGCGAGGACCGAGGGAAGAGCCAGCGGGAGCATGACTCTGAGGAAGGTCTCGTACGGCGGTGTCCGGAGGGTGGCTGCGGCGTCGAGATAGCGGCGATCCACCTCGCTCAGTCCGGCCCGGGTGGCGCGGATGAAGAACGGCGCCGCGACGAAGGTCTGGGCCACGACGACGCCGAGGGTGGTGAACGGCAGCGTGACGCCGAGGAACTCGAGCGCGCCACCGGCCAGGCCCGACCGCCCGAAGGCCATGAGAAGGCCGACCCCCGCGACTGTCGGCGGGAGGACCATGGGAAGGTCCACCAGCAGCTCGACCACCCTCTTGCCGGGGAAATCGCGAGTGGCGAGGAGATAGGCGACCGGAAGCCCGAGAACGACGATGAGCGCCGTGGCAGCGGCACTGGTGAGGAGACTCAACCTCAGCGCATCGAGCACCATCGGCTCACGCAATCGCGCGAGGAGGGTGCCGGGCGGGATCCGGGTGACGAGGCCGACCAGCGGAAGGGCGAGAAGGACGAGGAGGAGACCGGCGCCGACGGCGCCCAGCGACCGGAGAGCGCGGCCCGTGATACGGTCAGGCCCGGTCATGGGGAGGCATCACGGTCGCGACGCCGGGGTCAGCACCCGCTGCTCGGGGGGCAGGAACCTGTACTGCGCGAGCACGCGCTGCCCCGTCGGGCCCTCGACCAGCTCCACGAACGCCCGTGCGGTCTCGGGATCGGCCGCGGAGCGGGTGACGGCGATCGGGTAGCTCGCGAGGACGTTGTACGGATCGGCGATCTCGAGGACCCGGATGTGTTTCTCGGCGGCGGCCGTAACATAGGACCGATACGCGATCCCCGCGTCGGCCTCGCCCAGCTGCACCTTGGCGACGACGCCCTTCACGTTGTCCTCCTCCGACACCACGTTCGCCAGCACCCTCTTGTCGTACTCCGGAGGAAAGCCGGGGGCTGCACGCAGGTTTCGCAGCACCTCCCGGGAGTACGTGCCGGCCGGCACCGCGTCGGCCGCGAGGACCAGCTTCACCCCGCGGCGGGCCAGGTTCTCGAGGCGCTCGATCCGGGCGGGGTTGGTGCGGGGGACGATCACGACCAGCCGGTTTTGGGCGAAGACTCGCGACGGCTCCACCACCAGATCGTGTTCCCGGGCGTACTCCATCCACCGCTGGTCGGCGGAAGCAAACACGTCCGCGCTTGCCCCCTGCTCCATCTGGAAGACGAGCTGCTGCGAGCCGGCAAAGTTGAACCGGACCGACACGCCCGGGTGGGTGCGCTCGAACTCCGCGCCGAGTGTCGTGAACGCCTCGGAGAGCGAGGCGGCGGCAAAGACGTGGAGCACCGTCCCGAGCACCTGGATCACTCGGGCGACGCTGCCTTTCCGATCATGACCTCGGAGGGCTCGATGTCGGCGGAGGCCAGCGCCGCCGCCAGCGCGTGGAGGGCGCGGCCGCGATGACTCACAGCGTCTTTCTCCTCCGGCGAGGCTTCCCCGAAGCTCCTGCCGAGGTCGTCACTCAAGAAGAGTGGGTCGTATCCGAAGCCCTCGTCGCCACGCGGCTCCTCGAGGATGTGTCCTGCGCAGGACCCTTCGAACACCTTCGGGACCGCCCCCGGCTCGCGCAGATAGACCAGCACGCAGCGGTACCGCGCTTGGCGCCGGGGGTCGGCGGCGCCCGCCAGCCGCCGGAGGAGTATGGCGTTGTTGGCCGCGTCCACCTCGGCAGCCGTACCCTCGGCGCCGGCCCATCTGTGCGACCTGACGCCGGGTTCCCCACCGAGGGCGAAGACCTCGAGCCCGGAATCGTCGGCCACGGTGGGGAGCCCGCTCTTTCGCACAAAATGCTCCGCCTTGCTCCGGGCGTTGGTGAGGAAGGAGTCGCCAAGCTCGAGCAGATCTTCGGCCGGCGATTCGTAGAGCCCGATCTCGTCAGGAAAGACGATGTCGAACCCGGCCGGCTTGAGGACCCGCCGGATTTCGCGCTGCTTGCCCGCGCTGCGGGTGGCGGCCAGGAGCTTCACCAACCGAGCACCGCCCGCTGCGCCTTGAATAACTCGGCAATCCCCCGCTCCGCCAGGTCGAGCACCACCTCCAACTGGCCCCGCGAGAAGGTGTCGTTCTCCCCGGTTCCCTGCACCTCGACGAACTGGGCCGGGTCGCGCATCACGATGTTGGCGTCCACGTGCGCGTCGCGATCCTCGACATAGGCGAGATCCAGCCGTTCCTCTCCCTCGACGACACCGACCGAGACCGCTGCCACGAGCTGGCCGAACGGCGAGGGGATGCCGGTGCGCTCCGAGAGCCAGGCGCAAGCATCGGCGAGGGCGACGCACCCGCCGGTGATGCTTGCGGTGCGAGTACCGCCGTCGGCCTGGAGGACGTCGCAGTCTATCCGGATGGTATGCTCGCCGAAGGCCATGGTGGCCATCGCCGCACGAAGCGAGCGGCCTATCAGCCGCTGGATCTCCTGGGTCCGCCCGCCGGGGCCGTTGCGTTCCCGGGATGTCCGCTCGACCGTGGCGCGCGGGAGCATGGCGTATTCCGCGGTGACCCACCCTTCGCCGGTGCCCTTCTTGAAGCCGGGGACGCCGGCCTCGACCGACGCCGTGCAATGCACGAGCGTGCCCCCCATCCGGATCAGGCAGGAGCCCTCGGCATAGGGATTGGCCTTGCGCTCGAGGACAAGGGCGCGCAGCGAGGTGTTCGACCGGCCGTCAGGACGGGGCACGGAGACGCTCCACGAGTGCAGAGGTTGAGTGGCCGGGAACGAGCGGCACGCGAATCACCCGGCCGCCATGGGACTCGACCCAATCGGCGCCGACGATGTCGGCACGCGAATAGTCGGCGCCCTTGACCAGCACGTCCGGGGAGAGGGCCTGGATAATGGCGAGCGGCGTCTCCTCGTCGAACAGGAGGACACAGTCCACCGCCGCGAAGGCGGCGACCACCCGGGCCCTGGCGTCTTCCGGGGTGACCGGACGCCCCGGTCCCTTGCCCAGCCAGCGGACGCTCGCGTCGCTGTTGATGCCCACGATCAGCGCGGCGCCTTCCCGGCGCGCCGTCTCGAGCAGCTCGACATGTCCCGGATGGACGAGATCGAAAACCCCGTTGGTGAACACGACCGGGCCCGATTGCCCCGCGCGCCAGGACAACGCCTCGGACAACCCGCGGACCTTCGGGCCGCTGCTCCCGGTCATGGTTCCCCCGGCCGGTCGGGGCCGAACAGCGCCTTCAGGGCTGGAGGCGCCACGAACGTGGTCACCATCACCATGAGCAGGACCGCGCCGAAGATCTCCTCGCCGAGCACGCCGGAGCGGCGTCCGATGTCCGCGAAGATCAGGCCGACCTCGCCCCGAGGCACCATGCCGACCCCGACCACCAAGCGCCTGAAGGGAACCCACGGCGCGGCCCATCCGGCGACAATCTTCCCCCCGATGGCCAGTGCGATCAGGACCCCGGCGATCACAAGCGTGCCTCGCGAACCGGGATTGGTGGGATCGAGGAGCCGCAGATCCACCGCCGACCCGATACTGACGAAGAAGATCGGTGTGAAGAGCGACGCCACCGGCTTCACTTCGCGTTCGATGGTATCGAACTGGTTGGTCCCGGACAGGATCAGGCCGGCGGCAAAGGCCCCAATGATCAGCGCCGACCCGGCAACGGCGGCCGTGGCGGAGAGCGCGAGGGCGAACGCAACCGCAAAGACAAGGAGGACGTAGCGGACCCGCATCCGGACGACCACGTCGAACAGCCGCGGCATCAGGAAGCGGCCGGCGACCACCGCGACCGCCAGGAAACCGACCGCGACACCAAAGGTGCCGGCGACGCCGAACATCGAGACCGCCGCGCCGGAGGCCATCCCCGACACGACGCTCAGGATCACGAGGCCGAGGACATCGTCAATGACCGCGGCGCCGATGATGATGCGCGCCTCCCGACTCGACATGCGCCTCAGGTCCGACAGGACCCGGGCGGTGATGCCGACCGAGGTGGCGGTGAGGGTGGCGCCGATGAAGATGCCCTGGGTGATCCTGTCGCCGGAAGCGACGGCTTCGGCGTGCGGGACGTAGGCCCAGTAGGCGAACCCGAGAGCGAACGGCACGACGACCCCGACCGTGGCGACGGCCAGCGATGCGGGGCCGACGCGGAACATCTCGCGCAAGTCGGTCTCGAGCCCGATCTCGAAGAGGAGGAGCAGCACCCCCAGCTGGGCGAGGACGTGCACCACCCCGGCGGCGGGACCCTCGGTGGGGACGACGCCGAGGACGCCCGCGCCGAGAAGAACGCCCGCCACCAGCTCGCCGAGTACCGCCGGCTGCCCGATCCGCTCGGCAAGCTCGCCGAGGAGCTTGGCCCCGATGAGCATTGCCGCGAGCACCAGGAACAGCCGCGCGATGTCCACGCCGCCTTCGGCGGCGAGGAGCGGCAGGACGAGCAGCAACGCGAGGACCGGCGCGCGAAGCGCCGCGAGCTCAGAGCGGCTCTTCGACCCTCGGCTTGAAGTGGAAAGTGTGCTTGAAGAACGGGAGGTCCACACTATCGCTGTACTCGGTGTGAATGGTGATCCTGTTGGTTCGCCTGATGTCGAACGTCAGGGTGCGGCCGAGAACCGAATCGGATGTTGCGGCCAGACGGCGGTAGAGGACGTCGTCCTTCAGGCTCGGCGCCAAGCGGGCCGCGGACTCCATCGAGTCCCGGAGCTCGTAGAAGCGGAAATACACTTCTCCGATATGGATGCCGTAGTAGGCCGCCGCCGCGACGATCATGATCGAGATCAGGCACCCGAGGCTGCTCGTGCCGCGCCGGGTCCGTCGCCCGAGGATCACCATTGGGACTGGGCTCCCTCCACGATGTTCGTCACCAGCCTGTCGAGCGCGATCTTCCTGCCCTCGGCCTCCTGGCCCGGCGTGTAGTCGCCCTCGAGCACAAGGCCGTTTCGTTCCCAGAGGGACTTGCCCTGCCTCTGGTCGAGTATCTCCACCGACACGGTAATCTGCACCAGCCGCCGCGTCACGGTGACCTGGCGTTGGCTCTCATCGCCGACGTACTGCACCGGGAGATCGGGCTCGTACCGCGAGATCGTGCCTTTCACGACGGCGTCCGCCTGCTGCTCCGAGGCCTGGCGCAGCCCCAGCCGGCTCTGCACCGCCTCGCGCACCGCCACCGAGACTTCCTGGGTGAGCGTCGGCTCGGATGTTCGATTGTCGAACGGCAGCACTGCCACGGTCTTGATGGATGGCGGCAACCCCCCGCCGGCGAACCCGTAGAGGCAGCTCGACAGGGCGAGGGCGCTAAGGCCCGCGAGCAGTCCAGATGTCAGGCGCAAATTCGGCTCGGCCGGTCGAGAGAAAGGTGAGCGCCAGTTTGGCCGGGGCGCTCGGCACCACCAGCTTGGCCGAAAGCGGCGCGCCGGCGCCGTCGAGCCGCGTCTCGGCGCGTCCCACGAGCTGCCCCGCGTGGCGGACCTCGGTGACCAACTTGCCCGCCTTGCCGGCCGTGCGCACGTAGCTCAGGGTATCGGCACCACCGGTGTAGCGCCAGGCCGTGACATCGCCGTGGGTAATCCCGCTCAACGAGTCGCCGTTCCCGGGAAGTCGAGCCACGCCGAACATACCCCACAGGAGCGGATAGTTGGGCACCATCTTGGCCACCGCGTCGGGCGGCTCGGTCCACAGGGGCTGATCACCGATCACCGCCGCGGACGCTGCGCCCGACCCGAAGGGCCCCGCCACGTCGAACCGGAGGGAGTCCGGAGGAGCGATGCGCGCACTTCCCCGTCCGCCGGCGCTGGACCGCTCGTCCTGGAAGAGCCACTTGAACCGATGCAGGCGTTTTTCCGAGGGGAGCGTGGCCGAAACCCAGGCGTCGACCTGCGCCCGGTCGACCGGCAAGGCATCCACTGGAACGACGGGGCCAGGAGCGCCCCCGCACCCGGCCGCCGCCACGGCAAGATAGGCCCAGGCCCACCGTCGGTCAAACCCAGGATGTTGTCGCATCAATAGTTATAGCCGAAGTAGAAGCTGACAAAGCCGGGTTTCTTCTGTTCCCCGTTCAGGCCGTAGCCCCCGAACTTGTCGCTGTCGCTGAACCGGCGACCGAGATCGAGGCGGAGCACGGCGAGCGGCCCAAGCGCCATCCTGAAACTAACCCCGTAACTGCCGAGGAGCGCCCTGGTCGTCGAGGTGGAGAGGGAGGCCCGGCCCACGTCGGCAAAGATGCCGGCCTGAACTTCCGGAAAGTTGATATCACCCAAGGGGGTGCCGAAGGTGAAGTGGGTGATGACGGGGAAGCGCAGCTCCTGGTTCACCATGAAGGCCCGGGTGCCGACGATGTAGCCGAACTGGGGATATCCCCGGAGGGTAAGCGTGCCGCCGATGTTGACCCGCCGGGGGCGATCTCCGCCGCTATAGTAGCCGTAGGCCCGCAGCGCCCACGCGCTCCGCCGGCCGAGCCGGAAGTATTTCCGCCAGTCGGCGGAGAGGAGGTAGCTGTCGAACCGGCTGTTGGTGAAATCGCTGGACACGCCGGCCGTCAGGCTCAGCCGCCCTCCGTCGATCGGGCCAGTCGGGATCCAGAGGGAGTTGTCACGGACATAACTCACATAGTGCGACGCGATCCACCCGACACGCCGGGGCTGGTCCACGGGGAGGGTGAAGTCCAGCCGGTCGGACCGCTCGACGACGATGGTTCCTTCGACCCGGGTGAACCGGGTGAGCGGGTAGCGGAGCAGGCCCAACACTCCGAAGGTGGTTTCGTCGAACGCCACCACGCGATCGGCCTCGAAGTTCCGCCCTTTGGTCCGGAAGGCGCCGAATCCCCAATTGACCCTCCGCGAACGATTGAGGTAGACGGCGGTCGCGCTGATGTTGGTGAGGATGCTCCCAAGCCTGCGGCCCTGAAACGACGAGACCGAGCCGTAGAGGAGGTTGTCACCGAGCATGTCGCTCATGACGAAGAAGATCCCCTGGGACCCTCCGTAGCCGGGCACGACGGTGGCATCCCCCACGGCAAAGTCGAGCGTCAGGCGCCGCCGGTACGGCTCCCGAATGGACGCGGGCTCGCCCACCGTATCCGCAGGGCTCTCCCAATCCCACGACCCCGCCAGCGGCGCGGACGCCAGCGCGAAGGTGTCCGCCCGGGCGGCCGAGTCCACCGGGTAGCGGTAGATATTCCAGCTGAGGTCGTGAAATCCGCCGACGAGCAGACCCGCGTTGCCCGGCAGCGGCACCGCGTCGAACGCGCCGGTCCACGCGGACGTCTCCCGGCGGCCAGCCCCGAGCGTGTCCACCGAGAAGACGTTCAGCACCCCGTCCCGGTCGGAGGAGAAGTAGATGCGGCCATCCCCGGACCAGACGGGGGACTCATCTTTCCACGGCCCCGACGTCAACGGGGTGACGGCCGAGGTTTCCAGGTCGAGCAGGAAGAGGTTGTTGGCGCCGCGGATTCCCTCGTCGGTCCGGTCCGAGGCGAAGGCGATCCTCCTGCCGTCGGGGCTGGGGCTGGGGTCGAGATCCTGGAACCGGTCGGAGGTGAGCGGCGTGAGGCCGCCGTCCGGCAGCGCAAGACGATAGAGGTCGGAGATGCCGGCCTCGGACAGGCCGCTGAACACGATTCCCTCTCCGCCAGGGAGCCAGTGCGGGGAGAGCATCGAGACCAGCTCCAGAAACTGATAGCGGGCCGCCATCCGGTGGCGCGTGAGATCCCAGACGACGATCGCGTCGCGGTCGCCGTAACGCGCGGTGAAGAGGAGATAGCCGGGGCGCGACGTATCCATCCGCGAGTCGAAGGGATGAAACGATTCCAGCTGAGGGGAGCGGCCGCCGGTGAGGATCGAACGCGCCTTGCCACCGTCGAGCCGCCTGCGATAGATGGACAGGTATCCGGTGGCAGGAGAGTGGTACACGAAGCTGCCCAGCCCCTCGGATGCCGTGTCCGGCAGGAAGGCCGGCTTGACCGCGAGGCTGGCCACCTCGGTCCCGAGCACACTGAGCGGGGCGAGGCTGTCCACCGAGGGGTAATAGGCGCGCCGCATCGCCAGCTGGAATTCCTCGCTGAGCTGATCGAGCGTCCTGCCATACACCGCCTTGATCGCGTCCTCGAAGGTCTCGTGGCGGTTGAGCTCCCGGTAGATGAGCGCGACGCGCCAGTCCCCATAGGTGTCCGCCAGCCAGCGGTGGATCTGGCCGCCGATCGGATAGACGATCCCGCCCATGGCGTAGGCCAACTGCTTGAACGGGGGGAGCCGGCCGCTCAGAATGAGGTCCCGCATCACCATCACGTCGCGCGCGTCCTGCCCTCCCGACCAGAGCTCGGCGAGACCCTCCGTCCACCACAGGGGAAGGTGGATGCGGCTCGACCGGGGCGCCTCGTGGTACCTCTCGGAGTCGATGTCCAGCTGAAAGACGTGCACCATCTCGTGGCGAAGGGTGTGGCGGAACTCGGCGAAATTGCCCTGGAAGGGCAAGGAGACGCGCCGCTTGAGAAAGTCGGTCATTCCGAGGAGGCCCTCGGGCGGCGTGTAGGGAAGGATGTTGGTCTGCTCGAAGTCGGTGTGGGAGGCGTAGACGATGAGCGGAATGCGGCTCGCCACCTCGTGCCCGAACTGGCCCGACAGCGTGTCGTAGCTCGCCTCGGCGTAGGCCAGCGCCGCCGGGGCGAGGTCGGCTTCGGCCGGGTAGTAGTACAGGTCCACGTGCGCGCCGCGGAGCACCCGCCAGTCCAGCTTGCGATACTGGATCTTGTTCTGGCCGAACGCGAAGAACTGCGCAGCCGCGGGGGGAGCCGCGGCGCAGAGCATGAGGAGGGTCCAAGCCCCACAAACGAGAGAGCGGAAGGAAGCAGGCGTCATCGGCGGATGGTTCGGATCAGGTCGCCCTGGGTGATACGGATGAGGTTGGCGTTCCCTCCGACGACGCGGCCGAAGACCGTGTAGGTGCCGTCGAGGTGCGGCTGAGGGCTCAGATTGATGAACCATTGGCTGGCCCCGGTGTCCGGTCCGGAGAGGGCCATGCCAAGCACGGGCCTGTCGTAGCGATTCAGGTTGATCTCATCGCGGATCGCGCCGCCGGGACCGCCGAAGCCGTCCCCGCGCGGGTCCCCATCCTGGACGACAAAGTTCGGCACGACCCGGTGCCACCGATTGCCGTCGAAGAAATGACGATCGACGAGGCGCAGGAAGTTGGCGACGGTCAGCGGCGCATCGGGGCCGAGCAGCTCGATCTCGACCGGCCCCCGCTGGTCGGTTTCGATCGTGACCCTCGGACGGGCCAGCGAGTCGGTGCGGGTGAGGTAGCCGCGGACCAGGTCGCGATACTCCTGGATCGTTCTGCCGGTGGCGACGGGGTACGCCGGGCCCCACCGCGCCGCCGCCTCGGGCCAGTTCTCCTCGGCCCAGCGGCGGATCACGTAGTCGGCCGGCCGGGGCGCCGACTGGAGAAATTCCCGGTCCACCCGCGCCTCCTCACCGGGGCCGCTCCGCCGGATGGCGAGGATCCCTTTCAGGGCGGAGAGGGCGGCATCGGGGAACGAATCACGCCCGCTCCGGGCGTACATCGCCGCCAGCGCCGGAAGGTCGGCGGGGTCCGCGGCGCGGGACACGACATCGGCGGCAATGCTGCGGAGGCCCGCATCGGAATGGGCAAGCAGCTGGCGGGCCGCGGGGAGGAGCGCGGGATCAGCGCTGGTGTCGGCCGCGAACCAGGCCTGAAGGCCCGCTCCCACCACACGCCCGTCACGATCGGACAGGAACCACTGGTCCGGCCTCGGCTGCCACGCCGCGGTGCCCTCCGCTACCGCCGCCCGCTCTCGCCAGTCGGCACTCTTCCGCCATGCGGCCGACACAGCGGCGAATCGGGTGCTGTCCACTCGCCCCAGGGCGACGAGCGCGGCACGGCGCACGGCAAACGGTCCCTTCCCTCCTGCCAGGCGCGCAAGCCCCCTGGCCGCTTCGCTCCCGCCGAGCATTCCCATGGCCTCCGCAGCAGCCACCTGCACGTTGGGAACGGGATCGTCGAGCTGGGGGCCGATGCGGGCCGCGAGGGTCGAATCGCGATAGGTCCCGAGCGCCAGGATTGCGTTGGTGCGTACCGGGGCATGCTGATCCGATGCGAGCCGAACCAGAAGCTCGCCCACGGTCGCGGGGGCGAGGCCGGCCGTCTTCGCGTACGGGAGGGTCATCGTCCGCGCGGCGGCCGACCGGACATGCGCCTCCTGATCGTGGAGGGTGAACAGCATCCGTTCGGCGGCCTCGGGCGCCCGGAGCCGGCCCAGCGCGTACACCGCGCGCCAGCGCACGCCCGAGATGGAGTCGTCCATGAACGGGAGGAGACGCGCGACCGGAGCGTCGCGGCCGAGCCGCCACGACTGGAGAACGATCTCACGCACGGCGGGACCGCGATTGTCCTGGCTGAGCGTTGCCCGGCCGGCAAGGACACCGCCAAAGAAGTTCCCGACCGCGGCGCCTCCGATCTTTGCGAGCGCGGTGACGGCCTCGGCGGCAGCAGCCGGCCCGAGGTCCGGCGGGCTGGTGAGCCGGTCGATCAGCGGCTGAACCGCCGCGGTGTCGCGGAGGAGGCCGAGGGCAAACGCGGCGGCGATCCGGACGGTGGAATCGGGATCGACGAGAAGCGGGACGACGAGCGGCGTGGCACGGAGGTCACCGATCCGGCCCGCGCCGAGGGCCGCGATCCGGCGAACCAGCGAGTCGGGGGAGACGAGGCCTCGGCGGAACAGTTCGGGGTTGAAGTCGCGCGCGTCCTCGGCGGCGATGAGCGGCGCGAGCTGCTCCACCACCGCCTCCTCCTGGGCCGCGACCACTCCGGCATGGCGGACGACTCCACCGCAAAGCCACAGCACGCACATGGCCAGCACCCGCGTCATTGCTCTGTCCCCGATACATCGGTGAGCCCCAGCCTGACGGGGTCGGGCACGACCCGAAGGGCCGCGCGCACCCGGTCCGGAAGCGTGGTGAGCCGCATGTCGGCGCCGAGCGACACGAGTCCGATGGAGGCGGTGGCGAGGAGGCGTCCATCCCCTGCGTGCGCGACCGCATACCCGAAGGTCACCCGGCGGGTGGCCACGTCGCGCACCCAGCACCGGACGCGAAGGAGGTCATCGAACCGAGCCGGCAGCCGGTAGCGCACCGAGACGTCCGATACCACCAGCCGCAGCCCCTGGGACTCGAGGTCGCCATAGCTGGTTCCGCTGAGCCGCAGATGCTCGGTGCGGGCAACGTCGAGCCACACGGGGAGGGACATCGGCGGCCTCTCGGGGTTGTAGACGTTCAGGCGATCGGCGGTGTCACACCGGTTGCGGCAGGAGGGTGGAACCCACGATCTTTGGCGCCGTGCTCGGCCACAAGCTGGTCGTCGTTTCCGACGCGCATCTGGGATCGACCCCCCCGTCCGTCGAGGAAGCCTTCCTCGCCTTTCTCGACGCCGTCCCCGACCTCGGGGATTGCCTCCTCGTCAACGGCGACCTGTTCGACTTCTGGTTCTCCTACTCGCGGGTGATTCCCCGGCGCGGGTTCCGGGTCGCCGCGGCGCTGGCGCGCCTGGCCGCGCGCCTTCCAGTCGCCATGGTCGGAGGGAACCACGACCGGTGGGGCGGCGACTTCTGGGACCGGGAAGCGGGACTGCGCTTCGACCCCCACCGGCTCACTCTCCAGGTGGGCCGGCGCACCGTCGCGGCCCTCCACGGTGACGGCCTCACCGAACCCCACCTGCGCGCCTCCCTGCTCCACCGAGTGATCAACCATCCGATCACCGCGGCGGTCTATGGCGCCATCCCCCCGGGGCTCGGCCTCCGCCTGGTGGAGGGGTTCAGCCGGCACCTCGGCGATCACACCGCGGACGAGGCGACGCTGAATGATGCGGCGATCCGCCAGAGAGCCTGGGCGGCGGGCCTCCTCTCCTCGGAGCCGGAGCTGGGCCTGGTGATCCTGGGCCACACCCACCGGGCCGCGCTCGCCGAACTCTTCCGGGGCCGCGAGTACCTCAATCCCGGCGCGTGGTTCGACGGGTACCGCTACGCGCTCGTGACCGAGGCCGGTGCGGAGCTGCGCGCGTTCACCCCAAGGACACTACCTCCGCCTCGGCCAGCCGCTCCCCGATGAACCGGGAGCCGACGAGGCGGAACCGCGCCTCGTCGTCGCTCACCACGAACCGATGGTACGGCGCGGCGCCCTCCGGCGCGGCGAGCGCCTTGTCCCGCAGCACCGTTTCCAGCGACTCCGCCGTCGCCTGGCCGCTGTCGATCAGCGCGACGCCGTGGCCCATGATCCGCTGCAACAGCGGGCGGAGCAGCGGGTAATGCGTGCAGCCGAGCACGAGCGCCCGCACACCCTCGTCCTGCATCGGCGCCAGGTACTCCGCGGCCACCAGTTCGGTGGCCGGGTGTTCGAACCACCCTTCCTCCACCAGCGGCACGAAGAGCGGACAGGGCCTCTGGACGACCTTCACCGCCGGCGCAAGGGCCGCGATGGCGCGGGCGTAGGCGTTGCTCGCAATCGTGCCCGCGGTGCCGATCACGCCGATGGGGCCGCCGCTCCCGGCCGCGATGGCCGCGCGCGCGCCGGGCTTGATCACGCCGATGACGGGGACCGCCGTGGCTTCCTGCAGGACCCGGAGGGCGTGGGCCGTGCTCGTGTTGCACGCGACCACGACCGCCTTCACTCCCTGGTCCAGCAGCCAGCGGAGGATCTCGAGGCTGTAGCGCCGCACCGTGTCGGGCGACTTGGGGCCATAGGGGACGCGGGCGGTGTCGCCGAAGTAGATCGTGGATTCGCCCGGGAGCCGCTGGTAGATCGCGCGGGCGACCGTGAGTCCGCCGATCCCGGAGTCGAAGATTCCGATGGGGGCGTCGTTCATCGGAGCCGAAACGGAACCGTATAGGAGGCGCCGATGCCCCCGCCGGGCACCGCGCGAAACTTGAGGTCGTCGGGGAAGTCGCTCAGATGCGCCGAGACGTAGGCCTCCAGGCCGGAGAGCACGTGATTGAAGACGAGGAGGACGACCCAATCCTCGTGCTCACGGCGCTTGTCCTCGGCCCGCGCCGACCCGGTCCGGCGGAGATAGGCGAGCTCGTGCCTCGTCTTGAGGCTCATGCCCAACGTCACCCCTTCCCACGCCACGAACAATCCGGCGGTGAGCTTGCGGTCGAGCTTGGCCTGGCCCCACCCGGGAAGCAGGAACGAGCGGAGGAAGGCGTTCATGGGACTGGGCGCCGACACGGCGGCCACGGACGCGCTGTCCTGCGCGTCCAGCCGGAGCGGACCGTAGAGGCCGAGCAGAAGGACGTAACCCGCGAGTGAGGCACGGCGGCGCAGACTCACGAAGCGGCGATTCCCTGAGAAGGAGAAACGGACCGGCGGAAGAAGCGGTGGCGGGAGCGTGTGGGAATCGAACCCACCGGAGCCACCAAAGGCGCCTCCGTCGCGGTTTTGAAGACCGGCCAGACCACCAGGCCCGATCCGCTCCCGTCAAGTCAGGAAGGTAATACCGCGACGGCGTCGATCTCGACCTGGGCGCCGCGGGGGAGCGCCGCCACGGCGACGGTGCTCCGGGCGGGCCGGTGGCCGCCGAACTCGCGCGCGTAGACCTCGTTCATGGCGGAGAAGGCGCCCATATCCACCAGGAAGACGGTCGTCTTGACCACGCTGGAGAGATCGAGACCCGCCGAGGCGAGGATAGCGCGGAGATTCTCGATGACCCGCTCCGTCTGCTCGGCGATGCCTCCGTCCACCAGCTCGCCCGTGGCCGGATCGAAGCCGATCTGGCCGGCGGTGAAGAGAAAGCCGTTGGCACGGGTGGCCTGGCTGTAGGGCCCGATCGCGCGAGGCGCGTCCGGAGTCGCCACGAATCCGATGCTCATCAGAAGAGGCCCTCGATGGTGCCGTCGGGATGGACACGTATCGCTTCGGCGGCCGGCGTCTTGCTGAGTCCCGGCATGGTCATGATCTCGCCGGCCAGCGCCACCACGAAGCCCGCGCCCGCGCTCGGATAGGCGTCCCGAATGGTGATCCGGAACCCCCTGGGCCGTCCGAGCTTGCTCGCGTCGTCACTGAAGCTGTACTGGGTCTTGGCTATGCAGACGGGGGTCTTGCCGAGCCCCATCGCTTCGAGCTGCGCGATGTTCTTCTCCGCGGCGGAGGTGTAATCCACCCCGTCGGCGCCGTAAATCTCCCGGGCGATGATGCCGATCTTGTCCTTGATGGGCAGCGCGGCGTCGTAAAGGGGCTTGAACTTTCCCTTCTTCTCGTCGAGGGTAGCCAGAATTTCCCTGGCAACGGCCTCGCCGCCTTCTCCGCCCTTGGCCCACACCTCGCTCAACGCCGCGCGGGCGCCCCATCCCTTGGCGGCATCGAGGACGGCGCGGATCTCGTCCTCCGAATCGGAGGTAAAGCGGTTGAGGGCGACGATGGCGGGCACACCGAACTTCTGCACGTTCTTGACGTGCCCCTCGAGATTGACCATGCCGCGCTTGAGCGCCTCGACATCCGGCGTGCCGAGGGCCTCCTTCCTGACCCCGCCGTGCATCTTGAGCGCCCGCACGGTGGCCACGACCACCGCCACCTCCGGGTTGAGGCCGCCGAACCGGCACTTGATGTCGAAGAACTTCTCCGCGCCGAGATCGGCGCCGAACCCCGCCTCGGTGAGGACGATGTCGCCGAGCGAAAGGCCGAGCCGCGTGGCGATGAGCGAGTTGCAGCCGTGGGCGATGTTGCCGAAGGGCCCGGCATGCACCAGCGCGGGGCCGCCCTCCAGTGTCTGCACCAGATTCGGCAGGAGGGCGTCCTTGAGCAGCAGGGTCATGGCGCCCGCCGCCTTGAGCTCGCCCGCGGTGACCGGCTTCCGGTCCCGGGTGAGGCCGACGATGATCCGGCTGATCCTTGCCTCGAGGTCGGAGAGATCGCTGGCGAGGGCAAGGATTGCCATGATCTCGCTGCCCGGGACGATGACGAAGCGGTCTTCGCGCACCGGTCCGGCGTTGATGCCCCCAAGGCTGATGACTATCGACCGGAGCGCCCGGTCGTTCATGTCGATGGTGCGCGGCCAGGTGATCCGCCGCGGGTCGAGGCCCAGCGCGTTCCCCTGATGCAGGTGGTTGTCCAGCATCGCCGATAGGAGATTGTGGGCGGAGGTGACGGCGTGAAAGTCTCCGGTGAAGTGGAGATTGATCTCGTCCATCGGGACGATCTGGGCATAGCCGCCGCCGGCCGCTCCTCCCTTGACCCCGAACACCGGCCCGAGACTCGGCTCGCGTATGGCGACGACAACCTTCTTCTTGAGCCGGCGGAGCGCCTGGGCCACGCCGACAGTCACCGTGCTCTTCCCCTCCCCCGCCGGCGTCGGGTTGATGCCGGTCACCAGTACGAGACGCCCCGTTGGCTTGGCCCGCGCAACCACGTCGGCCGCGATCTTGGCCTTGTAGCGCCCATAGGGGAGAATGTCGTCGGGGCCGAGCCCGAGCTCGGCGGCGACGTCCTGGATGGGCCGGAGTTTGGCCGCCTGCGCAATCGCGATGTCGGAGGGGACGGTACTCACGAGGAAGTGCTCCCGGCGATTGGGGGTAGTGGTCCGAAGACGCGCGCGGCATTCCGCCCGGTGACGGCGATCAACTCCTCCACCGGGACGCCGCGAACCGTGGCCACACGTTCGGCGACCTGGCGGACGTACGCCGGCTCGTTGCGCCGACCCCGATGGGGCACGGGGGCCAGATACGGCCCGTCGGTCTCTAGCAACAGCCGGTCCGCAGGGGTGTCGAGGATCGCCTGGTCGAGCCCCCAGTTCCTGAAGGTGACCATGCCGCTGAATGAGACATAGTGCCCCAGGTCGAGCCCCGCCCGCAAGAGGGCGGGCCCGCTGCTGAACGAGTGCAGGATGGCGGGGACGGCGGGATGGGCGCGAAGAATGGCGGCGACGTCGTCGTCCGCCTCGCGGGCGTGGATGACAGCCGGCTTCCCCACCTCGGCGGCCAGGTCCAGCTGCGCCTCGAAGGCCAGACGCTGGGCCGGCCTCGGCGAGTGGTCGTAGTGGTAGTCGAGTCCGGTCTCGCCAACGGCGACGACCCGCGAATCGCGGACGCGGGTGCGAAGACCGGCCTCGGTGTCCGGGCCCCAGACCGAGGCGTTGTGAGGATGGATGCCGGCGGTGGCGCCAAGGCGGGGATCGGTGGCCGCGAGCGCGAGTGCGCGGTCGGCCGAGGCGAGGGACTCACCGATGACGACCACCCGCCCCACCCCGGCCGCCCAGGCGCGGGCCAGCACCTGCTGCCGGTCCTGGTCGTAGGCCGGATCGGCGAGGTGGCAGTGGGAGTCGGTGAGCATGGGGCGAGCGAGGGCTGGCCCTCAGCGATCAGCCAACCGGCGCCGTCTTCCGGCCGCCCGGCGCCGCCTTGGACGCCGGGGGCGCCAGGTGGCCGCGTGCGGCTGGGCCGGGCCAGCGCCGCTCGATGGCCATCAGCACCGGCGCGGCGATGTAGATGGACGAGAAGGTGCCGGTGAAGACCCCGAAGAACATCACGAGGGCGAACGGCCGGATGACCTCACCGCCGAAGATCGCGAGGGCGGTGAGGGTGGCGAGCGTCGTCCCGTGGGTCAGGACGCTCCGCGGCAGGGTCTCGTTGATCGATCGGTTGAGGATGTCCTCGAACCCCTCCTTCTTGTGCTTGCGGAGGTTTTCCCGAACCCGGTCGAAGATGATGATCGTGTCGTTCAGCGAGTAGCCGACCATCGAGAGCACGGCGGCAACGACCGTGAGGCTCACTTCCAGGCGGAGGACCCCGATGAAGGCGATGGTGGCGAGGATGTCGTGGGCCGTGGCGATGATGGCGGCCAGACCGAAGCGCCACTCGAACCGGTAGGCCAGGTAGGCCAGCACGGCGAAGAACGAGAGAAAGATTGCCAGAAACGCCTTCTGCCGCAGCTCGCCGCCGACCTTGGGGCCCACCGCCTCGGTGCGGAGCACGCTGTAGTTCCCCTGGCCCAGCACGGCATCGAGCGCGTGACTCACCGCTCCGGCCGTCACCTGGGTGTCGTCGGCGTCGGCGCCGGGCTTGGCCACCCGGGCGCGGATCACGTACTCCCGCTCGCTCCCGAAGTTCTGGATCTCGGCGCCCCTGATTCCCTCTCGATCAAGCCCTGATCGGATGGCCCCGGCGTCTACCGGAGCCTTGCTCTGGATCTGCACCAGGGTCCCGCCGGTGAACTCGATGCTGTAGTTCAATCCCCTGATCAGCAGATAGAGGAGGCCGGGAATGAGCAGCGCCGCGGTGATCCCGTAGGCGTATCGCCGGACCCCGATGAAATCGTAGTTGGCGTTCGCGAAGAATCTTGTCATGTCAGATGCTCAGGGTGGACATGGCCGGCCGGCGTTCGAGCCAGATCATGTAGAAGGTGCGGGTGACGAAGACGGCGGTGATCATGGAGGCGGTGATGCCCATGATCAGGGTGACCGCGAACCCCTTGACCGGCCCGGTGCCGAACTGGAAGAGGAACAGGGCGGTGAGCACCGTGCTCACGTTCGAGTCGATGATGGCGTTCATGGCATGCTTAAAGCCCTCGTCCACCGCCAGGCGGACGGTCTTCCCCAGGATGAGCTCCTCCCGGATGCGCTCGAAGATCAGCACGTTCGCATCCACCGCGATGCCGATCGAGAGCACGATGCCGGCCAGGCCCGGCAGGGTCAGGGTGGCCTCGACCATGGAGAGCCCGCCGACCGTGAAGAGGATATACAGGCCCAGCGCAGCGACCGCGAGCACCCCGCTCAGCCGGTAGTAGCCCACCATGATCAGGATCACCAGGAGGGTGCCAACCAGGCCGGCGGTGATGCCGTCGCGGACAGAGTCGCTGCCGAGACTCGCGCCCACCTGCCGTTCCTCGACGATCTTGAGCGGAATCGGGAGGGCGCCGGCCTTGAGCGTCAGGGCCAGATCCTGCGCCTCCTGGAGATTCTTGTTGCCGAGGGTGATCTGCCCGTTCCGCCCGATGCGACTCTGGATCACTGGGGGCCGGCCCTGCACCCGCCCGTCGAGGAGAATGGCCATGTAGTCGCCGACGTGCTTCCCGGTTTCGTCGCCGAACTTCCGCCCTCCCGCGCGGTCGAGCTGGAAAGTGACGATGGGCGCGTTGGTCAGCTGGTCGATCTGCGCGGCGGCGTCCTCGAGGCTGCTGCCGGTGATGATCGGCCGGTCCTCGAGCGCGTAGAGGTAGCGAACCGACTCCACCCCCACGCTGGTCGGCGCCGACGACCAGCGCAGCGTCACCCCGCGGGGGAGCTGGCGCATCACCTCGGGGAGGTTGATCAGGCTGTCCACCCGGGGAAACGCGGTTTCCGGTACGATGTACTCGCCCGGCGCCGAGCCCGCCGCCACGGCACCCGAGGGCCGAATGAGGGAGGCCAGGATGGCGCCGCCGGTCGAAGCGGCCGTATCGGCTGTCGCGCTGTCGGTCTTCCCCGCGGCCGTGGCGGTATCACCGCCGAGCAGGCGCTCGACGGCCGACGGCGCCGCGGTGCCGGTGTCCCCCTTGATGCCGAGCCCGCGGAGCGCACGGTCCATCGCCGGAATCGCCTTGTCCAGGGCGGTGGTCTCGTCGGTGATCCGGAACTCGAGGAAGGCGCTCCGCTGTACGATGGCCTTGGCGCGCGCCGGATCGGAAATGCCGGCCAGCTCCACGACGATGCGGCTGTCGCCCACCTTCTGCACGAGCGGCTCGGTCACGCCGAACTCGTCGATGCGCTTCCGGAGCACGGTCAGCGCCAGGCCCAGATCGCGCTTGGGGTCGGCCGAGACCTGCTTCGACTGATCGAGCTCGAGCGCCAGGTGCATGCCACCCTGGAGGTCGAGCCCGAGTTTCAGCGGGACCCGCTTCTCCTTCCGGTCGGTCATCACCCCGGTATCCGGATCCCGCTCGCGGATGGTGACGGTCCGGGGCACCAGAAAGAAGATGCTGAGGGCGACGAGCCCGAGGATCACGAGGAGACGAGTACGGATAGACATCGATGAGGCCCGCTCAGGCTTGGGTCACACGGCCAGGGTTGGATCCGGCCGCCGACAACACCTCCAGCGCCCGGCTGCGATCACGCTCCAACTGGTGCTGCAACGCTTCGACGGAGGCGAAGGACCGCACGTCCCGGAGGCGTTCGATCCACTCCAGCCTCACCCATTCGTCGTACAGATCGCCGTCGAAATCGAACAGGTGCGCCTCGAGGACCCGCCGGGTGTCCCGGAACGTGGGACGGGCGCCCTGGTTCATCATTCCCCCCGACCGCCCACCGCGCCACTCCACCCGGACCGCGTACACACCGTCCGGGGGCAGCAACTTCCGCGGCGGGATGTCGCCGAGGTTGATCGTCGGCACCCCGATCTGCCGGCCGCGGCGTTCCCCTTCCACCACCCGGCCGCTCACCCGGTAGGGGCGGCCCAGCATGCGGGCGGCGCTGGCAAGGTCCCCGCCGGCCACTGCGCGGCGGATCCGGGAGCTGGAGACATGCTGGTCGCCGACATCCACCGCCGGAACCACGTCCACCTCGAAGCCGTGCACCGCACCGAGCCGCCGGAGCGTTTCGACGTCGCCGCTCCGCCCGCGGCCGAAGCCGTGATCGTGCCCGATCACCAGCTCCTTCATCTGGCACCGGTCGAGGAGGATTCCCTTGACGAACTCCTCGGGGCTGAGTCCCGCCATCCGCCGGTCGAACCGCAGCAGCACGACGTAGTCGATCGCCGTCTGCGCCAGGAATTCTCCCCGCTCCGGCCCCGTCGTCAGAATCGGGGGGGCGCCCTGCAGATTCACCACCTCGAGCGGATGGGGCTCGAAGGTGACCAGCACGCTGGCCCGGCCGGCGGCGGACGCCCGTTCGGCGATCTCGCGCAGCACCGCCTGGTGCCCGAGGTGCATCCCGTCGAACGAGCCGACCGTCACCGTGCTGCCCCGCGGCAGCGGCGGGAGGCCGCTCACGGCGTCCCCAGCACCACGGACGGCCGGAGCCACCCGTCGGCAACGCGCGCCACCGCGATGAGCTCGTCACCGTTGACGAGCGCCACGTCTCCTTCGGGGAGGTCGGCGGCCTCCACCGCCCGTCCGTGGCTGATGGCGACCCGCGCCGCCTCGTCCAGCTCGTGCACCGGCAGATGGCCCAGCACCGCGCGCACCGGCCGGACCGCGCCGGGAGTCAACTCGTCGAGTGCGACGGCGTCCTCGACGCGGAGCCCGCCGATCGCTTCACGCCGGAGCTCGGTGAGGTGGGCGCCGGTCCCGAGGCACTCGCCGAGGTCGCGGGCGATGGCCCGGAGATAGGTGCCGGCGCCCACCGTCGCCCGAAAAACGACTTCGGGCGGGCGATACGACACCATCTCGATGCGGTGCACGGTGACCGGAACCGCCCGCGGCGCCACCGCCTCGCCCCGCCGGGCCAACCGGTAACTCCGCTCCCCGGCGACGTGCTTGGCGGAGTACGCCGGCGGCCGCTGCTCATGCGTCCCCACGAAGCCGGCGAGCGCCGCCTGCACCAACTCCACCGGAACGCCGGTGCCCGGATGCCGGGGACCGCAGGGGACGCCGGTACGATCGTCGGTCTCGGTGCGGGTCCCCAGGCTCGCGGTGGCCAGGTAGGTCTTCGGTTGGGCCTCGACGAACCGCGCCAGCCGAGTCGCCCTCCCGATGAGCACCACCAGCAGGCCGGTCGCGAACGGATCCAGGGTGCCGGTGTGTCCCACCGCGCGGCTCCCGACCACCCGGCGGACCCGCCGCACGACATCGTGAGAAGTGGGTCCCGCCGGCTTGTCCACCAGGACCGCGCCGATCAGTCGCCCGCCTCGCGCCGGAGCCCTTCCAGCAGCTCGTTGATCCGGGCCGCGTGCTGGAGGCCGCGGTCGAGCTCGAAGTGGAGCTCCGGCACGGTCCGCGTGGTCAGAGCGCGCGCCGCGCGCGAGCGGAGGAAGCCGGCGGCGCTCTCGAGCCCCTCGAGGGCCCGGTCCCGGGCCGCGTCGTCTCCCGGCACGCTCACCATGATCCGCGCGTGCGACAGCTCGTTGGTCACCAGCACGGCGGTGACCGTGACGAACCCGACCCGCGGGTCGCGCACCTCCCGCGCGAGCGCGTCGGCGATCACCTGCCGCAACGTCTCCGCCACCTGTTCCGGCCGCCGCGACGATCCCTTCATCGGAATTCCGTCACCGTCTCCACGATCCTGAGCCCGTCGGTTTCCTCGATGACGCGATCGGCCGAGCGCAGGATCTCCTCCACCACCGAGCGCGCCGATCCGACGGCGGCGCACGCGAGCTCCGCCCGCTGCCAGAGGTCCTGGTGGGCCGTCTCCGCCACCGAGACGTTGAACGACCGCCGCAACGCCACGGTGAGGGGCTTGAGCACGCCCCGCTTGTCCTTCAGCGAGTGGCACCCGGGGAGATGGAGGTCCCAGGTCTGCACGGCGATGATCATGAGGCCGGCTGATCGTTACGCGTTCGCCCCGGCGGCGGCGCTGGCCGACAGAGTCCGCTTGACCTCTTCCATCCGGTACGACTCGATCCGGTCGCCCACCTTGAGATCGTTGAAGTTCTCGATCCCGATACCGCATTCGAGCCCCTCCCGGACCTCCTTGACGTCGTCCTTGAACCGCTTGAGGCTGGAGACGTTGCCGGTGTAGACCGTGACGCCGTCGCGGACGACGCGAGCCCTGGCGGTACGCTGGATGACTCCGGAGCGCACGGAGCAGCCGGCGATGGTGCCCACCTTGCTCACCTTGAAGAGCTGCAGCACCTCGGCCTCGCCGAGCACCGTCTCCCGCTCCTCCGGCTTGAGCAGTCCCTCGAGGGCGTTGCGCACGTCCTCGACCGCCTCGTAGATGATGCGGTAGGTCCGGACGTCCACCTGTTCCCGCTCCGCCGCCGCGCGGGCATTGGAGTCGGGACGGACGTGGAACCCGAGCACGAACGCCCCCGAGGCCTTGGCGAGCAGCACGTCGCTCTCGGTGATGGCGCCCACGCCGCGGTGCACGACATCCACCCGCACTTCACTGGTGCTGAGCTGGGCGAGCGCGTCGGCCAGCGCTTCGGCGGGACCGCCCTGGTCGGCCTTGATGATGATCCGGAGCGCCGCCACGCCGCCTTCCTTGAGGGCGCGGCTGAAGTCCTCGAGGCTGGTGCCCTTCTGGCTGCGCCGGTTCTGCGCTTCGCGCTCCAGCCGCTGCCGCTTCTGCGCGATCTCGCGGGCCTCGACGGCGTCGGTGACGACGGCAAAGGTGTCACCGGCGGCGGGCACGCCCCCGAACCCGAGGATCTGCACCGGGGTGGACGGGCCGGCCTCCTTGACCGCCTTGCCGCGCTCGTCGTACAGGGCGCGGACGCGGCCGGAGAACTTGCCGCAGATGAAGTTGTCGCCGCCCCGGAGGGTGCCCTTCTGCACCAGGATCGTGGCCAGCGGGCCCTTGCCGGGATCGAGCGTGGCCTCGAGCACCGCGCCGTGGCCCTTGCCTTCCGGGTTGGCCCTGAGGTCGAGGATTTCGGCCTGCAGCAGGATCTGCTCGAGCAACAGGTCGATCCCGGTCCCCTTCTTGGCCGAGATTTCCGCCGAGAGCGTCTTTCCGCCGAACTCCTCCAGCACCACGTTGTGCTGCAGCAGGTCCTGCTTGACCTTCTGCGGGTTGGCCGTGGGCAGGTCGATCTTGTTGATGGCGACGATGAGCGGCACGCCGGCGTTGCGCGCGTGGCTGATCGCCTCGATGGTCTGGGGCATGACCTGGTCGTCGGCCGCGACGACCAGCACCACGATGTCGGTCACCTGCGCGCCGCGCGCGCGCATGGCGGTGAACGCCTGGTGGCCCGGGGTGTCGAGGAAGGTGATCTCCCGGTCGCCGGGCAGGGTGACGTGGTAGGCGCCGATGTGCTGGGTGATGCCGCCGGCCTCGCCCGCGACGACGTTGGCCTTCCGGACGTGGTCCAGCAGCGACGTCTTTCCGTGGTCGACGTGGCCCATGATGGTGACGACAGGGGGCCGGGGCACGAGCTGCTCCGGAGTGTCCGCGACCACGTCGGCCTCGAGCTCCGCCGCGTACTCATCCTCCCGCACCGCCTCGAACCCGAAGGCGGACGCGATCAGGTCGATCTGGTCGAAATCCAGGCGCTGGTTCACCGTGACCATGAGGCCCAGCTCCTTGAAGGCGAACTGGACGATCTGGGTGGCCGGCACCTTCATGCCGGCGGCGAGCTCGGAGACGGAGATGAACTCGTTGACCCGGATCAGGGTCTTCTCCTTTGCCTTTTCCTCCGCCAGGCGGCCGGCCTGCACCTCGCGGAAGGACGGCTCGTCCGAACGGCGGACGCCCTTGCGTCCCGCCGGCCCCTTCATCCCCTGCAGCGTCTTAAGGATGTTGGCCTGCACCGCGTCCTGATCCACCTGCGACCGCTTGCCCTTCTTTCCCTTCTTGCGGCCACCGCCCTTCTCGGCGTCGGGCCCGAAGGTGCGCACCGGCGCCCCCCGATCGGGCGTGCCGGGCCGCGACGGGGCGCCGGGGCGACCGGGCATCCCCGAGCGCGGCGGGGCCGGCGGCGCGCTGCTGCTGAAGACCGGCTTGGGACCGCGCGGGGTCGACGGCGCGGGCCGCTGGATGCGCGGGGGGATGAACGGGGCGCGCAACGACTCGGCGCCGGCGGTCGCGGTCGCGGTCGCGGTCGGGGCCTCCCCGTTGCCCTCGGGCGGCGCGGGAGGCAAGTCCTTGAAGAGGGCGCGGGCGCGCTCCTCGAGCGTTTGAGTGGGCAACGCGTCCTCGATCTCGACCATCATCGGGCGCTCGAGCTCGAGCGCCGCCAGCTCGGCGGCCTTGTCCGCCTGGGCCTGGGCCTCGACCTGCGCCACCTCGGCCGCGGTGCGGCGGCGCTTGGAGGGCTTGACTTCGACCGGTTCCGGCGCCGGCTCCGCCTTGACTGCCTTCCGGCGGCCCTTCCTGGCGGCGGGCTCCTCGGCGCTCTTCCGCTTCTCCCGCTCCCAGCGCACCCGGACCGCGGAGACCTGGTCGTGCTCCAGCGCGGAGAGATGGCTGCGCACAAAGATGTTCATGTCCTTGAGCATGCCCAGGAGCTGTTCGGGCGCGACGCCGAATTCGGCCGCGAGATCGTGCACTCTCGTCTTGACCACTCAATCCTCCATCAGCTGCGTACGGGCGCCTGCGGCACCATGCCGCGGGCCAATGCGCGGTCCCGCACACCGACCGCCATGACGGGCGGTCTTCCCAACTGCGCGCCGATCGCGGCGGCACCCGGGCCCGGCACGATCGGCACACCCTTGCCCGATGCCAGCCGGACCACCTTTTCCATCGTGCGCGGGCTGGCATCCTCCGCCACGACCACGCACCAGCATTTCCCCGCCTGCAATTCCTTCCGCACCGCCTCGACGCCGACGGCGATTCGCCCGCCGCGGTAGCCGAGGCCGACGAGGCCCAGCAGCCGGCTCATCCCTTGGGGCTCGACTCCTCACCGCCGTCTTCATCGGTGAGCTCCGCGAGGAAGCCGAGCAGCTGCTCGGAGGCCTCAGGGGTCATGCCGGGGATCTTGGCGATGTCCTCGCGCTCGAGGTCGAGGACATCGTTCAGCATCTTGTAGCCGACCGCCTCCAGGATGGCCATGAGCTCCGGCGACAGCCCCTTGAGCTCGCTGAGCGGGATCTTGGCGACGGTTTCCTCCTCGGGCGGGAGCGGCGCGAAGAGCGGCCCCTCCCCACCGCGCTCCAGCCACTCGCGGCTGGAGTAGAGGTCGATCTTCCACCCGGTGAGCTCCGAGGCGAGCCGGACGTTCTGGCCGTTGCGCCCGATGGCGAGCGAGAGCTGATCTTCGTCCACCACCGCCTGGATGGTCTTGGCCTCGGGATCGGAGAAGACCTTGGCCACCCGGGCGGGCGCCAGCGCGAGGCGGGCGAACCGCTCCGGATCGGGCGACCAGGGGACGATGTCGATGCGCTCGCCCCCCAGCTCGTTGACCACCGCCTGCACCCGCGAGCCCTTGAGGCCGACACAGGCCCCGACGGGGTCGATGGCGTCGTCGCGGGAAATCACCGCCACCTTGGTGCGGCTCCCGACCTCGCGCGCGATGGCGCGGATCTCGACGATCTGCTGCTGGATCTCGGGGACCTCGAGCTTGAAGAGGGCCTTCACGAACAGCGGATCGCCGCGGGACAGGATGAGCCGGGGGCCCTTGGGCGTCTCCTCGAGGCGCTTGAGCACCGCGCGGATGGTGTCGCCCTGGTGGAAGTGCTCCCGGTGGTTCTGCTCCCGGTAGGGAATGATCGCTTCGGCCTCGCGGAACTTGTTGAGCATGATGACCAGCTTGCCGCGCTCGATCTGCTGCACCTCACCCGACAGCAGCTCGCCGACCTTGGAGGCGAACTCCTCGCGGATCCGGGTCCGCTCCCCTTCACGCACCCGCTGAATGATGCGCTGCTTGGCCGCCTGCACCGCGAGCCGGCCGAACTCCGCGAAGGGGACCTCCTCCTCCAGCATGTCGCCGACCTGGAAGTCGGGGTCTTCGTAGCGCGCCTCCTCGAGCGGGATCTGCCAGGAAGGGTCTTCCACCGTCTCGACCACCTGGCGCAGCCGGGTGACCTTGATGGCCCCCTGCAGCTCGTCGACACTGAGCTCGAACTTGACGTTGGGCCCGAACTTGCGCACCAGCGCCGCCTGGATCCCGTCTCGCAACAGGTCCAGCAGGTCCGAGCGCTCCAGTTGTTTTGCGATTGTCAGCTCGCGGAACGCGGCCAACATCTCAGCCGATCCTGCCATGCGCATGCTCCTGTTCATCGTCTTCGGGCCAGCCGAACGATCATCCCCGATGCAGCGAAGGATCGATCAGGTTCGCCTGGCTGACTTCGGCGAGGGCTACGGTGACGTCCGTGCCGTCCTCTTGCCTCAGCGTGACATGGCCGTCGTCGGGGACGGCCACGATTTCGACCTGCCGGCGGCCGCCGAGCGCATGGGCCCGGACGCGTGCCCGCCGGCCGATGAAGCGCCGCCAGTGCTCCGGCCACCGCAACGGCCGTTCGATCCCGGGGGAGGAGACCTCCAGCACGTACCGGGGACCGACCATCGCGCTGGATTCCAGAACGCGCTCGAGGGACCGGCTGATCCCGGCACAGTCGCCGGCCGTGATTCCGTGGCCCGGCTGGCTGTCCGGTCGGTCCACCCGGACTTGCAGGATGGGGCGCTCCAGGGTCCCTGCACGCCGGAGATCGACCAGCTCGAACCCGAGGCCGGCGATGTGGTCGCGAAGAGAGGCGAGAAGCGCGTCGGCGAACATCGGCGTTGCAGGAAAAAAAAAGTGGGGGAACTCCCCCACTCAGTTGGCCCGAACCGGCGCCCCCCGGACAGCGCCCAAATATTACCCGCATCTCCGCCTCGCGTCAATGCGAGGGGGGCATCCCCAAGTAAGCAACCATCCGCCCGTCGGCACCGCCCGAGCGGCGGTGGCTGAAGAATCGGTCGTCATCATGCGCCGAGCACCAGGCCGATGAAGTGACCGCTTCCAGCCCCAGCCCGCGCGCTTCGTCGGCGAGGCGGCTGCGCAAGTCCAGATGAAAGGGCCCCGGCCCCTCGCCCCCGAACCCGCACCCCTCCATCACCTCGGCACCGACCTCGTAGCATTCCCCGCAAATGCCCACCCCGCAATGCATTACCATCTCTCGAGGGGAGGCTCCCGTGGCCCCGGACAGCCGCGAAACTCCCCGATGCAGGATCCCTCCCGCCGTCCCCCGCCAGCCGGCGTGGAGGAGGGCGATCCCCCGCCCCGGCACCACCAGGTAGACGGGGATGCAGTCGGCGAGGGTGACCGTGAGCAACATCCCCCGCGCCGCGGTGGTCCAGCCGTCGATTCCCTCGACCTGGACCCAGCCGACCCCCGCGTCCACCGTCATCACCTCGACGCCATGCACCTGGTTGCCGAGCACGACGGCATTGAATCCGTGCATGGCGCGGCGAAAGGCCCGCCAGCGCGACATCGTCTCTCCGACGGGCGAGGCGTTCCAGAGACCCAGATCGAAGCCTCCGCCGCCCGCGTCGCTCCTGCCGGTAATGCCGGCGACGACACCGTAACGGTCGCGCCATCCGGGCACCTCGTACAACGGCACCGGCCCGGCGACCGGGGACTCCCGCAGCGTCACCCGCGCACCCGATCGAGCGCCTGGGCGAGATCGGCCCGGATGTCGTCAATGTGCTCGCACCCCGCGCTGAGACGGATGAATCCCTCGCCCACCGCATCCGCGCCCCAGCGGGCCCGCCGCTCGGCGGTCGTGTGCATCGCCCCGAAGCTCGTCGCCTCGTCGAGCAGGGCGCAGGCGGACAGGAAGCGCTCCGCTTCGGGCCGACCCGCCAGCTCGAAGGAGACGACCGGCCCGTACCGGCGCATCTGCCGCCGCGCGACGGCGTGGGACGGGTCGCCGGCGAGCCCCGGATAGCGCACGCGGCGGACCTCGGGCCGGCCGGCCAGAAACTCGGCGATGGCCTGCGCGTTGTCGCACTGACGCTCGAGGCGGAGCGCGAGCGTGGCCAGCGAGCGATGCGCGAGCCAGACCTCGAAGGGCCCCGCGATGGACCCGGTCTGAGTCCGCCAGGTTCGCAGTTTGTCGGCCCACGCCGCCTCCCGCACGGCCACGTGGCCGAGGACCAGGTCACCGTGGCCGGTCATCGCCTTGGTATCGGAGACCATGGCGAAGTCGGCGCCGAGTGCGAGAGGGCGCTGAGAGAGCGGAGTCGCGGTGGTGTTGTCCACCGCCACGAGGGCGCCGGCGGCGCGGGCGACTCCCGCGATGGCGGCGATATCGCAGACGTCGAGGCCGGGGTTGGTGGGCGACTCGAGCCAGACGAGCCTGACACCCGCGACCTGCGCCGGATCCAGCCCTCCGACCGTCGGCACCAGGCGCACCTCGACGCCCATCTCGGCGAAATATCCTCGCGCCAGCACCCGGGTGGTGTAGTAGCACTCCGCGGCCAGGACGACCACGTCACCGGGCCGGAGCGCCGAGCCGAGAATCGCGGTGGTCGCCGCCATGCCGGACGCGAAGACGAGAGCGGTCCCGCCCTCGAGCTGGCCGAGCGCGGCCTCGTACGCCGACCAGGTGGGATTGTGAAAGCGGCCGTAGGTGAAGGGGGAGGCCGCGGGGTCGCCGGCCGCATGAAACGGCCCGGCGAAGACCGGGCCCGGGAGGAAGGCGCCACCCGGCGTGGGAGGGGGCAGGCCGGCACGCACCACCAGCGTTTCGTCGCGCATCCGCTATTCGACCCGCTCGATCTCCGCGCCGAGCGCGCGGAGCCGCTCGTCGATCCGCTCGTAGCCTCGCTCGATCTGCCCGACGTTGTGGATGACGCTGGACCCGTCGGCGGCAAGCGCCGCCAGGAGCATGCCCATGCCGGCGCGGATGTCGGGGGACTCGACGGTGGTTCCCTTGAGGGTGGAGGGCCCCGAGATGACGGCGCGATGGGGATCGCAGAGAACGATGCGGGCGCCCATGCCGATGAGCTTGTCCACGAAGAAGAGGCGAGACTCGAACATCTTCTCGAACACCAGGATCATTCCCGAGCACTGGGTCGCGGCCACGATCGTGGTGGACATGAGGTCCGCGGGAAAGGCCGGCCAGGGGCCGTCCTCGAGCTTGGGAACGTGGCCGCCCAGATCCGGGCGGATCCGGCGCTCCTGGTCGGCCGCGACGGTGAGCCGCTGGCCGTCGAGCACCGGCCGGATGCCGAGGCGCTCGAAACCGAGGAGGATGCTGCGCAGGTCCTCGCCGCGCACCGGATCGATGCTGATCGCGCCGTTGGTGACCGCGGCGAGGCCGATGAAGCTCCCGATCTCGATATGGTCGGGGCCGATGGCGTACCGGGCGCCCGCCAGCGGGCGCCCCCCCTCGATGGTATAGACGTTGGACCCGATGCCATCGATGTGCGCCCCCATCGCCACCAGCGCGCGGGCGAGATCCTGGACGTGCGGCTCGCAGGCGGCGTTGCGCAACACTGTCCGCCCGCTGGCGGCCACGGCCGCCATGAGGGCGTTCTCGGTACCGGTCACGCTCGGCTCGTCGAGGAAGATGTCGGCCCCGACGAGGTGCCTGGCCTCGAACTCGTAGCGGTCGCCGACGGTGACCGACGCTCCCAGCTGCTCGAGCGCGAGGAAGTGGGTGTCCACCCGGCGGCGCCCGATGACGTCGCCGCCGGGCGGAGGCAGCGTCACGGTGCCGAAGCGTGCCAGGAGCGGTCCGGCGAGGAGGATCGAGGCGCGGATCCGGGCGCAGAGCGCCGGGTCGAGCGGCTTCGGACGGACCCCGCGCGCGTCGATCGTGAGGGCATTTGCCCCGGTCCACTCGACCGTGGCACCGAGATCGGCAAGCAGGGCGAGCATCGTCTCGACATCGCGGATGCGAGGGATGTTCTCCAGCTCCAGCGGACCATCGGCGAGCACGCTGGCGGCCAGGATCGGCAGCGCGGCGTTCTTGTTACCGGCGGGATGAATGGTGCCGTGCAACGGACGACCGCCGCGCACCAGAAACCGTGGAGGCATGGCCAAAGCTGGGCAGGTCCCCAAGGCACGTCAAGCGCGCCGAGGGGGTTGCGGTAGTGGAAAGACCCGGTTGTTTTCACCGGGTGTCGCGCGCCTGTCGCGCGCGTCCCGGCCCGTTTGGGGAGGTCCCGGCCACATGAATGCCCTCGCTCTGCTCCAGGTCGCCGCCAACCCGGCATGGGTCGGCCCGACCATTGCCATATCGTTGGCGATCATGGCCCTGTCGATGCTGGGCGTCGCGGTCGCGGCCGCGATCGCCGCCGTTCGGCTCTCCGGCCAGGGGCGCAAGATCGCCGCCCTGGTGGACGGCCTGCAGGACGACGTCGCCCAGACGCTCAAGGCGGCGCGGCAGCTCACCGAACAGGCGCAGGACGTCATGGTGGTCGTGCGCCACGAGGCCGGCGCCTTTGCGCAGGTCGGCCGCCGGCTCCGCCGCAAGGTGGTGCGCGGCGCCGACCGGATCGAGGGACGGCTGGCGGACCTCGAATCGCTCTACGATGTCGTGCACGACGAGGTGGAGGACACCGCTCTCGACGTTGCCGCCGCCCTGCGGTCCTCAAAGCGAGGAGGCGGCATGCTCGGACGGGTGCGCCGACTGCTGGTGGCCGGGCGCCGATGAAGGTGGCGCGCCTCGCGCTCGCGCTGGCCGGCGTGGGGCTCGTGATGCTGGCGTTGCCGCAGGACGCGCACGCATGGACACCCGGCACCCACATCTACCTGGGCGAGTCGGTCCTCGCCAATCTCCGGTACCTGCCGCCCGCGGTCGCCGACCTGCTGCGGGCCTATCCCTTCGACTTCCTCTACGGCAACATCGCGGCCGATTCCTCGATCGCCAAGCACTACGCTCCGCTCGGCCGGCACTGTCACTACTGGCACGTCGGGCAGGAGATCCACGATCTCGCGGGGTCCGATGCTCTCCGCGCCTTCGCCCTCGGCTATCTCTCCCATCTCTCCGCCGACACCGTGGCGCACAACTACTTCGTGCCGCGGCAGCTCACCCTCACGAGCAGCACCGCCTCCGTGGGGCACTCGTACTGGGAGGCCCGGGTGGAAAGCCACCTCGGCGATGCCTACTCGAAGGCGGCCAAGGACGTGATCCTCCTCGATCACGGCGAAGCGGACGCCCACCTCGACCGGATCATCGCGCCCACGATCTTCAGCGTGCGCACCAACCGGCGCCTCTTCCGCGGCATGGTGCGGCTCACCGAGAGCTCCAGCTGGCAGCTCGCCACCCAGGTCGCGCGCGAGTACAGCCGGTGGCCGCTGGACGACCAGGACATCGACCGGCACCTGGGGCTCTCCTTCGACTTCATGGTCGAGTTTCTTCGGGGGCCCACCACACCGGCTCTCCAGCTGGACCCCTCCGGGGAGGCGCCACTCAAGAACGCCAAGGCACTCCGCAGGAAGGTGATGCGGGGCGGGGTCCGCCGGAGGGGAGAACGGCTGGTCTCCGCGGCCCAGGAGCACTTCGGCCTCCCCGACCGGCCGCTCGCCTTCTGGTCCGACATGCCCTCCAAGCTGCCGTGGCGCGCGCCGGAAGGGGCGGCCCCTTCTCCCCGCCTCCTCGTGAGCGGCGACCGCTGAACGCCGTCGTCATCGCCATGCTGGTGGCGGCCGCATCGCTGGCCGCCACCGGAGCCGCAGCGCAATCCGGGAACTCCAGGGTGACGCTTCGCTCCGTCCCCGCGGTGCCGGCGCGCGGAACCATCGTGCGACTGGTGGTGGACCTCGCCGACTCGGCCGACGCTCTACCGGGCGTGGAAGGAGAAGCGGCGGGCGAGCCGCTGCACTTCGAGACGACCGGACGGTCGTACCGCGCCCTCGCCGCCATCCCGATCGAGGGGCTCGACTCGCTGGCCGTGCTGCTCCGCATCGTCGGCCGGCAGGGGACCGACACCGTCGTGATTTCGCTCCCGCTCACCACTCCTGTCTATGCCCACGAACGGCTCACGGTCGCGCCGAAGTACACCGAGCTCGACAGCGCCACGCAGGCCCGGGTCGACCGCGAGGTGAGCGAGGCTCGCGCCATCGCCCCCTGGGCGCACAAGACCGCCCGGCTGTGGGAGGGGCGATTCGCCGCGCCGCGTCCCGGCAAGGTGACGAGCGTGTTCGGGACCGGCCGGGAGTTCAATGGAGAGGTGACCAGCCGGCATTTCGGAACCGACCTCACCGGGAAGCGCGGGGCGCCGGTGCGCGCGGCGGGGCGCGGCGTGGTGGCGCTGGTGGCCGATTTCTACCTGGCAGGGCGCGCCGTGTACCTCAACCACGGAGGCGGCCTGGTGACGGGCTACTTTCACTTGAGCCGGGTGGATGTGGCGGCGGGAGACACCGTGGCGCGCGGGCAGGTGATCGGCGGCGTCGGGCAGAGCGGCCGGGCAACGGGGCCGCACCTGCACTGGATCGCTCGCTACGGCGCGATCACGGTGGATCCAATGAGCCTGTTGGGGTTGTAGGGGCCCTCAGCCTCTCCGCCAACACCGGCTGCACCCCCTTGGGATCGGCCTTCCCCTTGCTCCGCTTCATCACCTGCCCGACGAAAAACGCCATCAGCTTCGCTTCGCCGCCGCGGAACCGCGCGACCTCGCCGGGGTGCGCCGCGAGAACCTCGTCCACCCAACCGGCCAGCGCTCCCTGGTCACTCACCTGCACCAGCCCGAGCTTCTCCGCGAGCGCCAGAGGCTCCACTCCCGGCGATGCGGCCAACTCGGCATAGACCCGCTTGGCCGCCTGATGGCTCACGACCCGGTCACGGACCAGGCCGATCAGTCCCACCAGCCGCGCCGCCGGCACCGGGAATCCCCCGCT
>CAYYXP010000290.1:0-11743 GCA_964475685.1 uncultured Gemmatimonadaceae bacterium | reverse complement strand
CGAAGATCAGGTCGAACGACGGGATCTTCTTCTCCATGAGGCTCCACTCGTCGACGCGGCGGGCCCCCTCGAGGAGAAGAGACTCGGGATTGATGCGGACGAGAAAGTCCTCATGCTCCGGCGCCACGCCGGCCTCGAAGTTGAACGTCCCGGAATTCCAGGTGAACAGGTAGTAGACGGCCTCCTCAATCTGGATCCGGATGTGGCTCTCGAGTTCCTGCCGGGAGAGCGCGCCGAGTTCCACGAGAATCTCGCCCAGCTTGTGCTCGCGGTCGCCGGTCTGCCGGTCGATCGCCTGCTGAAGCGCCTCCGCGCTGATCCGGCCGTTGCGGACCAGGATATCGCCCAGGCGGTCGCGGCGATTGACGATGGACGCGTAGATGATGTGTCCCTCGTCGAGGTGGATGGTCCCGAAGTTGTGCCGGTCGGCGAGCGCCAGGCACCCGGTACGCCGCCCCAGGTACAGCAGCTGGATGACGTCCGGGAGGCTGGCCTCCTTGAGGCTGCCCTTGATCGCCATCAGCGCCACTCCTCGACGATCCGGTCACCCACCTCGGGCCATTCCCAGATCATCTTCTCGCGGCTCCGCGCCCCGCCCGCGGTCGGCGCGATGATGCCGCTCGAGCGCGCTCGGGCGCGACGGGGCGGCGCGGCGTCGGCGGGCGCCAGCCCCTCGAGCACCTCGCGGGCGAGCGCGGCCGTCGGCGGGATGTGCCGTTCCTCTGCGGTGGCGAGGACGCGATGCACCAGCCCCTGGGCGGCCCGCAGCGACTCCGCGGGCCGGGACGCCAGATAGGTTGCGAGGGCCTGGTCGGGGGCGCCGAGCCGGGCGGCCAGATCACGTGCGATCACCCGCTCGCGCACATCGGCGTCCGGCGCCTGCAACTCCACCACCAGCCCGCCCTCGAGGCGGGTCCGGAGCCGCGGCTCCAGGCCCTCCAGCGAGGCGAGCGGCGCCGCCGAGGTGAACACCATCTGGCGGCCGGATTCGGCGAATTGATTGAACAACACGAACAACTCGTCCTGGGTCCGGTCCGTCTCGGCGGCGAGATGCACGTCGTCGAGGAGGAAGGCGGACGACCGCCGGTATCGCGCCCGCCAGGCCGGCACCGCATCCCGGTTGATCGCGTCTATCAGCTCGCTGGTGAACTCCGGGGCGCTCAGGCACGCCACCGGGCCGCCCCGGCCGGCAAGCGCGTTGCCGATCGCGTGCAGCAGGTGGGTCTTCCCGATCCCTCCCGCCCCGATGATCACGAGCGGGTTGTAGCGGGTGCCGGGTGACGCCACCACCGCCCGCGCGGCCTCCAGCACCATGCGATTGGCGCCGGCCTCGACGAGGTCCTCCATCTTCCAGAGCGGCGACGGGGCCGGCGGCGGATTGGTGCCGTCGCGCGCGCGCTGCAGCTCCGCCTCCGCGGCGGCGACATCGCCGGGGTCCCTGAAGAGAGGAGAACCGGCCAGCTCGGGCGCGAGTTCCGCCGCCTCCGCTCGCAGCTCGAGGAGACGATGGACATCGGCCTCGAAGGCGCGAATGGCCGCCTCGGGATCGGCGACCATCTCCTGTTCCAGCAGGGCCTCCAGCCGGCTGGTCCGGAACCCTTCGCCTTCCCAGCGCAGGATCGCGGCGCCGACCTTGGTTCGCCAGGCGTCCACCTGTTGCGTCACCGTCGCGGTGATCTCGGAGAGGAAGTCGTCGAACTCCGTCCTTTCCGTCTTTTCCGTCTTTTCCGTCTTTTCCGTCCTCTCCGCCCTCTCCGCCACCCCACCAACCAGCATCCTCGCCTGGTCCGCCCCTAGCGGGACATCGCTCACCGACTGGAACGCAATGAGACGGTTGAGCGCGCCCAGCAGCTCGCGAACGTTGTCTATCTCGAGCGCGGCGACGGCGTCGAGCACGCCCTCGCCGAACGCGGCGCGACGTTCATCCGCCTTGCGACGCAGGATGGCCGCGCGGGTCTCGTAGTCCGGCGCCGAGACATCGATCACGAGGCCGCCGGCAAAACGGCGGATCAGCCGGTCGTCCAGCGCCTCGATCTCCGCAGGCGGGCGGTCACTGGTGAGCACGATCTGCCGGTTGGCCGCCTGGAGCGTGTCAACCAGCCGGAGCAGCTCGGCCTGCATCTCCCGCCGGTGGGTGAGGAACTGCACATCGTCCACGAGGAGCAGATCGACGTCGAGGAAGCGCTGCCGGTAGGCCGCTCCATGCCCCGCGGCAATCGCGGCATGAAACGCCTCGATGAACTCATCGAGCGTGAGGTACTCCACCGAGAGCCGTGGATTGATGGCGCGTGCCGCGTGTCCGATTCCCATCAGGAGATGGGTCTTTCCCAGCCCGGGGCGGGCATAGATGAAGAGCGGGTTGTAGACGGTCCCCGGCGACTCGGCCACGGCCCTGGCCGCCGTGATCGCCAGTCGGTTGGCCGCGCCGACGACAAAGGTGTCGAACCGATACAGCGGATTCAGGGTGACGGTCACGCCGCGGGACTCCCCGCGGCAAGGCGCTTGAGGACGATCTCGGAGACACCCCGCAGCGTCTCGAACACGCCGTTGCCCTCCAGCGCGTCGGCCGCAAAGCTCGGCACCTCGCGGAAGTTGAGCGCGTCGTCCATTTCCTCCTGGGACAGGATCAGGTCGTGCGGGAGGTCCTGCTTGTTGTACTGGAAGACGACCGGCAGCTGGCGGATGTCCACCCCCTGCGCCAGCAGGTTGTCCTGCAGGTTCTGGAGGCTTTCCAGGTTGTCGTCAAACCTCCTCGCTTGACTGTCGGCGACGAACACGACGCCGTCGGCGCCCTGGAGCACCAGCTTCCGGGTGGCGTTGTAATAGCTCTGCCCCGGGACGGTATACAGCTGAAACTTCGTGCTGAATCCGGAGATGTTGCCCAGCTCCAGCGGCAGGAAATCGAAGAAGAGTGTCCGGTCGGTCTGGGTCGCCAGCGACACCATCCGCCCGCGACGGCTCTCCGGAACGCGCCCGTAGACGTACTGCAGGTTGGTCGTCTTTCCCGACCTCCCGGGGCCATAGTAGACGATCTTGCAGGTGATCTCGCGAGCGGTGAAGTTGACGAGAGACATCTGGTTACCGTCCGAAGAGGGCTTTGAGGCTGGCGTCGAGCTCGGACTCGAAGTTCTCGGCGAGCATCGGAGGCGGGGCCTGCTCGCGGGGAGCGGCCGACACGAGGTGCTGAACCATCTGGTCGAAGAACAGCTGGACGATGCCCACCGACGTCTCGGGACCGAACACCACCAGCCCGATCCAGCGTCCGCGCGGGATGGAGAACGCCGCGAGCATGCAGCTCTGGCCCGTGCCGTGGTGCACCACCGCCTCGAAGCGCGCCGATCCCATCAGCCGCGCAAGCTCCTCCGTCGAGGCCACGATGCCCGCGCCAAGCGCGGCCGCCGTCATCACGTCGAGCGAGCGGCTGAAGCCGTGCTGGGCCACTACCTGCCCGGAGGACGTCATGAGCAGGGTCAGCCTCGCCGAGGACTCGGCGAGGAACGCCTGAAGCGGATCAACCACCCACGGCTCGAGTGCGCGCATCAGCCCAGACGGCCTGCCGCGTCGATCATCTCGAGCCTCGCGAGGCCCACGTTCGCGTCCGGGGAAATGACGGCCACGAGCACGAGATCGTCGGAGCCCGGCGCGGCCAGCACCGATCCCGCCTCGGCGCGCAGATGCACGAACGACGGGCGCTGGAGGCCTGCCTGTTGTGCCGTACGCCTCAGGCGGCCCACCAGGCTCCCCGCCAGCGCTGCCACCGCCCGGCCGTCCACCCCGTCCATGAGCTGCTCGGCGACGACCAAGCCATCCGCGGCGGCCACGAGGAGCGCGCCCCGTACACCCGGCACCCGAGTCACCCGATCAAGCAGGTCCCGTTCGTTCATCCCATTGCCTCCAGCCAAGCCCTCGCGGCCCGGGAGGCCCGCTCGGCGAGGAGACCGACACGCGCCAGCGGCAACGAGTGGTCGCTCGCCGTGAGGAGCACCGTGTCCGCCGTCGGCGCGGCCAGGAAGAGATGCCCGTCGGCGGATTCCACCGCGATGGATTGCCAGGGGCCAAGCCCGAGGATGCGGGTGGCGCGGGCGGCCTCGCGCGAGACCCCGGCCAGCTGCGCCGCAACGCGATCTCCCGCGTCCTCCCCCGACGAGGCGCGCAGGGCGCCGCTCAACCGGAGCCCATTGCCGTCCACCAGCAGAAAGCCCTGCTCACCGCCTTCGATCCCCTCGAACGGCGTCTTCTGGGGATGAGCCGGGGCCGGAGCCGGGGTCGGGGGTGGGGCCGGCGTCCCGTTGGCGCGGGGGGCGGCCTGCCGTCGCACCTCGACTCGGGCGCGCTCGAGGGCGGGCGGGATGGAGGGATCATCGGGATCGGCCTGGGCGGCCCGCTGGAGATGATCCAGCGCGGCGACGGCGTCTCCGGCGCGGAAGTAGAGGAAACCGACGCCCTTGAGCGCACCGGCGCGCATCGGGTCGAGCTGCAGCGCGGCGCTCCATGCGTCGAAGGCCCCCGCCAGATCGCCCTGGTCGCCGAGGATCCGGGCAAGCAGATCGTGGGCATCGGCCAAGCCGGGATACCGGCTCACGCCGCCGCGCGCCACCTTGCACGCGGCGTCGAGCTGGCCCCGGCGGCGCAGCGCCTCCGCCAGCTCGAGGAAGGCGAGGCTCGACGGCTCGTCGGTGAGCCGAACGGTCAGAGCGCGAATGTCTTCACTCACGGAATCGGTCGAGCTCCTTGACAATGGTTTCCACCGCCTCCCGCAGTCGCTCCACCGCCACCATCTCGGCTTCCTCGCCCGGCGTCTCGGCCCCGATCCGGCTCCAGACCGCCCACGAATCGAGCGCCGCGGAGTAGCGTCCGAGCGAGGCGTAGCAGAGCCCCAGAAGCCGCCGGGCCTCAGGCATGAGCGGATCGAAGCGCAGCAATTCCTCGAGCGCCCCCGCCGCCAGCTCGTACTCTCCCTGGGCGAGCGCCTCACGCGCGGGCACGAGCAGAGCGGCGAGATCGCGGCCAGCTTCCACTTCCTGGCCGGGCCTGGCCGGGTCGTCGAGGACCACGACACCGGCGTTGGTCAGGCCGTACACCGTCCGCGCGATCTCGAACTCCGAGCGTCCAAGGGCTTCGGCCAGCGAGTGGAGGTCGCGCTGGCCATCCACCGCCGCGAGCACTTCCCACTCGAATGGCACCAGGTCGAGCGGCTCGCTCCCCTGCCCCTCGGGCGGCGGCAGCCGCGGTACCAGGCGGAGGTGGGACACCTTGGAGCCGATGCGGGACCACTCGTCCATCCGGCGCGCGGCCTCCATCAGAAGCGCCTCGGTGGGGAATCGCACGGGAGACTCCACCGCGGCGAAGCAGGGTGTCCCCTCCTCGAATCGGAAGTACCCTTCCGACCACCGGAGCAGCTCGAACACCGCCTCCTCGATCTGCGCCTTGACCTGCCGGTCCAGCTCGCGCCGCGAGACCACACCGAGATCCACCAGGATGTCGCCGATGCGGCGAGTGTCCCCCCCGCCCTGCAGCGCCCGGGCCCGGTCGAGATCGGCGGCGGTGATGCGGCCGGTGCGAAGCAGGCGCCCGCCCAGCGGCTGGCTCTCGTTTCCGACCGCCGCCGCCACCACTCCCCCCCGGTCGAAGCACACCGTCCCCGCCGACTGGAGCAGATCCGACGTCACCCGCAGCACGCCGCTCTTCCGGCCCAGGTCGAGAAGCTGGAAGACGTCCTGGATGTGCAGGTCCTTGAGGGGGCCCTCGAGCGCCATGGTCTAGCCGGCCGAGGTGGCGAAGATGTGCTGGAGGTCGCGGGCCGATCGGGCCCGGGTCCGCGCCTGGGTCGCGTACGGTCCCGCGGGATCGAGCTGCACCACCCGTTCCCAGGCCTGCACCGCCTGATCGAACTGCCTCTGGCGCGCCAGCACCGCGCCACGATGGTAGAGGGCGCCGGCGTGATCGCGATCGAAGCGGAGCACCCGCTCGAACGCCTCCATGGCCTGGGTCGTCCGGCCATCCTCCAGCAGCGCGCGGCCGAGGGCGGTGAGCGCCTCGAGCTCGTAGGGGTCCGCCTCGAGCACCCGGACGAGGACCTGGATGGCCGCGCGGGGCGACTCGATCCGCCGCAGGAGATCGGCGAGGGCGAGCGCGGCGGCGCCATAGGTGGGGAGCAACTCGAGCGCCCGTTCGTAGGCGCCGCACGCCGCGGTGTAGTTCCCCCGCTCCTCCTCCAGCCCGCCCAGGTCGAACCAGACCCGGACCAGTGACGGATCGAGCTGCACCGCGGCATTGAACGCGGCGAGCGCCGCCGGGCGGTCGCCGAGACGGGCCGACACCTGGGCCTGGAGATGGAAGAGGTCGGGGCGGCCCGGGGCCAGTGCCTGCGCCTCGCGGATGCAATCGAGGGCACCCAGCGCGTCGCCCACGGCCAGCCGGACGCGGGCGCGGGCCACGAGGACCTCGACGTCGCCCCGAACCCGCGAGGCCAGCGCGTCGGCCAGCGGCACCGCATCGGCAGCCGAACCGAGCGCCACGAGAGCGCGGATCTCCCCGAGCGTCGCGTCGGGATCGTCCGGCGCCGCTGCGCGGGCCGCGCGATAGCGGTCGAGCGCCTCGCCGTACAACCCCCGCTTGGCGAAGATGTCGCCCTGGAGCACCGACGTGGCGGCCCGGGGTGCGCCGCGCGCGGCGGCGCGGCTCAGCTCGGCGGAGGCCAGGTCCAGCAGTCCCTTGGCGATGTGGTCGCGCGCCAGGTCGAGTGCGTCGCCGCCGTGGCCGTTGGTGGGGGCGGCCGGGACCGCGGGGGTCAGCTCGGCGAAGAGCTGGTCGAGCGCCGGGGGATCGAACGCGAATTCGCCCGCGAGCGCGTCGCCGCCGACGTCCGCGGTCAAATCGGGTGCGATCGCGATCGTCGGATCTTCGTACTGCAGGTCGATCGTGAGCGAGAACTTCTGCGGCACGTACAGCGGCTCCAGCTCGAGCGCCTGCCGGGTCTCGCGCAGTGCCCCGTCGAAATCGCCGAGCTGGCTGAGGACGAAGCTCAGGTTGTAGCGGGCGGCGGCGAACCCCGTATCGGCGTCCACCGCCCGGGCAAAGGCGTTCCGCGCGTCCTCGTAGCGGCGGAGCTCCATGAGCACGAGTCCGACGCCGTTCCAGCCCACGGCGCTCGCCGGCTGCTCGGCCAGCGCCTGCTGGTATTCCTCGAGCGCCTGCTTGAGCTGCCGGCGCTGCAGCAGGAGCAGCGCCAGGTTCAGCCGGGCCGCGAGCAGCGGTCGTGCCCCCGCGAGTGCGTGGCGGAACGCGGTGGCCGCGGCATCGCCGCTCGATTCGTGGGCGCGCGCGACGCCGAGGTTGTTCCACGCGAGCTGATACTCGGCGTCGATCGCCACCGCCTGCTCGTACGAGGCGACCGCGTCGGCCCGGCGCCCCGCCTGGTGCAGGCACACCCCGCGCTCGTTCCACAGCTTCGGCGAGTCGGAGTACTCGCGGACGAGCCGCTCGTACAGCTCCAGCGCGGCGGGGAGATCGCGCTGGAGAAGGTGGACCTCGGCCAGCGCCTGCAGGCTCAGCCGCGCATCCTCGCCGGCGTCGAAGGCCAACCGGTACTCGGCGACGGCTTCCGCGAGGTAGCCCTTCTGACGGAGCGCGAGACCGAGGTTGTAATGGACGAGGGTGCCGCCTTCGACCACCTGGAGCGAGGGCCGTCCCGGCGGCGCCGCTCGCTTTCCCTGCCCGTCGCCCACCCTGTCCAGCGCCAGGTTGACCTGCGCCCGCGCCAGCGTGGGATTGAGCCGGATCGCCTGGCGGGTGGCCTCGAGGGCCTCCTCGTGCTGCCCCATGTCCCCGTGCACGAAGGCGAGGAGATAGTGCGCTTCGGCGTATTCCGGGTTGCGGGTGATCGCCTCGGTGAGCGCCGCGAGCGCGGGGGCGTTCAGGCCGCGGTTGTACAGCACCTCGCCGTAGTAGTACCGCGCCACGGCGCTTCCCGGGTCCTTCGCGCAGGCCCGCTCGAGCCAGTCGCTGGCGGTATCGAGATTCCCTCGCGCCTTCTCGGCGAGGCCCAGCTGGAGCATCGCGGGCACGTCCCCGGGCTGCCATGCCAGCAGCGCCTGGAACTCGGCGATGGCGTCGGCGTGACGGCCCAGCGCCGCGAGGGCGCGGCCGAGCTCCCAGCGGGCGTCGCGGTCGCCGGGGCGTCGCCGAACCCGGTCGCGCAGCTCGGTGATCCGGCGGTCGTAGTGCCCGCTTTCCCGGTAGGCGATGTCGAGGTTGGCCTGGGAGACGCTCATGCGCGGATCGAGCTGCAGTGCCCGCACGAATTCCGCGATCGCCTCCTCGATCAGCCCCTTCTGGTAGTAGAGGACGCCCAGGTTGTTGTGAGCGCCGGCGTCGGACGGATCGATTCGGCGGGCAAACGAGCGAAGGACGGCGAGGTCGCGCTCCGAAAGCACGGGGCCCGGCATCGGCTCAGGTCAGTCGGATGGCGTCGAAGATGGCCCGCAGGGACGGCATGTCGGGCAGGAGGAGAAAGTGTCCCTGGAGCAGTTCCGCGGTGCCCTCGACCCGGAAGGACGTCTCCACGCAAAAGACGAAGTCGCGCTCATGCCCGAAATTGAGGTACGCGGTGGTGAGTACCGCCCCGCTCAGGTCCACCACGAGGCTGGGGACCGAGGGAACGAGCACCATGCCCATGAAGTCGCTGAGCGCGTTCAGATAGGCGCTCGCCAGGATGTTGCCGGCTTCCTTGAGTCCGCTCTGTTCCATTTCGCCGAACTCCCGGGTGGTTCCGGGACTCCGCCGGAGCAGTATATCGCAGAGCGTTCGAGCCGACGCTTCGGGAAAGACCACCATGGTCCGCCCGGTGAGATCGCCCATCATGTGCATGAGCACCGCGGCGATGACCTCGCCGGGGGACCCGATGAGGTCGGTGACTTCCTCCAGCGGACGGACGTTCACCTCGGGGACGGCGATCATGATCGTGCGGTTGGTCATCTGCGACAGCGCGGTCGCGGCGTGGCCGCCGCCGATGTTGGCGACCTCGCGCAACGCGTCGAGCTGGAGCGCTTTCAGGTCCCGCACATCTGCCATTCTGGGCTTCTCCTAGATCAGCGCGGAGGCATCGAGGATGAGGGCCGGCGCGCCATCGGCCAGAATCGTCGCTCCCCCCACGAACGGCGGCATCCCGCGCGGCGCGTCGAACGGCTCGACCACGATGTCCTGCTGCCCGACGAGCGCGTCCACCACGAGCGCCGTGCGCCGGTCGCCGATCTCGAGAATCAGCGTCGGCCGCCGGGTGGGGAGGGCCGGCGCCGGCCCCGACACCAGCTCGCGCAGGTGCACCGTCGGGATCACCTGGTCGCGGACGAGCAACGCCTCCCGGTCCCGGATCGACGTCACCGCGCGAGGGTCGAACTCCACCGTCTCGGCGACATACGCGAGAGGCACTGCGTAGCGCTCACCGCCGGCATCGGCCAGCAGCGCGCGAACGATGGCCAGGGTGAGAGGCACCCGGATGAGGAAGGTGGCGCCCTTCCCCGGCTCCGTCCGCACCTCGAGTGTCCCGCCGAGCGCGCGAACCCGCGTCATCGCGACGTCCACCCCGACCCCACGGCCGGAGACTCCGCTCACCGCCTCCGCGGTGCTGAACCCCGGCTTCGCGAGGACCCGGAGCAGCAGCTCGTCGCTCAGCGACTCGACCGACCCATCGGCCAGACCGTCGCGGCGGGCCTTGGCCAGAATCGCGGCGCGATCGATGCCCCGGCCATCGTCGCCCACGCGAAGGAGAACCGTGTTGCGCTCGCGGCTGGCCGACAGCACGATGCGCCCTTCCTCCGGCTTGCCGGCCGCCGACCGCTCGCCGGGCGGCTCGATCCCGTGATCGGCGGCGTTCCGGATGAGGTGGAGGAGCGGATCGCCGATCTCGTCGAGGATCGAGCGATCGAGCTCGATCTCCTCGCCCTCCATGTCGAACCGGATGCGCTTGCCGAGATCGCGGGCCAGGTCGCGCACCAGCCGGGGAAACCGGTCGAAGACTTCACCGACCGGCGTCATACGCGCCGCGATCACTTCGGCCTGCATCCCCGACACCAGGCGGGCGAGCCGGTCGCTCAGCTCCCCGAGCCTGGGGTCGCTGGAGGCGGCCGCGTACACCCCGAGGCGGTTCTTCGCGACCACCAGCTCACCGACCTGACTCATGAGCGCGTCGAGGCGCCGGAGATCCACCCGGATCTGCCGGCTGCGCGGGATGGTCTCCGCGTCCGCCGCGGCCCGGGCTTCGAATCGGACCGACGTGACGTCACCGGCGGAACGGATGCGGGCCACGATCTCCTCGTCGCCCGCCGTCGTTTCGAGGGCGAACCAGAGACGTCCGTCGAAGTCATCCCGCTCGAGCTGTACCAACGCGGGCCGCAGAGCCGTCACCGCGCCGAGCGATTCCGCCCGCCGGACCACCAGCGCCGCCCGCGCGCCCCGCATGCTCGAGTCGGATCTCAGCTCCACCTGGATCGGGCGCACCCGCGCTCCGGGAGCCATCGGCTCGTCCTGCGCGGGCTTCACCTCATGGGAGACGTTGGCGCCCTTCGGCGGCGCCGCCCGGACCGCTTCGGCATCCAGCTCCGCCGCGAGCGACGCGTTGTCCGCGCCGCGCCGCCCCGCCGCCGCGTCCTCGACGGCCCGGCCAAGCGAGTCCACCCCCCGGAACAGCAGCTGGAACGTCTCCGGTTGGGCGGAGACCCGGCCCTGCCGGAGCGAGTCGAGCAGGTTCTCCATGCGATGGGCCAGCTCGGCCACGCCGGCGTACCCCATCGTCGCACCCATCCCCTTGATCGTGTGGATGGAGCGGAACAGCCCGCCCACCGGCTCGGCGGCGTCGGGCTCCCGTTCCCACTCGAGCAGGAGCTGGTTGCACGCGCTCAGGTGCTCGCGGCTTTCAGCGATGAAGAGCGCGGCGTACTTCGAGATGTCCATGCTCAACCCAGAACGCGCTGGACCGCCTCGAGCACCCGCGAAGGCTGGAATGGCTTCACGACGAAATCCTTGGCCCCGGCCTGGATGGCTTCGACGACCAGCGCCTGCTGGCCCATCGCGCTGCACATCAGGATCTTCGCGTCCGGGTCCTCCTTGCAGATCTCGCGGACCGCTTCGATCCCTCCCATGTCGGGCATCACGATGTCCATGGTGACGAGGTCGGGCTTGAGCTGGCGGTATTTCTGGACCGCCTGGACTCCCGATTCCGCCTCGCCGACCACCGAGAATCCGGCCTGCGAGAGGATGTCGCTGATCATCGTGCGCATGAAAATGGCGTCGTCGCAAACCAGGACCGTGTGGGACACAGCGCATCCTCCGAGCAGGTATTCGAGGTACCACCGTGGGTCGAGCTACGCCCCGTCCCCTCGCCGGCCGGGTTGCCCGTCCGCCCCAATGATCGGCGCGAAGAGAGCGTCGATGTCGAGCAGAATGAAGTGCTGGTCATCCCGGATTCCTACCGCCAGGACCAGCCGGGGATCGATCCCCGGAAGGTCGGTGTGCGGTGCGACGGAACGCTCGGGGACCTCGAGGAAATCGACAACCTGCCCGACGCCCAATCCGTAGCGGCGGCCGCCGACCTCCACGACCACGATCGCGCCCTCGTCCGCCGCCTCCCGAGGCTGCTGGAGGAGGACGTGGCCGTCGAGAACGGTGAGTAGGGTGCCCCGGACGTTGACCAGCCCTTCGACGGCCTGCGCGACACCCGGGATGCGGGTGGCGGGCAAGCGCGGCA
>CAYYXP010000289.1:0-3220 GCA_964475685.1 uncultured Gemmatimonadaceae bacterium | reverse complement strand
AAACGCGATAGAAGATGTAGGTTGCGGCCCGCTTGAGCGGGGCCTCCCGATCTCGGTTGGCGTGCCGGGCGTAGACGACGTCGTAGCCTTCGTGCCAGCGGCTGAGCATCTCGAGGACGAGCTGGGGAGGGTCCTGTAGGTCCGCGTCCATGACCACGACGGCGCGCCCTCGGGAGTAGTGGAGCCCGGCGGCCACCGCCGCCTGGTGGCCGAAGTTGCGGGAGAAGTGCACCCCCCGGAACCGGGGGTCCCGCCGGCAGGTTTCCCGCAGCAGCTCCGCGGTCCGGTCCCGGCTGCCGTCGTTGACGAGGATGACCTCCGTTTCCCCGCTCACCTCGGGCAGGATCTCGGTAACCCGGCGATGCAGCTCGGCCAGCGTGGCTTCCTCGTTGTAGACGGGAATCACGATGGACAACTCGGGCCGAACGGGGGTCCGGTCGTCGTCGCTGGCGCGCATTCGCAGGTGCCGTGTGAGGGGGAGGTGAAGATATACTCGCGCCGTTCCGCGAGGAGTACCTGGGGTCGCCAGATGTGTGCCAGGTCCGGGGGTGGCTCGGCCCTACCGGCGGCCCGGACACCCCAATGGTACCTTACAGCTTGGTGCACATCGGGCCGCCGAATGCCTCCCATCGTGGCTTCGGTTTCTCTCCCAAGGGCTCCCGGTGGCCCCAGCAACGTAAGTTACGTGGACCGTTTGCCACACCGCGTAGCGTGCGATCCACAGATGCCGTGCGGCCGGATCGGGGAAAAAGTGACTGGGTAAGGACTTGCCGACTAGGTTTTGGCTCGCTGAGGGGGGCATGGGCCTTGCCCCATCGGAGCACCGTCCACCTTGCGCACGAACAGTTGTTGGTATGGAAGAAACCGGCGACCCGACCGGGTTCGCGCGGTATTGGGTGCCCCCGGCGCCCAGCGGGCAGGTGCGTTCATCTAGAGGCCACCGGGCCAGGAGGAGTCGTGATAGAGCTTTGGGAAGGGTTCGCCGCGGACGAGTCGGGGCAGGGACTGGTCGAGTATGCACTGATCATCGCGCTGGTGGCCATCGGCCTGATCGCCATCCTCACGCTCTTCCGCAACGCGATCGGGAACGTGTTCAACGCGACCAAGAACACGCTGGACAACTCGCCCGGCACCGGGTACTGACGGGGTCGCCTTCGCGGGCTCGGCGCTCGGCAGCGGGGAGAGCATGGAAGCGGTGGGGACATCACTACACTGTGACACCACGGAGGCATTATGTTGGCACTATGGAACCAGTTCCTGGGCGACGAGTCTGGTCAGGGGCTCGTGGAGTACGCGCTGATCATCGCGCTCGTGGCCATCGGCCTCATCGCGATCCTGACGCTTCTCCGGAACTCGATCGGCAACGTCTTTAACGAGAGCAAGAACCGGCTGAACAACGCCCCTCAGGGCAGCTACTAGTCCGGGTATCCCGGGCACGGGCTCAGGGCGATTGCCAGCGGTCCAGGGCTTGACCGGGATCGTGCCGGCCGTCGCCTTCGTGGCGTTGGTCGGTACGGCGGGTTTATACGATATTTGGACCCGACGGATTCCCAACTGGTTCACTTTGTGCACTCTGGCTGTCGCCTTGGCCCTCCGGGCAGTCGAGGGTCTGGCTCCGCTGGGTTCCGGCCTGGCCGGGGCCCTGTGCGGCCTCCTCCTCGCTCTGGCCCTGTTCAAGCTGGGAGCGCTGGGGGGCGGGGACGGCAAGCTTCTGATTGGGGTTGGGGCGTTCCTGGGATACGAACGTCTGCCCGGGGCGTTGCTCACGATCGGAGTGCTGGGTGGGCTCCTCGGCGTGCTCGAGGCGGCCCGGCGGGGCGTCATCCTCCCGGCTGTCTTGAACGCGGGCAATATGATCCGCCGCTGGCTCACGCTGGGCCGGACCGGCGAACAGCGCACCTTGAAGTCCCCGGGCGCCGTCGCGGTGCCGTACGGGGCGGCCATCTCTGCAGGTGCGATCCTTTGGTGGTTTTGGGGATGGGAGATACCATGAGGCCGATGCGAGGGTTCCGGTCGGACCGGGGCGGGCAGGCACTGGTCGAGTTTGCTCTGGTCATGCCCCTGCTGCTGCTGTTTATGGTCGGAATCATCGAGTTCGGGAGGGGGTGGAACGTCCACCAGGTGATTACCGACGCCGCCCGCGAGTCGGCGCGAAAGTGCGTGATCGCCGATGCGACCGTTGGTCTGACGGACGTCGAGGGCGTCGCCAAGAGCGCCATGCAGGCGGCAGGCATCAACACCAACCCGCCGGTAGCAATCACGGTTACCGGCTTCGCCCGTCCCAATCCCACAGGGCAGCCGTGCACCGTGAACATCCAGCTTCCCTACACTTTCACCTTCCTCGGCCCGCTCATGGAATGGGCGTCTGGGCAGCGCACGGTCACGCTGACCACCACGTTCACCATGCGGAACGAGTAGCGAAGGACCCATGGCCAGACGAACCCGCCCCCTCCTGCTCCTGCTCCTGGCGCTCGCCTCGGGTGGTGTCGCCGCGCTGGTCGCGCTGCGCTACCTCCGGCAGCAGACGACGCCGCTGCTGGCGGCCGAGCGCCCCAAGGCGCAGGTCGTGGTCGCGGCCCGTCCGATGCCGGTCGGCGCCGTGGTGGGCGAGCGTGACGTGAAGCTGCTGGAATGGTCGGGCAGCGTGGTGCCGGCCGGCTATGTCGGGAACATCGCCGAGGTCGTCGGGCGCGGCCTGATCATCCCGATGGAGGAGAACGAGCCGGTGCTTGCCGGCAAGCTGGCCGCCAAGGGGATGGGAGGCGGGCTCCCCGTGATCATCGACGAGGGAATGCGCGCGTTCAGCATCGGTGTGGACCAGGTGATCGGCGTCTCCGGCTTCGTCGGGCCGAACACCCGGGTTGACGTGCTCCTCACCCTGTCGGCCTCGCCCTCGCTGCGGGAAGCGACCACCAAGGTCATCATGCAGAATCTCAAGATTCTTGCGGCCGGCCAGCAGATCCAGCAGGACAAGGAAGGGAAGCCACAGCAAGTCCCGGTCATCACTCTGCTCGTGACCCCGGAGCAGGCGGAGACCCTGGGCCTCGCTACCGGCCAGGGCCGTATCCAGCTCGCCCTCCGGAACACCCTCGACACCGTGAACGTCCGGACCACCGGTGCCCCGGTCAGCAGCCTGATGGGCACCCCGCCCAGCCGCCGCGCCCCGGTCTCGCGGCGCACCGTGGCGGTGCAAGCCAGCGAGCCCGAACCGACCTCGACC
>CAYYXP010000288.1:0-9456 GCA_964475685.1 uncultured Gemmatimonadaceae bacterium | reverse complement strand
ACCGACTCGGTCCCGGCGACGTGCTCGTGCTCATCCTCACCGGCGATGTCGAGCAGGCCCACTCGCTCGAGGTGACCCGCGAGGGATTCATCGTCATTCCGCAGGTCGGACAGGTCTACGCGGCCAACCTGACGCTGGGCCAGCTCGAGGACCAGCTCTACGCCCGCCTGGGAAAGGTCTATTCGGGTGTGCGACGCACGCCCAACCCGCGGACCAAGTTCCAGCTGTCGCTCGCCAGGCTCCGGAACATCCAGGTGTTCGTGGCGGGTGACGTCGTCCGCCCCGGGGCCTACCAGATCTCCGCGGCGGGAACCGCGCTCACGGCGCTCTATGCTGCAGGGGGGCCCACGAGCAACGGCAGCTTCCGCCAACTCACCGTCCGGCGGGGGGAGAAGCTGGTAGACAGCCTCGATCTTTACCAGTATCTCGTCCACGGTGTGAACCCCACCAACATCCGCCTCGCCAGCGGCGACGTGATCTTCGTCCCGGTCCACTCGTCCATGGTCCAGGTGGCGGGAAGGGTCATCCGACCCGCGATCTACGAGCTCAAGCCGGGTGAGACGCTGCGCGACGTGATCGGATATGCCGGAGGGCTCGATCCTGCCGCCTCGGAAGCCCGGGTCCAGATCCACCGCGTGCTGCCGCCGGAGTCACGGGGAGCCGGCGGGAGGGCCCGGGTGGTGGTGGCCGTCGGCGCGGACCAGTTCGTCGGCGGCGTGGTGCCCGCGGTGCCGATGTCACCGGGAGACTCGGTCACGGCCCTGAGTGTTCCCAACCGGCAGCGAGGCTACGTCACGGTCAGGGGCAACGTCTGGGTCGAAGGCCAAGTCGGCTTCACGCCCGGAATGAAGCTGAGCGACGCCATCCGTCTCGCCGGCGGCCCCAGGCCGGACGTCTACCTCCCGCAGGTGCTGGTGACCAGGGTCCGGGAGGACTCGAGCCTGGTGCAGCTCCGCTCGTCGCTGGCCGACTCCACCGGCCGGGTCGGCGACGACCTTGTCCTCGAGGACGAGGATGAGATCCGGATCTTTTCCCGCACCGCGTTCCAGTCCCGGCCTTCGATCGCCATCGTCGGTGCCGTGCGGCGTCCCGGACGGGTGCCCTACCGCGAGGGGATGACCGTTCGCGACGCGATCCTCCTGGCCAATGGGCTGACCGCGGACGCGCGACTCGAGGTCGAAGTGGCCCGTCTCCCCGCCGATCGGCCCACCGGCGCGCTCGCCCAGACGATGAAGGTGGCGCTCGACTCGAGCTACCTCTTTGCCCGCCCGGGGAGCGCGTCCGCCGGCGACGCCGCCGAGACGGCCCTCCAGCCCCACGACAACGTGCTCGTCCTCCGCCAGGCGGGGTGGGACCTGCAACGCACCGTCGCGATCGCGGGGCAGGTCACGGCGCCGGGCCGCTACTCGCTCCGCAGCAAGACGGAACGGTTGAGCAACCTGCTCGATCGCGCCGGCGGCCTCACCGCCGAGGCGTACGCCGGGGGCATCCAGTTCTATCGGGCCTATGACGGCAACCGTCCAACCGGCACCGATGGACTCCCCTCGACACTCACGCCGACGTCGCGACGTGACAGTCTCGAGGCCCGGCAGGCGCTCGAAAGGGTCGGAATCGACCTGCCAAGCGTGCTCCGGGATACGACGCACCGGGACAACATCATCCTGGCGGGCGGCGATTCGATCTACATCCCGGAGTTCAATCCGATCGTGATGGTCGGGGGCGCGGTGAACTCACCGGGCGCTGTGGCCTACACACCGGGGAAGAATCTCGACTGGTACGTGAATGCAGCGGGGGGATACACACAGCCTGGAGACCGGAAACGTCCCTACGTGACTCAGCCGAACGGTGTGCGCGAGGGCGTCGAACGGAAGACCGTGTTGCCGGACCGGGTGCCGAAACCGCGCCCGGGCGCCGTGGTGTTCGTGCCGGCGAAAACCGCGCAGGATCCGGGCGGCGCCAACGTCGCCGCCATCATCTCGACTATCGCGACGCTGATCGGCTCGCTGGCCACCGTCATCCTGCTGGTGCGGACCAACCCCTAGCTGGGTACCGCCCCCGCGACCCACGCGGCGGTCGTGGCCGTCCCGACGACCTTGAACTCGGGAACCAGCCGCATCATCAGCTCCCTGATCTCGTCGTCGGGCCTGCCGTTCTGCGCGCCCTCCACCAGGACATCCACCACCGTGCTCAGCCCGATCGGCAGCGTGCCATTCTTGGCCCGCAGGACCTTGGGGTGGTCGGTGGGTATGGCGCTCTCGGAATCGAAGAACAACTCCTCGTAGAGCTTCTCTCCCGGCCGGGTTCCGGTGTATCGGATATCGATGTCCACGCCGACCTCCAGCCCCGACAGCCGGATGAGGTCCTTGGCCAGGTCCTCGACCTTCACCGGCTCGCCCATGTCGAGCACGAAGACTTCCCCGCCCTGCCCGATTGCCCCGGCCTGCAGCACGAGCTGGACCGACTCGGGGATGGTCATGAAGTAACGGCGCATTTCGGGATGAGTGACGGTCACCGGCCCGCCGGCCTGGATCTGCCGGAGGAAGGTCGGCACCACGCTGCCCCGGCTTCCGAGCACATTGCCGAAGCGTACAGCCACGAACTTCCGCTCGTGGCTCTGCGCCACCTCCTGCACGATCAGTTCGGCGATCCGCTTGGTCGCCCCCATCACGTTGGTCGGACGAACCGCCTTGTCCGTCGAGATGAGCACGAGGTGTTCGACCCCGAACTCGGCCGAGACCTCCGCGACGTTCCTGGTGCCGAGCACGTTATTGGTCACCGCTTCGGAGACATTGCTCTCCATGAGCGGGACGTGCTTGTGGGCCGCCGCGTGAAAGACCGAATACGGCCGGTAGGCCTCGAACACCTGCCGGAGCCGTTCGCGGTCGCGCACGTCGGCAACGATCGGGACGGCGGTGACCGTGGGGAACCGTTCGCTCAACTCGGCGAGGACCTCGAAGATCGAGTTCTCGCTATGGTCGAGAAGGAGGATCTGCGCCGGCTCGAGCCGGGCGAGCTGGCGGCAGAGCTCGCTGCCGATGGACCCGCCGGCGCCGGTCACAAGCACCGTCTCGCCGGTCGCGAGCACGCGGACCTGGTCGAGGTCGGTATGGATGGGTTCGCGCCGGAGCAGATCCTGGATTTCCACCTGACGGAGCGACGCCACCGCCACGCGGCCCGACAGAATGTCGAACATCCCGGGAACGGTGCGGGTCTCCACTCCGGCCTCGTGGGCGGCGCGCACCACCTGGCGAACGACGGTGCCCGAGGCCCGGGGCATGGCGATGATGATCTCCTCGATCTCCAGCCGGCGAGTCAGCTCCGTGATGCGGGACAGCGAGCCGAGAATCGGCACATCGCAGAGGCGGTGGCCGTGCTTGGAAACATCGTCGTCCACGAACCCGACAGGGTGGAGCCCGACATGAGGGTGCGTCAGGCATTCCCGCACGATCATCTCGCCGGCCGCTCCGGCCCCGACGATGAGCACCCGGCGGGCGTCCTCGAGCCGCCGCCACTGCAGGCGGCGGCCGGTCAGCCTGACCAGCAGCCGCGGCAATGCGACGGCGCCGGCGGCCAGCCCGGCATCGATGAACAGGACCGACAGCGGAACCCGTAGCGGGGTCAGGCCGACCACAGGCAGGATGAATGCTCCCAGCAGCGCCGACACGCACCCGGAGATGGCCGTTGCGACCAGGATGTGCTCCAGCTCGGCTACGCCGGCGAAACGCCAGAGACGCCGGTACAGGCCGACGGAGAGAAGGACGCCCAGTTTGACGGGGAGAGAGAAGGCGATGAAGACGAGGGCAGTGCGAAGATTCTCAGGGCCCCAATCGAGCCCTTCAAAGCGCACGAAATACGCCGCGAGTGTGCCCAGCCCGAGCAGAACTGCATCCAGCAAAAACAGATGACGGTTCCGAATTTGACGCGCGAAAATTGGTTTCATCGTAACGTCAACCTATAGCAGCAAGAGGGGACTAGGTCAAGCTATTGCGGCGTGGAATCTTAGAGTTTCGCGACCTTCCCATCAGGCCGTCCCGTTGTTCCCGCAATAGCAGCGTGATATCTTTGGCACCGCTCTATTCGAGCACCACCACCCACTCCCCGCAGGTGAAATGGATTCTCCCCGCACTCCTGCCAGTCCTCGGCCGGTTCTGGACGCCCCGGATCGAGCGACGCCGGCGGGCGGTGGGACCAGCAACTCCGATGCCGGACTGCTGGATTATGCGTGGGTCGTGCTCCACCACTGGCGGCTCGTGGCGGGGACTCCGTTCGTGGCGGCTCTTGTCACCGGGCTGATCTCCCTGGTGCTGCCGCAACGGTGGACCGCGGGGATCGAGTTCGTTCCGGAAACCTCCACGTCGATCAAACTCCCCTCTGGCGTCGGGGCCCTCGCGGGCCAGCTGGGCCTCTCGTTGCCGTCCTCCAACCCTGTCGAGTCCCCGGCGTTCTACGCCAGGGTGGCCGAGAGCCGGCCGCTCCTGGAACGAACGCTGGCTAGCCGCTTCCCGGTCCCTGGAAGCGCCACGGACAGCGCCCCGCTGATTGATCTCCTCAAGATCCCCGAGGGCGCCGCGCTCCGACGGATGGAGAAGGGGGTCAAGCGGCTGCGTGAATACACGGAGATAAAGACTGATGCGAAGACCGGTACCCTCCGGCTCGACGTCGAGACCCGGGACGCCCGTCTCTCCGCCGCAGTCGCCAACCAGATGGTGGGGTTCCTCAACGACTTCAACCGCAACACCCGTAGCCTCCAGGCTCGCGAGCGGCGAAAGTTTGTCGAGGCCCGGACCGGGGAGGCCCAGACCGACCTGGAGCAGGCCGAGGACGCTCTCCGTGACTTTTTGACACGGAACCGCCAGTACGAGGCCCCCCCGCTGCAGTTCGAGCGCAACCGGCTCGAGCGGCAAGTCCAGATGCGCCAGGAGGTCTACAGCACCCTGCGACGCGAGTTCGAGGTGGCCCGTCTGGAGGAGGTCAACGATACCCCCGTGCTGACCGTCATAGACCCGGCCATCCCTCCGGCAACGCGCTCCTCCCCGGCGCGAGTGCGGATGGTTCTCGTCGCCGCGCTGCTTGGCATCGGGTTTGGACTGGGCCTGGCCTTTCTGACCGAGTATCTCCGCCAGAGTCGCGTCCGGGAGCCGGCGGCCTACGAGCGCGTGGCCCGCGCGTGGCGTGGCCCCCGCCGGGCGCGCACCGCCACACGCGCCGACCTGTAGACCCGGGAGCGGGTTCTCGTGTGCGGCCTTCTCGGCGTCTGGCATCTCGACGGCCGCCCGGTTCACCTCCCCACCCTTCGGAACGCCCTCGCTTCCATCCGTCATCGGGGCCCCGATGACGAAGGTTACCTTCTCATCCACCCCGGCGGCCGGCCCTGCTCCTACGCCGGCCCCGACACACCCGCTGGAACACATCTCCCCCAGCTCCCGGCGGTAGATCCGGGCGCGTCGATGGCGTTCGGGTTCCGCCGCCTCTCCATTCTCGACCTCTCCCCGCGGGGGCATCAGCCGATGCCGGACCACACGGGCGAGCGCTGGACCATGCTGAACGGCGAGATCTACAACTATCTCGAGCTGCGCGAGGAGCTCCGGGCACACGGCTACTCCTTTCGCACCGGGACCGATACAGAAGTGGTGCTCGCCGCCTACGACGCCTGGGGGGAGGCTTGCGTCACCCGGTTCAACGGCATGTTCGCGATCGCGCTCTGGGACGGACCCGCAGGCCGGCTGTTCTGCGCACGCGATCGTTTCGGTGTGAAGCCGCTCTATTACGTACACGGCCCCGGGATCTTCGCCTTTGCCTCCGAGATCAAGGCGCTGCTCCCCTACCTCGACGAGCGCCGGCCGGACCTGGCGTATCTCCGCCGCTTCCTCGACACCGGCCTCTCGGACGATGGTACCGAGACGTTCGTCGAGGGCCTTCAGGCGATTCTTCCCGCGCATACAATGACCGTGACGCCGGAACGGCTCGTCGAGCGCCGCTACTGGGACCTCGACGTCGCCGCCGCCACGCGCGCTCGGGGAACCGGGAGTGAAGAAGCGCTGCGGGATCTCCTGATCGACAGCGTCCGGCTCCGGCTCCGGAGCGATGTGCCGGTGGGGACCTGCGCCAGCGGCGGCATCGATTCTTCGGCCATTGTGAGCATCGCCTCGAAGCTGCTGACCCACCCGATGCACAGCTTTTCCGCGGTGTACCCCGTGCCCGGATACGACGAGGGCCGCTTCGTCGATTGCATCACGTCGAGCGCGGGCACGCTCGCGACCCGCGTCACCCCGTCACCGGACCGGTGGTTTGACGTCCTTGGCCGGATGACGTGGCACCAGGACGGCCCGACCTCGGCCGGCGGCCTCTATACCCAGTGGCATGTCATGGAGGCGGCCCACGGAAATGTGACCGTCCTGCTCGACGGCCAGGGTGGCGACGAGCTCTTCGCCGGCTACTTCCGCCATCTCCCCGTGCTGGCCGCCCAACTCTGGGGCCGGGTGCGGCATGGGCAGCTCGCCGCCGCCTTCCCCGCCCTGCGCGAGACGGCGTTTCTGGGACTCCGCTGGCGGGAGCACTTCGAGGAGTGGACCCTCGGCCAATTCGCGCGGGCGGTGCTGCAGCGGTCGCGGAGCCGGCGGACCGGGAACCGGATGGCATCGCTCTACCGGGGCCTTCTCGCCGAAACGGTGCCGCAGGCGCCTGCGCCGTGCCCCGTTCCGGCCGGGCTCGATCCGCTCAACGCCGCGCTCTATCGTGACGTCACCGCCGCCTCGGTCCCGATGCTCCTCCGGTTCGAGGACCGGAACAGCATGGCGTTCGGCATCGAGGCCCGGGTCCCGTTCCTCGACTATCGCCTGGTCGAGTTCGCCCTGACCGTGCCGGGCGAACGGAAGGTCGAGCGCGGGCTGTCGAAGGCCTATTTGCGCCGCGCGCTCGCCGGAATCGTCCCGGCCGCGATCCTCGAGCGGCGCGACAAGAAGGGCTATGCGACGCCGCTTGCGGTCTGGCTCCGCGGCCCTCTCCAGGCCCGGGCCTGGGAGTTTCTCCAGGATCGCGTCCTTCCGCGTGGCTGGTACGATCCGGCCACGATTGCGCGGCGATGGACGCAACACCAGCGGGGAGGACACGACTGGAGCGCCGAGATCGCGCGGTGGATGACGGCGGAGATCTGGTGGCGTCAGGTGATCGAGGGAGAGGGCGCGTGAAGATCCTCACGATCGTCGGAGCCCGCCCGCAGTTCGTGAAGGCCGCCCTCGTCTCCGAGGCCATCCAGGCGACCGGCGGCCTCATCGAGGTGGTGGTGCACACCGGTCAGCACTACGATGCCAACATGTCGGCCCTGTTCTTCGACCAGCTGGAGATCGCCGAGCCGCGATACAACCTGGGGATAGGATCGGGGCCGCATGGACGGCAGACCGGAGACATGATGGCGCGCCTGGAGGAGGTGGCGGGACAGGAACGCCCGGACTGGATGCTGGTGTACGGTGACACCAATTCGACGATCGCCGGCGCGCTGGTCGCGTCGAAGATCCACCTTCCCATTGCCCACGTCGAGGCCGGGCTCCGCAGCTTCAACCGCCGGATGCCCGAAGAGGTCAACCGGATCGTGACCGACACGCTGTCCACGCTGCTGCTTTGCCCCACCGGTACCGCGGTGGAGAACCTCGCGCGGGAGGGCATCACCCGCGGCGTGCATCGGGTCGGCGACGTCATGCTCGACATGGTACGCCGGGCCCGTTCGCGAGCGGCCGCCACCCGCGCGTGCGAACGGCTTGGTGTCGCGTCCGGCGGGTTCTATCTCGTGACCGTCCACCGGGCCGAGAACACCGACAACCCGGAGCGACTGCGGGGCATCCTGGCCGGCCTCGACCGCCTCGACGCGCCCGTGGTCTTCCCGGTGCACCCGCGAACCCGGGGGGCGCTCGAGGCGATCGGCTGGCGGTCGCGCGACGGCGCCGCCATACGCCTGATCGAGCCGGTGGGCTACCTCGAGATGATCGAGCTGGCCGCTAATGCCCGGGCGGTCCTGACGGATTCGGGAGGCCTCCAGAAGGAGGCATTGTTCCTTGGCCGCCCCTGTGTGACGCTGCGTGAGGAAACCGAGTGGATCGAGACGCTGCAAGGCGGCTGGAACGTGCTCGCCGGCACCTCGCCCGACAGGATCGCCGAGGCGCTCGCGCGGCCCCCGGAAGACGCTCCTCCCACCGGGGCCTTCGGAGACGGGCACGCGGCCCGGCGCATCGCCACCCTCCTCGCAGGGCATCCGGAGGCCGCGGGGTGCGGGTGAGCGTCGTGATTCCGGCGCGGAACGAGGAACGACACCTGGGCGAGTGCCTGGAATCGGGGCTCCTGGCGCTCGAGCCGATCGGGAGAAGCGAGGTGCTGGTCGTGGACGGGGGCAGTACCGATGGGACCGCCGGCGTGGTAGCCGGTTTTGCGCAACGCTGTCCCGAGGTGCGGATGGTTCCCAACCCGCGACGCATCACCCCGGCGGCATTCAACATCGGGATCCGCAACGCCTCCGCCGGTCGGATCGCCATCATCGGTGCCCATAGCCGGGTCGAGCAGGATTTCTTCATCGCGGCCCTCCGGGCGCTGGACGCCGGCGAAGCCGACATCGTCGGCGGACCCGTGCGCACCGAACCCGATCGCGGCGGCACGCTCGCCTGGCTGCTTGCCCGCGTGGTGAGTCACCCTTTCGGCGTCGGCAACAGCCGGTTCCGGGTCTCGACTGCGCGGGCCTATGTCGACGCCGTACCGTTCGCCGTCTTCCGCCGGGAGGTGTTCGAGGGGGTTGGGGACTTCGAGGAGACCCTGGTGCGGAACCAGGACACCGAGTTCTTCGGGAGGGTGAAGGCGGCGGGGTTCCGCGTGCTGCTGGATCCATCGGTGCGGAGCGTGTACCGCGCCCGAGGCACGCTGCCGGGGCTGCTGCGACAGGGCTTCCTGAACGCATACTGGAACCTGCTCGTCTGGCGGCGGACGCCACACTCGTTTCAGTGGCGCCACGCCGTGCCCGCCGCGTTCACCACCACGCTGCTGGTGCTCGGGGTCTTCTCTCTCACCTGGAAACCCGCCCGCATCGCCCTGGCGGGGGTGCTGGCGCTCTACCTGCTCGCCGCGTCGCTCGCCGCGCTCCAGATCGGACTCCAGTCGCGCCGGCTCGCGTCCCTGATGCTTCCTCCGATCTTCTTCATCTACCACTTCACCTATGGTCTGGGCTCCATCGCAGGGCTGCGCTGGGTGACCACGCCGGGAGGGCGACCACGTGGGTGACCCGCTGACCGGCGAGTCCGGCCGGCTCGCGGCGGCGTATGGTCGCCGCGAGGATGCGGCGGCCGCGGTCCCCGCGCGGCTCCGCTCGCCCGGCGACCTCTTCATGCTCCAGGACCGCGAGCGGCGGACGGCCCGCCTTCTCGGCGAGTTGTTCCCCGCCGGACTCGGCGCGCTGCGTGTCCTCGACCTCGGCTGCGG
>CAYYXP010000287.1:0-2004 GCA_964475685.1 uncultured Gemmatimonadaceae bacterium | reverse complement strand
ATACTTGGTGCCGCAATGTCCGGCCTGCCGCGGCGCACCCCATCGTCACCTTCGCGCACCCCTCCGGGACTGGCCATCGTCCCGGCGCCGTCCACCCGCGTCGCCCTGCTGGTTCTCCAAGTCGCCGCGGTCGCGGTGGTGATCGCGGCCCTTCCCATCCCGCTGTTCGATCTGGATCGCTACACCATTCCGAAGGAGCTCGTCGTCGGGGCCGCCGCGCTCGCGGCGGGACTGCTCTGCCTCTCGTCGGCGCGCCGGCTCAGCCTCCTGATGGTGGACCTCCCGCTCGGAGCATACCTCCTTCTCTCCGCGCTCTCCGCGACGCTGGCCACCAACGGATGGCTGGCGTTCCGCGCGCTCGGCGTGAGCCTCGCCGGCGCCGTCCTCTTCTGGTGCGCGCGCACCCTCAGCCGGACCGGCTTGAGCCGGCCGCTGCTCACGGCGCTCGGATGCGCCATCGTCCTCGGCGCCGTCACCGGGCTCGCCCAGGCGTACGGACTGATCGAGACCAGCCTCGCCAGCCTCACCCGCGCACCCGGCGGCACCTTCGGCAATCGCAACTTCATGGCCCATCTCGTCGCCCTGGGGCTGCCGCTGCTGCTCTTTCTGGCGATCGAGGCGCGCGATCGCACCCGCTTTTCCATCGGTGCGGCCGGTGTGGCGCTCGCCGCGGCGGCGCTGGTGCTGTCGCGGTCCCGTGCCGCCTGGCTGGGCGCAGCGGCCGGCGGAATCTTCCTGGCGGTGGAGGGGCTATGGGTGGGCCGGCTCTGGGCCGATACGCGCCACAGGCGCCGAGTGCTCCTCCTCGGCGGGATGGCGGGGGCGGGGCTCGTCCTCGCCCTGGTGCTCCCCAACCGCCTCAACTGGCGCAGCGACTCGCCGTATCTCGATTCGCTCACCGGCGTCACCAACTACAAGGAAGGCAGCGGCCGGGGCCGGCTCATCCAGTACGGCAACACCCTCGAGATGGCGGCGCGCCATCCCCTGCTGGGCGTAGGCCCCGGCAACTGGCCGGTCTTCTATCCGCGCTTCATGTCTCCCGGCGACCCGTCGTACGACGGCGACGACTTCATCCCCACCAATCCCTGGCCCAGCAGCGACTGGATGGCGGTGGTGTCGGAACGGGGGTTTCCCGCCCTCGCCCTCCTGGCCCTCGTGGGCATCGCGACCGCGCTGGGCGCATGGGCCCGTATGCGGAACAGCGGAGCCAAGGCGCCCGAGCTCACCGATCTCACCATCGTCGCCACCCTGCTCGGCGTGGCGGTGGTCGGCTCGTTCGACGCCCTGCTGCTCCTCCCGGTTCCGACGTTCTTTGCATGGACGATCCTGGGCGCGCTGACGTCCACGGCCAGGCCGGTCAGGGAGATCACGCTCACCTCGGTCTCACGCAGGTGGGCACTCATTACCTGCGCGATCGTGGGTCTCTTGTTCGTGGGGAGAAGCACGGCGCAGACGGCCGCGATGGCGCTCTACGATGGCGGCACGATGAACTCGAGGGAGCTTGCGTCGCGCGTGGATCCAGGGAGCTACCGGCTGCACATGCTGCTGGGCACCACCTGGCTCCGGGCGGGCAAGTGCGAACGGGCACGGCCCCACGCCCAGGCCGCCCAGCGACTCTTCCCCCACCATCCGGCGCCGGTGCGCATGCTCCGCAGTTGCGGCGTGCGCAAGATCAGGTAACCGGGCGAGTGCCACGCCGGTCTGTTCGCTCCCGGCCAGGGGCCGGTTCGCTCCGGGCGCTGCAGTGGCCTGCGTCCGGGAGAGGAAGTGGGAGTAACTGGCGGCCCACTGACGCGCCCTCCGCGATCCGGTCCCTGACCCTGCGCGTCGCCGGCGTGCCCCGATGCCCGCTCCCGCACGCGACGGCACGCCAGTGCCGCCGAGCGCGCCCATCACGCGGGCCCGGTGACCACCGGAGTGTCGCCGCGGCCGCCCCACTCCGTCCACGATCCGTCGTACAGCGCCGCCAGCTCGTAGCCCAGCAGATGCAGGGCGTGGATGAGC
>CAYYXP010000286.1:0-4064 GCA_964475685.1 uncultured Gemmatimonadaceae bacterium | reverse complement strand
TCGAGCACCTCGAGGAGCGACTGGTCGTGGATCGGGGAAAGGGACTTCACTTCGATCCAGACGTCCTGGTTGCGTAACAGCTCGAGAACCTCCGAAAGCAACGGAAGCGCCTCACCGTTGGGGAGCCGTACCCGCCTCGCCTCTTCCCCGGTAAGTTGGGCGATCGGCCCGGCGCCGGGCACGTCGGCGTCGTGATGGACCACGATGGCCCCGTCCCGGGTGGCGTGGATGTCGAGCTCGATACCGTCTGCGCCCAGCTCGACGGCACGACGGAACGCTGCCGGGCTGTTCTCGTACTCGTATCCTGAAGCGCCCCGATGGGCGATCACCGCCGGCCGTCCCATCGGCCGAAGATAGTTCTGCTTAACGAACCCGTCCAACCGACGTCACCCGGTCTCGGATGAGCGCCTCCACGCCCCAACCCATAGCCGATCACGCTCTTGTCGCAGCCTACCGGAACGGGGACGAGCGGGCGGCGACCGAGCTGGTCCGGCGCCATGCCCCCGCGGTCGTGCGCTTTCTGTTCAGCTCGGGTGCGGCGGTCGGGGACGTGGACGACCTGGTGCAAGAGACTCTGTTCCGCGCCTTCCGGGCGCTCGACGGCTGGAGAGGGGAAGCGTCGTTCCGGAGCTGGCTCTTCACCATCTCGAGCAATCTCCTCCGGGACGATTTCCGGAAGCTCAAGGGGCGCCGGATGCTCTCGATTGATGATCGCGATCTCCCCGACCGGAACGACCCCGCTGGCCACTTCGCCGCGACCGAGGCGGAGGAGCGACTGCGGCAGGGACTCTCCCAGCTGCCCCGGCTCCAGCGCGAGGTCTTTCTGCTCCGAGCGCAGGACGGGACCGGGTACGAGCAGATCGCACGGTCCCTTGGTACGACTCCGGGGGCCGCGCGTGTGCACTATCACCATGCGGTGAAGCGATTGAAGGAGCTGGTACGATGACTCAATGTGAGCGGCTTTCGAACCGGATGCCGGATGTGGCGCTCGGCCGTGCCGCCTGGGCAGCCGAGGAGCAGACCCATCTCGACGCGTGCGACGACTGCCGGGCCGAATGGGCGCTCGTGCGGGGCGCGACGCGTCTCGGGGAGTCGCTCTCTGCCAGAGACCCTGAGGCGCTGACAGCGGCGCTGCTGGGAAAGGTGGCGAGGGCGCGTGGGGCAACGCGGACCCGCCGGCGCGCGTGGCTCGCCGCCGGGCTGGCCGCGGCGGCGGTGGCGATCATCGCGGTGCGGATTCCCCGGACGGCACCGACCCCGACCGGCATAGCGATAACCAGCGCTACGGTGGCGCTCCCCGAGCTCGATGGACTGCCGGACACGGAGCTCGAATTGATTCTCGGATCTCTCGATGAGCCGTCGGGCGCCTCTCCGGCGCTCGAGGAGCCCGGCCTCGACGACTTTGACGAGCACGAGCTCGACCTCGTGCTCGAAGCATGGGAGGGATGATGCGACACTTCACTTTCGCGGGCCTGGCGCTGCTGACGATGGTGGGCGGCTCTCTCGCCGCCCAGGACTCCGCCACCCGGCGCCCCGGGGATCCCGCGCTCCGACGGCGCATCGAGGAGCGCTTTTCCTCCCGCGTCCAGGAACAGCTCGGGCTCTCCAACGACCAGATGACGAAGCTCCGGGCCACGACCGGGAAGTTCGGCGGGCGGAGGCGCGAGCTGGAGGGAAGCCAGCAGGCCATACGCCGCGCCCTGGGGTTCCAACTTCGTCCCGGCGTCGCGGCAAACCGGGACAGCGTGGCGAAACTGACCGATGCCCTCCTCTCCGGGCGGGTCGCCTATGCGCAGACCTTTCGGGACGAGTCGTCGGAGCTCAAGACCTACCTCGATCCGGTCCAGCGGGCACAGCTCATGACCATGCGGGAGCGCCTCTTACGCCATGCCCGGCAATACCGCGATCGGCACGGTGAGGACGACGGGATGCGAGGCCGCCGGGGGCCGTTCATGGAACGGTAGGCCCGACCGCAGTAGATTTGCGGTGTCTCCCACAAGGACTCGGGATGCACCGCTGGCACCGGGTGACGCTCGCCCTCATCTCGCTGGCGTCGGCCCCCCTCTCCGCCCAATCCCCGACCGTCTACCGCATTGCGGTCTCGGGCACCGTCGAGAACGGGCTCGCACCGTACGTGGCCCGGGGTCTCCGTGAAGCGAAGGCCGCCGGGGCCGCGGCGGTATTCCTCGACATCGACACGCCGGGCGGGCGAATCGACGCCGCCGAGCGGATCGCCGACGCCGTGCGCGAATCTTCCGTGCCGGTCTATGCCTTCGTGAACCCTCGCGCTTTCAGCGCCGGGGCCCTCATCGCGCTCTCCGCAGCCGGTATCTACATGCGGCCGGGAGCGGTCCTCGGCGCGGCCACCCCGGTTGACGGCCAGGGAGTGAAGGCGTCCGAGAAGGTCGTCTCGGCCATGCGGGCGGAGTTTCGCGCCCTGGCGGAGCAGCGAGGCCTGGATCCCCTTGTGGCCGAGGCCATGGTGGACGAGGGGGTCGAGATTCCGGACGTCAAGCGCCCTGGGGAGCTCCTCACCCTGAGCACCGGCGAAGCGATTCGCCTCGGGTACGCGGCGGCCGAGGTCAGGAACGAGGCCGAGCTGCTCCGGGCCATCGGTTTCCCCGATGCGACCATCGTCCCGGTGGACCCCAACTGGGCCGAGCAGCTGGTTCGATTCATCACCAACCCGCTGGTGGCTCCGCTCCTGCTGTCGCTGGGCCTGCTGGGCCTCGTCGTGGAGATCAAGCACGGCGCGTTCGGCCTCGGCGGAGCGCTCAGCCTCGGGGCCCTCGGGCTCTTCTTCGGGTCGAGCTTCCTTCTCGGATTGGCCGGTTGGGAAGAGGTGCTTCTCCTTGGGCTGGGGCTGGTGGCGCTCCTGGTGGAGGTCTTCATCCTTCCCGGCTTCGGCGCCGCGGGCTTTCTCGCGCTGGCGGCCTTCGGAGCGGCGATCGTGCTCGCCATGGTGGGGGGGGCACCCAGCACCGGCGACGTGGCGCAAGCGCTTGCCGTGCTCGGAGCCAGCCTCGTGATCACCGTTGCGGTCGCCTACGCCTGGCTCAGGCATTTACCGTCGAGCGGGCGTTTTTCGGGACTCTTCCTCCGTCATTCGGCTGAGCAGCGTGAAGGGTACATCTCGGCCCTTCCCAGGCCGGATCTTGTCGGCCAGGATGGGGTAGCGGTGACCGATCTGCGTCCCGCCGGTCTCGCACAGATAGGTGCGGAGCGGCTGGACGTCGTGACCGAAGGGGAGTACGTCTCCCAGGGAACCCCGGTGCGCGTGCTGCGGAGCGAAGGCTACCGGCACATCGTGCGCGGGATCGCGTAGGGCCTTCTCTCACTCAGGAGCGAACTCCGTGGACGAATCAATGCTGAGCCTCGGGGTAGTGGTGGCGCTGATCTTCATCGCCATCATGATTCTCGTCGTCTTCTTCCGGTTCATCCCGTTCGGCCTCTGGCTGACGGCGCTCTTTTCCGGCATCCGGGTGTCCTTCTTCACCCTGTTCGGAATGCGCTTTCGGCGGGTCGATCCTCGGGCCATTGTCTTCCCGCTCATCAGCGCGCACAAGGCCGGTATACAACTCAGCCCGAACGATCTCGAGGGTCACTTCCTCGCCGGGGGCAACGTGCAACGGGTGGTCAACGCCCTCATCTCCGCCGACAAGGCGGGCATCGCCCTCACCTACAAGCAGGCCACGGCGATCGACCTGGCGGGGCGCGATGTCTTCGAGGCGGTGCAGGTGAGCGTCAACCCCAAGGTGATCACGACACCCAAGGTGGCGGCGATGGCCAAGGACGGGATCCAGCTCCTCGCGCTCGCGCGAGTGACGGTTCGCGCCAACATCAACCGGCTGGTGGGTGGAGCAGGCGAGGAAACGATTCTGGCCCGGGTGGGCGAAGGGATCGTCAGCACGATCGGGTCGGCCGTTTCGCACAAGGCGGTGCTGGAGTGTCCCGATCTCATCTCCAAGACGGTGCTCGCCAAGGGACTCGATGCCGGCACCGCCTTCGAGATCCTGTCGATCGACATCGCCGACGTGGACGTCGGCAAGAACATTGGTGCCGAG
>CAYYXP010000285.1:0-7645 GCA_964475685.1 uncultured Gemmatimonadaceae bacterium | reverse complement strand
ACCCCTGTGGCGTCCCCAGGGTCAATTTTGGCCCGCGGCCCCTGGGGGGGAGTGCGAACGCCGGGAGTCGAACCCGGACCCCTTGCGGGACAGGATCCTAAGTCCTGCGCGTATACCAGTTCCGCCACGTTCGCCAGCGGTCAAATATACGCCCGGCGCGTTCGCGCCGGGCGCCTGATACGTTCGGCCTACTGTGCCGCGGCGACCACCGACACCGCCAACGGGCCGAACGACAGCTCGTCGGCCGCCTCGTCATGCCCATAGCCTATGGTCAGGGTCCCGCTGCCGGTCTCCCCGCCTCCGGTCACGGTCTTGTGGAAGTGTTCCCCCCATGGGGTCGCGCTCAGCTCCGGTCGGCAAAGCGCAATGCCATGCGAAGCGTTCGAGGCGCCCCCGGATTGAGGAACCCCGAGGCGCGAAGCTCCGGGTATTTCGTGTCCAGCACGTTGAGGAGATCGAGATCCACGACCGGCCCGGCGGCGCGGAACGCGAACGAGACGCCCGCGTCAACCACCCCGTACGGCTGGGTGCGCACCCCGGGCTCGCCGATCGGGGTGAAGGGGCCGGTGAATCGCCAGAGCACTCGGCCCCCCAACCGGCTGCTCAATGCGCTCTCGACGCCGACCCGTCCGAAATACTGCGCCACGCCCGGCACCCTGTCGCCCGGCGAGAGCGGCACCTCGTGAAAACTGGGCCGCAGGGGAGTGCCGCCGGGAAGCGTCGGTCCGACCGAGAGGGACATGGGCGCCACGATGCGCGCGCCGGCACCCGCGGAGCCGGTGATCTCGGCGTCGTTATAGGTGGCCTCGCCGACCAGGCTCACCGAGGGTCCCAGCGTCACGGTGGCCTCGAGCGACGCCCCTCTGCGCCGGCTCCGCCCCGAGGTGGATTCCTCGCGGGTGACGGGATCGAGAATGCGCTCGTCGCGCACGTCGGTCTGGAACAAGGCGGCCTCGAGATGCAGCGCGCCGCCGTCGTAGGTTGCGCCCAGCTCTTTCGACCATCCGGTCACGAGGGGACGCGAGGGATCGCCAATGACGCCGACCGGACCGCGGAAGCCGCGGCTGACCGATCCGAGGAGCGCGATGCGATCGCCGAGGAGATACCGCGCGCCGAGCTTGGGGCTGACGATTTCATCGGTGGCTTGCTCCCAGGCCGACCCGGCCAGCCGGTCGAGACTGCTGTAGCGGATCACATCCACCCGCGCCCCGATGTCGTATACCAGCCGGCTCCCCAGGAGCCCTCGCCATCGGGCGAAGACGCCGCCGGCCAGGTAGTGCCCGTCGTCCGCCTGCTCGGTTCCCTCCCGGACGCGAGCGACCGTTTCGTAGAGATCGTACTCGGCCCAATCGCCACGCCATGTGATCCCGCCGCTCAGCTCGCCCGGAACAGTGTGATGGATGATATGGAGCTGGCCCCCGACCGCGGTGCGCCGATCGCGCTCCTCGGTCTGCCGCACGACGCCTTCCTCGGGGATGTTGAGGAACACGGTGGACCGGACCAGCTGCCCCCACGCCGACAGATCGAGCCTGGTCGCCTCGCCGAGGGGGCGCCCGTACCGGCCGCTGAGCATGTAGCGCCGCGCGTCGCCGCCGTCGGTGGGGTCGGTCGCCGTCTCGAGGTCGCCGGCGTTGTACCGGGCCACCGGCACGAACCCGGGAGAGTTCCAGGTCGAGCCGTAGGCGGCGAACCCTCCCTCGACCCTGGCCGCGCCGACCCGATGCCATCCTCGCACGATGCCGTTGCCGAGCCAGTAGGAAGAGTTGTCGCGCCACCCCTCCTCACGCCTCCCATCCAGGGCCATGAGGAAGCCGCCGCGCTCGAGGCGCCGCCCGGTGCGAATCCATCCGCCGGCGTCGCCGTGGCTGGAGCCCGACAGGCCGCCGGTCACCCCCGTGGCATCGGGAGCTGTGAACACCTCGACGACGCCGCCCAGCGAGAAGTCCCCGTACAACGGGCTCGCGGGGCCATGGATGACGCGAAGCGAGGTGACGGCCGCGGGCGAGAGCACGCTCCAATCCGCATACCCCTCCACGTGACCGTGCACCGGGAGGTTGATCGGCACTCCGTCGATCACCAGGAGCACGTCCGACGAATGATCGGAGGTGAATCCGCGGATGACCGCGTCCGACGCGAAGCCGGGCCCCTGGCCCTGTTCGTGGACCTCGATGCCCGCCGCGCGCCGGACGAGATCATACGAGTTGGCCGCCGGCGTGCGCCGGAGGGCTTCCGGTGGCACGTCGGCCGTGGTGACGGGCGGGGCGACGGGGCGCTCCTGCGTCGCCGTGACGGTGACCGGCGCCAGCACGGTGACCCGGGTGCTGTCCTGCGCCTCGGCGTTGGGTGCGGTCGCCACGCAGGCAAGCGCAAGGGCGCACGCGGCGCGGCGGGCGATTCTCGTTTCCGGCATGGCTCTCAGGCTCGCCGTGGGCGAGCTCCTCGTTTCAGAGCGTCGTTCGGATCTGGGGCGTGACGATCAGACTGCTGCTAGGCGGCAGGCGCGGGGGGAGGAGCCGTGGCGTAGGGAAGGAGGCGAGGGGCGGCGAAAGACGGGACATGGCCCCGCAGGTGGGCCGGGGAGACCATCGCTTCGAGGCTTGCCACGCCCGTGATGCCAGGGGCAGGTGCGGCCCCCGGCGCATGGCAGCAGGCGTGGCCGACGCAATCGCAGGTGGCAGGTGGGGGGGTCGGAGCGTCCTCGGCGGGCCCGCCGTGATGGTGCGCGAGCCGCTCGGCGGCCTGGCTCTGTGCGCCGCAGCCGTGCCGGGCGCCGAGACCCATGGCGCTGACCGCGAAGCAGATCGCGATCCACGCGAACATCGCCCGCCCGTGGCGGGCCGTCCTGATCAGGGAGCCGGGTCGCACGGCTCCAAGATACGTCACGAAATACGCTCCCGCACCCACGCCTGATACAACTCATCGCAGTACGGGCTATTGGTCGAGCTCTCGGTCTTCACCCGCTCGCCGTCCTGCAGGACGGCAAAGGCGCAGAACTGGGCGACGGTCGGCTTGCCGTTGGGGCCGGTGCATTCGGGCACCGCGGAATGGTTCACCTCGAGCCACACCGATTCGCCGGGATTGTCGCGCTGCCAGGCGGCGCACTTCCCGCCCACGTCGGGGTCCACCTGCTGCCCGGACGGACGCACCACGAGGCGGAGCACCGAAGCAGCCTTGGCCGGGCGCGTCTTGGTGGCCGCCTTCTTGTCAGCCGTATCTCCGGGTTGGGTCTTGGAGGGCGGCGTGTCCGCGGCCGGGCGAACGAACTGCCACGGAGTGCAGCGTTCCCCCGAAAGCCGGCCCCCCTGGACCGCCGACACGCAGGAATGGCCCGTCGCCGTGGTTCCGGGAGCCGGGGCGGCGATCCGGAGTGTGTCGGACCGTCGCCGGGCGGGGAGGATTACCACGCTCGGGTCGGAGGTGTCCAGTCCAATCTCCAGGCGCACCGAATCGGCCTCGGGGGCCCCCACGACGTCGGTGAGGTGCCAGGAGACGACGATGTCGAGCGAGTCCCCGCTGCCCGTCACGTCGGACCGGACGTACTCCGCCGCGACCGCGGAATCCAGCGGCCTCATCTTCTTCTGGAAGAAATACCGGGCACCGTAGACCGACGCGCCGAGGAGCAGCGTGCCGGCGAGCCACTTTCGCCACGGGCGCCGCCGGTGGATGACGATCTCGTCCGGCTCCCATTCCGACATCGCTATCGCTCCAGTCCGAGCACGTCCACGCCCTGCTCGAACACGACGTCCACGGGAATCCTCTTCGTCTCGAGGCGGGCGAGATCGCCCTCGAGTGTGGGAGACAGCGTGGTGCGCGCCTCCATGAAGCTCTTCACCCCCGCGTAGTCGCCGTCACCCTGAAAGCGGAGGATCTTCGAGGCCAGGGAATCCACGGCGATGCGCATGTTGGGAACGTTCACCGAGTACCGGCCGGACGCGGAATCGCGGGTGAACGCGCCATGCTCCTCGAACCAGGAGATCTGCGCCGCGTTGGCCCGGCCGTGCGCGGCCCCCGCGCCGAACCGGACCGACCTCAGAATGCCCGCGAGAAAGGTGACGTAGTGGTCGTCGAGCGCCGTACCCTGGAGGTCGCCGCTCTCGATCAGGCGGGTGACCATGTAGAGCCCGAGCACGTCCGCCTTGGCTTCCTCCAGCGCACTTTGCTGGTCTTTCAGGTTCTGACGGACCGTCCCCTGGCCGCGAATCGTGTTCTTGATGCCCAGCCCGTGAGCCACCTCGTGAAACATGATGTTGGCGAAGAAGGCATCGAACTTCACATGGCCCTGCTGATCGGCGGCCAGCAACTCCTGCGCGATCGGCACCAGGATGCCGTCGAACTTGGCGCGGATGACGTTCTTGAGCTGGAGGCGGCGGGTGCCTTTCTGCAACGTCACCTGCTCGTCGTTCGGGAGATTGATGGCGATCGCCTTCGCGCCCTGGTTGGCCTGGCCGGCGTAATACACCACATCGTAGGCGTTGAGGTCAGCGTCGGTACCGGGGCGCTCCCGCTTGTATGCCTCGGGCACCGGCAGGCCGCGCTGCAGCGCGGGGAGGAGCTTGGCGTACCGGGCGAGCCGGGCGCTCCACTCCTTGTCCTTGATGAGCACGAACGACGACGCGGCGGCCTTGTAGCCGAAGAGCCGGTCCGAGTAGGTCTCGATGGGACCGATGACCACGTCCACCGTGTTGTCCTTCATGTCGAGCCACGCCACATCGCTCGCATGGTAGTCGTCGGTCTCGAGGGCGCGGGCCCGGAGCTCGAGATACTTCCGGAGGCCGGGGTCCTCGGCCTCGGCGGCGGCCTCCCGCACCCTGGTCGAGGCCAGCTTGACCTGGTCGGCGTAGGCCTCGTGATAGGAAACGGCCACGAGCGCGCCGGCCGAGTTTCTGCGCACTACGGTGTACAGGCCTCGCAAGGCGGAGCCGTCGCTGCCGGCGGCCGCCGTCTCGAACTCTTCCTTCATCATGTCATGGGGATAGAACTCCGCGCCGGGCGGCCGCGGTCCCACCGCGGGTATGAGCGGCCTGTCATCGTCGAAGGCGTCCCAGGGGCCTGCGTTGATGACGACGAGCTGTCGGAGGGAGGAGTCGGACAGGGTGCCGAGCAGAGAATCGCGAGCGGGGTAGACCTGGCGCCAGAAAATCGTGTCCATGGCCGCGGCGGCGTCTATCAGCCTGGGCAGCATCCGCCGCTCGCTGGCGGTGAGGCCCGTAAGGTCCGCGGTGAGCCTGACCGGCTCGAACTGGGCGACCTTGCCGGAGAGCGCCGCGGCGTCGGAGCCGGGCCCCGTAGCCGTGGCTTCCGCGGTTTCCGCTTTCCCCCGGCATCCTCCCAGCGCCAGCCCCGCGGCCACCACGAACGTCAGGTTGCCCCAGCACGCCATGAATCGCTCCAGGTCCTCGAGTTGTCCCGGTGGCAATATACAAGAAGGGGTCGGCGTGGCCGACCCCTTCCCGGTGGAGGGAGGATGCGCGCGCGCGGGGCCCTACCGGGTGTCTCCCAGGCGCACCCGCTCCACCCGGCGGTTCTGCGCCCGCGGATTGTAGATCCGCAGGGTGACGATGCCCCCCGGCTGCTCCTTCTCGAGCGCCTTGCGCAGCTCGGCCTCGGTCTTCACCGGCTTGCCCTCGACGGAGAGGATGATGTCGGGCCCGCCTCGCTGCGGGTCGTCCACCAGCACCTCCCACGCGGGCCCGCCCGCGGTGACATCGGTGACGATAAGCCCGCTCATGTCGGGGGGGAGCTGGAGCTGCCGCGCCGTTTCCGGCGACACCGGCTCCACGCTGATGCCGAGCCGTCCCATGACGGCGCCGGCTGGGCCGGCGGTCCGGTCGGAGTCGCCGTCATCGGCCGCCGCCACCCGCGGAGCATCGTTGAGGGGCTGGAGCTTGACGTTGAACGTCTTGTGAACGCCGCCCTTCCGGGCCACCTCCACCTTGACCACGTCGCCGGGCTTCCGGAAGCCGATGATCTGCTGGAGCTGGCCGACGTATTCCACCGGCTTGCCGTCCACCGCCACGATGATGTCGCCGGGCTCGATGCCCGCGGCCTTGGCGGGCGAATCGTCGGTGGGAATGTCCTTCACCACGACGCCGCGAATCTCCGGCAGCCCGACGTATGCCGCGTCGTTGAGCGACACGTTGTCGATCTGGACGCCGAGGGCCGCCCGGTGCACCGTGCCCGTCTCGATGAGCTGGGTCATGACCGTGCGCACGAGATTGATCGGAATCGCGAAGCCGTATCCGGAGTAGAACCCCGTCTCGCTCGCGATGGCGGCGTTGATGCCGATGACCTCGCCCCGAACGTTCACCAGCGGTCCCCCGGAGTTGCCGGGGTTGATGGCCGCGTCGGTCTGAATGAAGTCCTGGATGCTGCCCTGTCCCCGGCCCGGAAGGCCGTTCAGCGCGCGCCCCTTGGCGCTCACGATGCCCGACGTGACGGTGAAGGTGAGCCCTTCTCCCAGCGGGTTGCCGATCGCGAGGACCCATTCGCCCACCCGGGCATCGTCGCTGTTGCCCAGCGCCACCGGCGGAAGGTTCTTCGCGTCGATCTTGAGGACGGCGATGTCGGTGTTGGCGTCGGTGCCCACCACCCTGGCGATGAACTCGTGGCGGTCGAGCAGCCGGACGGTGACCTGCTCGGCGCCCTCGACCACGTGGTTGTTGGTGAGGATGTAGCCGTCGGCGGAAACCACGAACCCGGAGCCGCTGCCCTGCTCGATCTCGGGCTGCCGGAAGCGGGGGAAGAACCGCTCCATCCCCGGGGGAACCCGCTGCTGCTGGGTGGTGCGCTCGGTACGCTGGGACCTGATGTAGACCACGCTGGGCTTGACGTGCTCCGCCACGGCGGCGAACGCCTCGCTCAACTCCTGAAGCGGCCGGGCGGCCGGGATCGACGGCGTCACCACAGGCGCGATGGCGGAGGCGGCTCGGCCCTGCTCCTGTGCGGAGGAGCGGTTGGGCAAATCGAGCAGGCCGGCGAACAGCAGCCCCAGCGCGAACGCGAGGGCCACCAGGCCGCCGAACTTGAGCCAGTTCAGGGAGCGAGCGGACATCGACCTATCCTGTCCAGAACGTGAAGGTGGCACATCCAAGCTGATACCCAATAGTACCTAGATGTGCCACCGGGTGTTTCGGTTGCAAGCCTATTTCTTGTCGTCCACGATCTCGTAGTCGGCCTCGACCACGTCATCCTTGCCGTGAGCCGCGCCGCCGGCCCCAGCTTCCTGAGCCTGCCCCTCGGCCGGGCCGGACTGGCCCTGGGTGGCCTGGTAGATGGTGGCGCCCGCCGCCGAATACGCGGCATTGAGCTCGCCCAGAGCCCGGCGAATGCCCTCGGCCTCGCCGGTCCGGAGCGCCTGCTTGGCGCCCTCCAGGCTCGCGTCGAGCTTGGACTTGGCGTCGGCGGGGAGCTTGTCCACCCAGTCCTTGCTGTCCTTTTCCACCCGGTAGACCAGGCTGTCGAGCTGGTTGCGGGACTCGATCTGCTCGCGGCGGGTCTTGTCGTCCTGCGAATGCGCCTCCGCCGCCTTGACCATCTTGTCGATCTCGGCATCGCTGAGGCCGCTAGACGCCTCGATCCGGATCTTCTGCGCCTTCCCGGTGGCCTTGTCCTTGGCCGACACGTGCAGGATGCCGTTGGCGTCGAG
>CAYYXP010000284.1:0-8807 GCA_964475685.1 uncultured Gemmatimonadaceae bacterium | reverse complement strand
CGCATCCGGATGTTGCGCCGGCCGGAGACCTCGCTCACCACCACCCGCATCTGGTTGCCGACCGCGGCGGGATCGATGTGCTGGTAGCTCTCCGGCACCTTGGCGATCGCGGCGACGTGGAGGCCGCCCTTGTGGGCGAAGGCGCTCCGCCCCACATACGGCGCGTGCGGATCGGGATGCTGGTTGGCCACCTCGGCGACGAAGAGCGACGCCTCGGTGAGCCGCGCGAGCGCCTCGGGGTCGAGCACCGGCACGCCGGCCTTGAGCTGGAGGGTGGCGATGAGGGGGATGAGGTCGAGATTGCCGCACCGCTCCCCGTAGCCGTTGATCGTGCCCTGCACCTGCACCGCGCCCGCCTGCACCGCGGCGAGCGCGTTGGCGACGGCGAGGCCCGCGTCGTTGTGCGGGTGGATGCCCACGGCGGTGCGCAGCCGGTCGCGGACCAGGCAGACCCGCTCGCGCACGGCGTCGGGCAGGGCGCCGCCGTTGGTGTCGCAGAGGACGAGACAGTCGGCGCCCGAGCCGGCGGCGGCATCGAGCGTCGCGAGCGCATACCCGGGATCGAGATCGTAACCGTCGAAGAAATGTTCCGCGTCGTAGATCACTTCCTTCCCCAATCGCTTCAGGTAGCTCACGCTCTCCCCGATCATCCGGAGGTTCTCCTCCCGCGTGGTCTCCAGCACGCGATCGACGTGCAGCGTCGAGCTCTTGCCGACGATGGTGACCACCGGGGTGTCCGCGTCGAGGAGGGCGTGGAGATTCCCGTCGTTCTCGCAGCGGATTCCGGCCCGGCGGGTGCTCCCGAACGCCGCGATCCGGGCCCGGCGCAGCGGCTCGTCGCGCATCCGCCGGAAGAACTCGGCGTCCTTCGGATTGGACCCCGGCCACCCTCCCTCGATGTACCCGACGCCTAGGCGGTCGAGCAGGCGGGCGATCTTCACCTTGTCCTCGACCGACAGGGAGAGTCCCTCGCGCTGAGTGCCGTCGCGAAGAGTGGTGTCGTACAGCTGGATGGTCATCGAAACGCTCGAGTGGGGGTGCAGTCCAACAAAAAGGCCTCTCGCTGGAGAGGCCGCGCTGTGTTGCCGTGCTCGGGACGGTGGAGCTATCCGTGTGCTGGCGCGCCGCCTCTCGGGGAGAGTCGGAGCGGAATAATGCTGCCGAGTGCCAGGGCGCTAGTCATGGGCATGCATAGGTATACATCGCGGCCGGGTGTGGCGTCAAGGACGGCGCCCCGGACGGGGCCTGCCGGTTACTTTGCACCCATGCCATCGCTGGACACCCTCATCCCCCGCTTCAAGTCGGCCGACCGGACCACCCGGCTCGAGACCCTCCTCGACTACTCGGCCAAGCTCCCGCCGCTCCCCGAGCGCCTGGAAAGCGAGCGCGACCGGGAGGAACATCGGGTGCACGAATGCATGACCCCGGTCTTCCTCTGGGTCGAGGTGGCCGGCGGGAAAGTCCACATCCACGCCGACGTGCCGCGCGAAAGCCCCACGGTGCGCGGATTCATCTCCCTCCTGGCGCGCAGCCTCGACGGCGCCGCGCCCGAAGAGGTCGCCAGGGTGCCGGACGATCTCCTCGACCAGCTCGGACTCACCGAAACGCTGGGCATGACCCGAACCCAGGGGCTCACCGCCATCCTCTATCGCATCAAGCGATCCGTGGCCTCCGCCGCGTGAGTATCGGCGTTCTCGATCTCGCCGGACGGGGCAGCGGATTCCTGCGGCGGCGGGAGACGGGCTACCTCCCCACTGACGGCGATGTCCACGTCGGAGAGCGGATCATTCGCCAGTACGAGCTGCGTCAAGGCGACGAGATCGACGGCGAGGTCCGGGCCGGCGGCAAGGGCCGGGGTCCGACACTCGAGAAGGTGACGGACATCAACGGCCGGACGCCCGAGCAGATCAAGGGGCGGCTCGAGTTCACCCGGCTGGGCGCGATCCATCCCAACGAACAGATCAAGCTCGAATGCGGACTGACCCGCCAGGGGCAGCCGGACTTCACCAATCGCGTCATCGATCTCCTCTGCCCATTCGGAAAGGGGCAGCGCGCGCTCATCGTCGCCCCCGCCAAGGCGGGCAAGACGATGGTGCTCCAGTCGATCGCCGAAGGGGTCACCGCCAACCAGCCGGATGCGGCGCTGTTCATCCTCCTCGTGGACGAGCGGCCCGAGGAAGTCTTCGAGATAGAGGCGGCGGGTGCGGGCGAGGTGGTCGCATCCAGCTTCGACAACCCCGCGTCCCAGCACGTACGCGTGGCGGAGCTGATCCTGGAGCGGGCGCGGCGGCGGGTGGAGTTGGGGCAGGATGTCGTGCTGATCGTGGATTCGCTCACCCGGCTGGCGCGGGCCTACAACACCGTCGAGAAGGGGACCGGCAGGACGCTCTCGGGCGGGCTCGACGCCCAGTCGCTGGAGAAGCCCAAGCGCTTTCTCGGCAGCGCTCGCCGGGTGGATCCGACTCAGGGCGGCGGATCGCTCACCATCATCGCCACCTGCCTCGTAGACACCGGCAGCAAGATGGACCAGGTGATCTTCGAGGAGTTCAAGGGCACCGGCAACAGCGAACTGGTGTTGAGCCGGGAGCTGGCCGAACGGCGGATCTTCCCGGCCATCGACCTGGTGGCCAGCGCCACCCGTCGGGAAGAGCTGCTGCTGTCGGAGGAGGCGCTGGCGGTGTCCCGCCTCCTGCGTCACCGCATTGCCGGCATGCCCACCGTGGCCGCGATGAACGATCTCACCACCGACATGCGTCGGGCCCGCACCAACGACGAGCTGGTCAGGACCCTCGCCGCCGGCTAGCTCACCGCGACGGTGCGGTTTGCCCGCTCGAACTCCTTCATGAACGTCACCAGCGCCACCACCCCTTCCCGGGGGAAGGCGTTGTAGATGCTCGCCCGCATGCCGCCCACCGACCGGTGTCCCTTGAGCCCGTCCAGGCCGCGTTTCGTCGCCTCGGCGATGAACTTGTTCTCCAGCTCCTCCGACGGCGCGCGGAACGTGACGTTCATGAGTGAACGGCTGTTGGGCTGCACCGTGCCGCGGAAGAAGTCGCCGTTGTCGAGGTGGTCGTAGAGGAGACGCGCCTTCGCCTCGTTGTGCTCCGCCATCGCGGCCAGGCCGCCCTGCGCCTTCACCCACGTGAACACTTCGCCGATGATGTAGATCCCGAAGGTGGGCGGCGTGTTGTAGAGCGACTTCTCCGCCGCGAAGGTCCGGTACTGGAGCATGGTGGGCAACGTCTTCGGGCCCGCCTCCACCAGGTCGTCGCGCACGATCACCAGCGTGACGCCCGACGGGCCGAGGTTCTTCTGCGCGCCGGCGTAGATGAGCCCGTACTTCCGGACGTCGATCGGACGGCTGTACATGTCGCTCGAGGTGTCCGCCACCAGCGGGACGCCCGCGGGAATGACCGGCTCGCTCCGCCACTGGGTGCCGAAGATCGTGTTGTTGGTGGTGAGGTGGACGTACGCCGGCTCCGGGGAGTAGCTGATCTCCTCGGCCTTCGGGATCCGGTCGAAGTTGGTGGACTCGCTGCTGGCGGCGATGTGAACCTTGCCGCCCAGGATCTTCGCCTCCTTGACGGCCTTCTGCGCCCAGACGCCCGTCAGGAGATAGTCCGCGGTCCGGTCGGCGGGCAGCAGGTTCATCGGCACCATGGAGAACTGGAGCGACGCGCCACCCTGGAGAAAGAGTACCCGGTAGCCATCGGGAATCCCCGCCAGCTCGCGGCAGGCCGCCTCGGCTTCGTCGAGAATCCGGTCGAACACCTTGCCGCGGTGGCTGTGCTCCAGGATTCCGATTCCGCTCCCCGCGACGTTCCACACCGCTTCCTGCGCCTTCCGGAGGACGGGCTCGGGGAGGACGGCGGGACCGGCGCTGAAGTTATAGATGCGCTCGCTCATAGCTCGCTCAACTCCACGCTGATGATGTCGGGATTGCCGGTGCGGATGCTGTCGAGCGCGCCGTGGTTGGGCTCGCCGTCAAGATGGATCCGGGCGAGCGTGGCGTGGGCGCCATGGTACATGATGTTCTCCACCTCTTCGACGTTGATCTCCGCGCCCGCCAGCACCCCGAAGACGTGCGCCAGCACGCCGGGCCGGTTCAGGTGCCGGATCGAGAGGACGTGGGTGGCCGAGCTGCGCGCGAGGCGATTGACCACGTTCGGCACTTCGCCGGTGGCCTGGAATGCCTGTACGATCCTGATGACCTCGTGCGCGATGGCCACCTGGGCCTGGTCGGTGGACGCCCCGACGTGGTGAGTGCCGTACACCCCCGGCGACTGCGTGATCGCGCTGGTGAAATCTGCGGTGGGGCCCGCGGGCTCGTTCTGGAAGACGTCGAGCGCTGCACGGATCCCCTTCTCCTCGATGGCGCGCTTCAACGCGTTCTCGTCGACCACCGAGCCACGCGATGTGTTGATGAGATACGCCCCCGGGCGCATGGCGGCAAGGAACTCCGCGCCGACCAGATGCTTCGTCTCGGCGTTGGCGGCCACGTTGATCGAGACCGCGTCGGAGAGGCGCGCGACCTCGATCGGCATCTGCGCGTAGGTCACGCCGAGACGGTCGGCCTCCTCGTGGGTCAGGCTGCGCGACCAGGCGACGACCCGCATGCCGAAGGCCCTGGCCCGCGATGCGATCTCCCGCCCGATCGGTCCCAGTCCCACGATGCCGAGGGTGCGCCCGTAGAGTCCGCGTGCCCTGGAGTATTCCCCCTTCTTCCACCGCCCTTGCCGGAGGTCGCCGACCTGGTCGGGAATGCGCCGGTCGCACGCAAGGAGAAGTCCCATCACCAGCTCGGCTACCGCGATCGAGTTCTTGCCGGGGCAGTTGGAGACGAACACGCCGATGCTCGACGCCGTCTCCACGTCTATCGTGTCGATCCCGGCACCGGCCCGAACCACCAGGGTGAGCGCCTTGCCCGCCTTGAGCGAGTCGGCGGTCACCTTTTTGCCCCGGACGATCAGAATGTGCGGGTCCACCTGGCGAATGAGCGCCGGCAGCTCTTCAGCAGGCACCTCCGGCTGGGACACGATGGTGCAGCCGAGGTCCTTGAGCCCGTCGATGCCCACCTTCTCGAACTTGTCGGCGATGAGAACTTTCACGGCTACCTCATAACTCGTGCACAAACAACCCGCTTCTCAACTTCGGCTCGAACCAGGTACTCTTGGGCGGCATGACCATCCCCGCGTCCGACACGGCCATCAGCTGCTCGAGCGTGGTTGGAAAGAGGGAGAAGGCGATGGCCATCTCGCCCGAGTCCACCCGCCGCTGCAGCTCCGCCGTCCCCCGGACCCCGCCCACGAAGTCAATGCGCTTGTCGATGCGAGGGTCTCCGATTCCCAGAATCGGGCCCAACACGCGATCCTGCAAGAGCGACACGTCGAGCGACCCGATCAGATCGCTCCGGTCAATCGTGGCCTCGTCCAGCTCGAGCCGGTACCACCGGCCGGGGAGGTAGAAGCAGATCCCTCCCGGCCGGCGCGGCGTCGCATCGTCGGTAACGGAAACCTTCCCGACGCCCTCGATTCGCGCCAGCGCCTCCGCGACACCAAGCCCGTGCAGATCGCACACGACCCGGTTGTAGGGCAGGATCCTGAGCTGCTCCGCCGGGAAGAGTACGGCGAGGAACCAGTCGTGCTCGCCCTCTCCGCGCTTGCCGCTGGCCCGTAGCTCCTTGCCCGCCCGCCAGGCGCTTGCCGACCGGTGGTGGCCGTCGGCCACGTAGGCATGGGGCACGTCGCGGAACGCGGCGACGACCGCCCCGGCATCCGGTGCCCGCCAGACGATGTGGCGGACACCGTCGGGGGCCACGAAATCGTAGAGCGGCGGTGTCTCCAGAGTCGGCGCGACCACCCGATCCACCTCGCGGCGCCCCCGATAGGTAAGAAACACCGGCTCGGCATTGGCCATGAGCGTCAGCACGTGGCGGGTGCGATCGTCCTCCTTGTCCGGCCGGGTCTTCTCGTGCTTCCGGATGATGTCGTGCTCGTAGTCGTCAATGTGCACGCAGCCGACGATCCCCGTCTGGGCCCGGCCGTCCATCACCTGCTGATAAATGTAGATCGAGGGAGACGGGTCCTTCCGGAGCGTCCCCGCGGCCAGAAAGCGCTCCAGCGCCTCGCGCGCCCGCGCATAGGTCCGAGGGTCGTAGGGGTCGACGTCCTCGGGCAGGTCAATGTCCGAACGGCCGACGTGCAGAAAGCTGAGCGGGTTCCCCCGGGCCAGCTCCGCCGCCTCGGCGCGATTCACCACGTCGTAGGGCACGGCGGCGACACGGGCGGCCAGCTCGGGAGCGGGACGGACGGCGCGGAAGGGATTCAATCGCATTGGCCGCAGCATCCTACCCGGACAGCGGAGGAGGCGTCAAGCGGTCACGATCCATGTGCCGTTCCTCGCAAACTACGAGGCTTCTGCAGCCGAGCCGAGCGGCTCACCCAGGTCATGCCGGCCGCGGGAAATCGGCGGCACAGCGCCATCCCTGCCGGGATGAGGTTAACCCCATGGTCCTGCCGGTCTTCAGCGCCGCAGTCAGGACGGTCGGTCGTATCGCAGCGGCATGCAGAAAGATGCACTTCGGCGAGCATGAAATTGGCATGGAGGAGTGCATCCACTGACGTCACCGAGGGAACTGCCGATGTACCGGATAGAGCTCAAACCGGGAGAAGAAACTGTCTTCCGGACGATCGAGGAGCTGGCGACGGGAATCCGCCACGGGCTGATCACGCCCAAGGCGCGGATTTTCCACAGCGCATCTCAGAAGTGGCTGCCGATCGAGTTCCATCCGCACTACAAGAAGGCGATGAACATGCCCGGCACGAAGTCGGGGGAGACCCCGGCAATCGTGGTCCCATCCGCGCCGGCGCCGGTCGTCAGGGTAGCTCCGGTAGTGGTGCCGCCGGTAGTGGCGGCGCCTGTGGTCGTGTCTCCGGCGGCCGTCCTGCCACCCATCGCCTACAAGTTGCCGGCGGTGGAGGAGGTTTCCCTCCCGGCGGAGCACGTATCGCTCGACCCCCCGGACGCCGGCCGGTTCCGGCCGATCCATCTTGCCATGGCCGCGGCGGTACTCCTCGTCGGGTCCTACCTGGCACTGTCCGCCGCCGCGCCCTCGCGCAGGGCCTCCAACGCGGTTGCCTCGTATACCCAGACTCCACAGCCGGCCAACGTACTGCCGGCAACCATGCAGCTAGTCGTACCTGCACCGGTGGTAGTGGCCGAGAAGATCGACTCCTCGCCACCCAAGCCCTCACCCTCGGTCGCGGTCAGGACCAGCGGCCCGACATTCGGACCGCCCGCTTCGCCTCCCATCGCGCGCAAGCGCACGATCGTGACGTCGATCGGCGCCTCGCCTCCGGCCCCCGCGGCCGAAGACTCGGCAACAGCCATCGAGCCCGCTCCGACCGAGGTGGATCTCTCGGTTCCTTCCCTGCCCTTCGGGGACTCGCTCGCGCCGGCGACTCAGACCGATTCGCACGCCATCAGGCGGATTCTCCGAGCCGTGAGCGGAGAGGGAGCGCCGGCCCCGCGCCCCTGAGTCCCCTCCCCAGGCATTACTTCACATCTCAACAACCCCTGTAGACAACTCTCTCCACAATGTTGTCGGCGGCGTGGAAAAGTTCGCGCCGGCGGGCAGCGGGGCGTAACCCTCATCGCGGGGCTGGTAGCGAATCCCCCCCGCTGGATTACCTTCTCCCCTACCCCACATCCCAGACTGGCGTCAGCGAAAACCATGGACCTGCCCGGCGAGTTGCAGTCGGCGTTGGGCTCCACCTACCGCGTCGAGCGTGAGCGATGACCATGATGCCCCCCAGCGTCGTCGAGGCGTTGACCGGACGCTATCAAGTCGAGCGCGAGCTCGGCTCCGGCGGCATGGCCACGGTGTTCCTGGCCGAGGACGTGAAGCACCACCGCCACGTGGCGCTCAAGGTCCTGAAGCCGGAGCTGGCCGCCATCCTCGGCGCCGAGCGGTTCCTCAAGGAAATCGAGGTCACCGCCAACCTCCAGCATCCCAACATCCTTCCGCTTTACGACTCGGGCGAGGCGGCGGGCTACCTCTACTACGTCATGCCGTTCATCGAGGGCGAGTCGCTCCGCGACCGCATCCAACGGGAGAAGCAGCTCCCGGTGGATGAGGCCCTCCGGATCGCCGACTCGGTGGCGGCGGCGCTCCAGTTCGCCCACGAGCGCGGCGTGGTGCACCGCGACATCAAGCCGGAGAACATCCTGCTCCAGGCCGGGCAGGCGCTGGTGGCCGACTTCGGGATCGCGCTGGCGGTGTCGCAGGCGGGTGGTACCCGGCTCACGGAGACGGGGCTCTCGCTCGGCACGCCGCACTACATGAGTCCGGAGCAGGCCACCGGCGACCGCGCCATCGACGCGCGGAGCGACATCTACGCCCTCGGCTGCGTGCTCTACGAGATGCTGGCGGGCGAGCCGCCCCACCTCGGCAACACGGTGCAGGCGGTGGTGGCGAAGATCCTCACCGAGGAGCCGGAGCCGGTCACCAAGCGGCGGAAGACGGTGCCGGCGCACGTGGACGCGGCGGTGCGGAAGGCGCTGGCCAAGCTGCCGGCGGACCGGTTCGCCTCGGTGTCGGAGTTCCGTGCGGCGCTGGGGAACGCGTCGTTCACCGTGCCGATGATGGCGGCCCAGGCGCATGGGGCTGGCGCCGACTGGCGGACCCGGATCGCGATCCCGATGACGATCGCGGCGGTGGCGCTCGGCGCGCTCGCCGCGGCAGGATGGGGCCGGAAACAGGCGGCGGCGCCGCGGTCGGTGGTGCGGTTTGAGGTAGCGCCGCCCGA
>CAYYXP010000283.1:0-1615 GCA_964475685.1 uncultured Gemmatimonadaceae bacterium | reverse complement strand
CCAATCCCCAGAACCACTTCAAGATCTATTTCCTCCTGCCCAAGCCCGCCCCGACCGCTGCCTCAACTCTTCGGCTTGCGCCGCCGGCTCACCCCTCGCAAGTAGTCCGCCTTCAGCTCAAAATTGGCCATGGCACGGGCCCCGTGATACTTGCGGTCGCTCGCCAGGTACACGCGCTGGTCGAGCTTCTGAGCCTCGAACTGCAGATCCTCGATTTCCTCCGCGGCCCCCGGCGCCGAGCTGCAGGCCGTGAGCTCGCTGGCCGCATGGCGCAGGCTGGCGGAGGCCCCATCGAAGTTGCCCGCGTCAGCCAGCCGTACCGCCTCCTCACGCGCGCGCGCGGCCTGGAACCGCAGGAAGGTCTGCTCGACGACGGGCTCGATCCGGTCCTCGCCGTCGAGGTTGGCATAGACCGGCATGGATGTGACGCGGTGCTCGATGCCGGCCTCGGTCACGATGTCGGCCTCGACCTGCAGCTCGCCCAGCTGGACCTTGCCCAGCTCACGGACGTCCTCGACGTGGAAGACGAGGCCGAGGGCGCGCGGCGAGGTGGCGTAGAGATCGTGGAGCGCCACCTTCCACCCGCCGCCGGCAAGCTGCCGCACCGGATACGACTGCAGGAAGCTGACACCGGCGACGCGCGGGTGGGTGAGCCGGACCTCCACCTCGACGTTCTGCGCAGCCAGGGCGACGAGCCCCTCGATCTCTCCCTCGAAGATGGCGGCCATCTGATCGTCCGACTCGACGTACCAGTAGTTCCCGCCGCCCGACCGCGCCATCGGCTCCAGCAGGTCCTCGTTGAACCCCGCGCCGAAGCCGATGCAGGTCGTGGTGACTCGGCGACTCGCACCGTTCTGGGCCAGGCCGACGAGCTTGGCGGGGTCCACGACGCCGACGTTCGCCTGGCCGTCGGTGAGCAGCACCACGCGGTTGGTCCCCTCCACCTTGCCCTTCTCCACCAGCTTGCGGCCCATGAGCCAGCCGCCGGACAGATTGGTCGAGCCACCCGGATGGACCCGCGCGATCGCCTCCGCCGCCGCGGGGCTACCGCCGGGGGCGGGGCCGAAGATCGTCTCGACGCTGTCGTCGAAGACGACCACCGAGAGGCGGTCCTGGGCGGTCAGGAACGAGGCGAACCGCGCCGCCGCCTCCTTCGCGGCCTCCAGTGGCATCCCCGACATCGAGCCCGACCGGTCGAGCACGAGCCCCACGTTGATGGGCGGCCGGCGGACCGGGGTCTCGCCTTCCAGGGTGACGAGCATCCCCACCTGGTGGGCGTTCTGGGTGGTCAGGAACTTGGTGGACAGGCGGACATCGGTCTTCATGCTGCCTCCCGGCGCGTGCGACGTAGTGTGGAACGTGCCGCCGCAACTTACCGGGAGGGTGTGACAGTCGGTCCGACCTTCACCCGCACCTTCGCGAGCTCCGCGAAGGTCCCCTGGCACCCCACCCCCATCAGCTTGTCCCGGAGCCTGGTAGCCGTCTCCCGATCCACCCGCCGCTCGTGGACCCCGGGATTCCTCACCTCGAGCAACTCCTCCACGATCGCCGGCAGGCTCCCCGCGAACCACACCCCGTTCTCCAGGCCCCGTGCCAGCGCCTCGTTGAGCTGCCG
>CAYYXP010000282.1:0-6520 GCA_964475685.1 uncultured Gemmatimonadaceae bacterium | reverse complement strand
CTCCGCCGGGACCGTGTCAAGATCGAGGAGGAAGCCGTTCTCCGGCCGCAGCGGGACGACGTGCGGCTGCGCCCCCGCCAGCAGCGATCCGCCCAGATACGCCTGGTACCCCGGTTCCGGCACGATGGTCACATCGCCGGGGTTGACGACGGCGAGCGGGAGATGGGAGAGCCCCTCCTTCGAGCCGATCAGCGGCAGGGTCTCCGTCGCGGGGTCGAAGCGCTGGCCGAACCGCCGCTCCACCCAGCGCACCGCCGCCTGGCGAAACGCGGGCAGCCCCTGCTGGAAGCCGTACTTGCTGTACGCCGGGTCGCGCAGTGCCTCTCCCATCGCGGCGACGGCGACCTCGGGCGGAGGGGTATCGTTGTCGCCCGCGCCAAGGTCGATCACATCCACCCCGGACTCGATGAGGCGGCGCTTGATCGTGGGGATCTCGGCGAGCGGATAGCCCGGAAGGGAACGGACCCGCTGGCTCAGCTCGATCATTGCCGTGTTCCATCCTCCACGGGATTGGAAAGCACCCCGATGCCGGGGATCTCGACTTCGACCACGTCGCCGGGCTGGAGCGGCGCGGTGCCGGCCGGCGTGCCCGTGGCGATCAGGTCGCCGGGCTCCAGCGTCATGATGCCGCTGATGAAGGAAATCAGCACCGGAATCGAGAAATGCATGTCGGTGGCGCGGGCCCGCTGGCGCTCGCGCCCGTTGACCCGGCAGATGACCTCGAGGTTGCGCCAATCGAGCCCGCTCCGCACCTCGGGCCCCACCGGGCAGAAGGTGTCGAACCCCTTGGCCCGCCCCCATTGGCCGTCGGGCTTTTGCAGGTCGCGGCAGGTGACGTCGTTCACGCAGACGTAGCCCCCGATGCCCCGCTCCGCCTCCGCCGCATCCACGTCATGGAGCCGCCGGCCGATCACGACACCGATCTCGGCCTCGAACTCCACCTGCCGCGACACGGCCGGCAGCCGGATCGGATCGCCGGAACCGATCAGCGCGCTCGGGGGCTTGAAGAACAACATCGGTACCGCCGGCACCTCGTTGCCCAGCTCCTTCGCATGGGCGGCGTAGTTGCGCCCGATGCAGACGATCTTGCCGGGACGCACCGGAATCACGCGATCGCTCCGATCCCCTGGCGGGCAAAGAAATCCTCGCACCGGGTGCGCACCTGTGCCCAGCTCCCGACGATTCGTTCGGCCCTCGGCAATCCCTGCAGCAGCAGCCGCCCGTACTGTTTGGTCACGACCCGGCTGTCGAGCAGCACCACCACGCCCATGTCCTGCCGGCTCCGGATCAGCCGCCCGAACCCCTGCTTCAGCTTGAGCGCCGCGTGGGGAAGGAGATAATGCATGAAGCCGTCGAGTCCTTCCTCCGCCAGCCGTTCCAGCCGCGCCGCCGTCACCGGTTCCGAGGGCACCTTGAAAGGTAGCTTGTTCAGCACGAGGGTACGGAGCGCGCGGCCCGGCACATCAACCCCTTCCCAGAAGGAGTCGGTCCCGAGCAGAATCGCGTTCTCCGCCTCGCGAAAGCGGCGGAGCAAAGCGTCGCGCGGCGACTCGCCCTGCACCAGGATCGGCCAACGGTTGCCGAGCGCGGAGCGGATCTCCTGGGCCGCGCGCCTCAGCGAGGCGTGGCTGGTGAAGAGGACGAACATGCCGCCGTCGGAGGCGTACGCCAGGTCACTCACCACCTGCACCACCGCGGTGCCGTGCGCGTGCTCGTCCTCCCGGGGAGTGGGCAGGTCGTCGGGGATCCCGAAGACGCACTGTGAGGGATAGTCGAAGGGCGAAGGCAGGATCTCCCGCACCGTCACCGGCGAGCCCTCGCCGGACAAGCCGACGCGCGACTCGAAGAAGTCGAACTCGCCGCCGGCGGCGAGCGTGGCGCTGGTGAGGACGGTCGTCTCCAGGCGATCGAAGAGCAGCTCTTTCAGGATCGGCGCGAGGTCGAGCGGCACCGCGTGGAGGCCAACCTGCTGCCCGCGCGGCGTGCGCTCCAGCCAGCGCACCGTCGGCGCGCCTCCGGCAACGGGACGCAAGGTCCGGTTGAGGCCGTCCGACACCGATTCCAGCCGCCGCATCACGCCGCGCAGCTCCTGGAGAATCTGTCCCCGGCGCTCGGACTCCTCGGACTCCGCCAAGCGGTCGGCGATGGTTTCCACCGATTCGGACACCGAGCGGAACGCGCCCAGCGTCGCATCGAGCTCGAGCCCGAGCCCCTCGGCCCAGATCGGATCGGTCGCGAATGCATCGTCCAGCCGCAGCTTGCCCGCGGGAACGCCGTCGAGACGCTCGTAGAGGCGGAGCAGCAGGGCATCGGTGGCGCGGCGGGCATCGGCCAGCGCGGGGAGCAGGCGCTCTCGCAGCAGGTCGAGGCTGGCGCGGCTCAGCAGATCGGCGCGGGCGGCCAGCTCGCTCGCCAGCGTCGGCGCGAGCCCGCGCCCATTCCGCTCGAATCGCGCGAGGAGCCGGCGAATCGACCGGCTGGTCACCTGGATGCCGAGGTGGCTCGCGGCGACGTCCTCGAGATGGTGTCCCTCGTCGAGCACGAGCCGGCGGTACGGGGGCAGGACTGCCGCCGTCTCCCAGTTGTCCTGCGACTGCCGGATCGAAAGGTCGGCGGCAAGCAGGTGGTGATTGACGACGACCACGTCGGCCTCGGCGGCGCGGCGGCGGGCGCGAAAGAGGAAGCAGCCGTCGAAATGAGGGCATTTGAGGCGAGTACAGAGGTCCGGCTCCGCGCTCACCTCGTCCCAGACTTCCGGCGCCGGAACGATGGCGAGGTCGCTCAGCGTGCCGTCGGCGGTGTGAGCCGACCATTCGGCGATGGCCAGCAGCTCGTCGTGCTTTTCCGGCTCCAGCAACGTGCGCTGCGCGCCGACGGCCTGGTTGAGGCGCGCCAGGCAGAGGTAGTTCCGCCACCCCTTGAGCAGCGCGAACGTCGGCGTGTAGTCGGCCGTCGTGAGCGCCTGCCGGAGCAGCGGAAGGTCCTTTCCCACCAGCTGCTCCTGAAGATTGATCGTATTGGTGCTGACGACCGTGCGCTCCCCGTTGGTGCGGGCCCACTCCAGGGCGGGCACGAGGTAGGCGAACGACTTCCCCACCCCGGTGCCGGCTTCCAGCAGGAGGACGCCGCCGTCATTGTAGCCGTCCGCGATGTGGGCCGCCATGTCGCGCTGGCAGCGCCGGTCCTCGTACTGGCCGAGGCGGGCAGCGATGGGGCCGTGCTCGCCCAGCAGGTCCACAATGTCGAACGGATTGATCCGGATGACCGGGCGGTCGCGGGGGACCTCGACGACGACGTAGACCTCCGTCGCCTGGTTGTTGATGATCCCGAACCCCACCCCCGCGTCGTGCAGATGCGCGGCGACGCTCAGGTCGGCCCCCGACGGGTCGAGTCGTCCGCTCGGATGGTTGTGGAGAAGCATCTCCCCGCGCGAGGGCGCGGTAGGAAGGGCCAGCACCATCTCCACCGTGCCGCGCGCGAGGGGGCGGGCGGCGACGATCACGCCGTCGCGGTCTACCTGGGCCAGGAACGACACTTCGCGCCCGCCCGCCGCGGCGATCTCGCCGGCGAGAAGCGCGCGCACTCCCGGCGCGAGCCGATCGGTCACGTCTTCAGTTCTTTCTTCCTGGCGGCCGGGAAGAGGACGTTGTTCAGGATGAGCCGGTAGCCGGGGGAGTGCGGGTGCAGCGAGAGATCGGTGGGTGCGTCGCCGATCTGGTGCTGCGGGTCCTCGGGATCGTGCCCGCCGAAGAAGGTCCATGTGCCCTGGCCGTGCTCACCATGAATGTACTTGACCCATGGGGCCCCCGGCTCGTCGGCAAGAACGGTGACGCCGGGCTTGAGGGTCTTCCTGGTGAACGACGTCGTCAGCCCGTAGAAATCGGGAATGACCTGCCGGTGGTTCTGCACCAGCATGGTGGCCACCGGGTCGATCCTGGCGCTGAAGTTGAACAGGGTGAACGATCCGAGCGGCTGCCGTCGCTCCGGCGAATTCACCTGGTGCCCGTCTATGTCCGAGTAGACCGGCACGATCGGGCTCGACTCCAGCTCGGCGTGCTGGAAGGCGAAGGCCTCGTCCCAGTGCATCCTTGCGGACGCACCGGGGTCCATCGGGGTGCCGTCGGAATAGGCGGCGGCGATGTCCACCCCGTCCGCCGCGAGCGCCAGGTCCAGGGTCTCGGTGGCGGTGCACATCGCGAACAGAAAGCCGCCACGCTCCACGTACCGGGCGATCGCGGAGGCGACGGCGCGCTTCTCCGCCGGAACCGAGGGGAAGCCGAGCTGCCGCGCCACCGCCCTGTTGCGCTCGACCATCTCGAGCAGCCAGGCCGACCCTGAGTAGTTGAGGAAGAACTTGGAGTACTGCCCGGTGAAGTCCTCGTGGTGGAGATGCAGCCAGTCGTATGCCTTGAGTCCGGAGCCGAGCACCTCCGCGTCCCACACCTTCTCGAACTTCACGCCCGCGTAGTTGAGGGCCATGGTGACGGCATCGTCCCACGGGGGGGCGTTCGGGGGCGCGTACACGGCGATCCTCGGGGCCTTCTCGAGGGGCACGGCGTCCATGTTCCCGTTCTGGAGCTCACCACGCAGTTGCACGACCTGCCCATCCTCCAGCGGCTCGGTCGTGATTCCGTTCAGCGCCGCGTCACGCGCGGTGGCGGCGTCGGCGGGGATGAGGAACGATCCACTCCGATAGTTGAGCAGCCACTCGGCGCGACCGCCGCGATCGAGCAGGCGGTAGGCGAGGCCGTAGGCCTTGAGGTGGTCCGACTGGGTCTCGTCCATCGGCACCAGCAGCCATGGCGACGCAAGCCGCGGCATGACGAGCGCGGCGCCCGGCGAAAGGGCCAGCAACCCCGCCCCGCCCCGCCTCAGAAAGTCGCGCCGCCTCATGTCTTGGGCACCGCCCCGCGCGCCTGGTCGAGCCGGCGGCGGGCCTGGGGCACCAGCGCACTCTCGGGGTAGGTGAGGATGAGGTGCTCGAGTTGGGCGACGGCGTCCGAAGTTCGGTCCTGAGAGAGGAACAGCTCGCCCAGCGCCAGCTCCGCCGCCGGAGCGGTGCCGGGGGCGTCCTTCACGGCCGCCGCGCGGAAGAGGCGTTCCGCATCGGAGCCGCGGCCCGAGGCGGCGGCGAGCCGCCCGGCGAGAAAGGCGATCCCCGCGCCGCCACTGCCGGCGGAGACGCCTCGGGAGACGATCTCCAGCGCGGCGATGGCGTGAGCCGTGTCGCCCTTCTCCAGGAGAAGCATCGCCCGGCCGAGCGACGGGAGTGAATCGGACTCGAGCGGCTGAAGCAAGGCGAGGAGCACGGTCCGGCTGGTGGCTTCCTGACGATCCCCGGCGTAGGGTCCGGCCTTCCGGAAGTGCTCCACCGCCCCTGCGATATCGCCCCGGAAGAGAAGGATTTTCCCCCGGAGCGCCCAGGCCTCCACCGTGCTGTCCGCGCCGAGGGCGGCCTCGGCCCTGGCGAGATCTCCCTGTCTCAGCCACCCGCTGACAAGGCCGAGGCGGAGATCCTCGCGCACGTCGACCGAGAGCGCGAGGTCATCAGCGTCGAGTCGGCGGGCCGCCTCGTCGAGGCGCCCCTCGGCGATGAGAACTCGAATCAACGCGTCGGACGCGCCGGCGGCGACGGGCCGCGAAGCCGAGCGATCGTCGGCCAGGCCGGCCAACATCCGGCGCGCCGCGTCATGGTCGCCGGCGGCGGTGTAGGCCCGTGCCGACTCGAGGCGCAGCCGGGAACGGTCCCCGCCGGGCCAACGGTCCGCGAGCGCCTCCAGGCCGCGGGCCAGCGCGAGTCTCCCCTGGGGTGTCTGCTGCGCCCTGAGCTGATCGACCAACTCGCGCAGCGCATCGGCTGCGGGACCAGGACCGTCGGGCAGCGCCTCGAGCAGCGTCTGCAGGCCACCCACCGGATCACCCCATCGCACCCGAAGCTCCGCCTCCATGCGGCGAGCGATGAAGTCCTCCTCGCGCGACAGGATGCGGAGAAGCCCGGGGCGCGCATCCGCCGGCGCCTGACTCATGGCGCCGATGGCGCTCAGCCGGTAGCCGGGGAGGCGGCGGACGGCGGCGAGCCACTCCCTGAGCCCGCCAGCGTAGTCGCCATCCATCACGGCGAGCTGCGCGCGCTCCGCTGCAAGGGCATCGGGGCGCTTCAGCCGGTCACGACCCAGGGCGTATGCCTCGACGGCTCCCGCATGATCGCCACGGCCCAGGGCCGCGGCCCCCCATTCCCGGTATGGCGCCTCATCGGTGGGCGCGACGGCCGCCCATCGATCCGCCACCGCGCGCATGCTGTCCGGCTCGTCCGCCGCGGCCCACGCTCTGAGCGCCACCCCGTAAACCACCTCGCTGGGTGACTTGGCCGCGAGGGCCGCGCGGACCTCGGGAAGGAGGTCGCCGGCCCGGTTGAGGGGCACCAGCACCCGCTCGAGTCCAAGAAGCGCGACCACATCCGTGGGTTTGCCGGCGAGCACGGCGCGGTACGCGTCGGCCGCGGCGACGTAATCGCCGCGCC
>CAYYXP010000281.1:0-8778 GCA_964475685.1 uncultured Gemmatimonadaceae bacterium | reverse complement strand
TCTCTCGCTGCCGCGCTCGCACAGATGGTCGCCGCGCTCACCCACAGCAAGGAGCGCTACGCCGTGGGCCACGAGCGCGCCCGCTCGGTCCTCGGCCGAGCGCCGCAACTCCGGGACGAACTGTTGCGCCTCGCGGTGCGCGACGCCGAGGTGTTCGAGCGCTTCCTGGGCGCCCGGGGCGAGGCACGGACCGAGGCGCTCGGTGAAGCCGCCCGGATTCAACTCGATCTTCTCGAGGGCGCGGTCGCCGCGGCGGACCTGGCCGTCATGATGGCGGATGCCGGCGCGCGGAGTGCGCTCGGGGACGCTGCCACGGGCACCTTCCTCGCCGCGGCCGCCGCCCGCAGCGCCTACTGGGCGATGCGTTCCGATCTCGACCCCGCGTCTGCCGAGTCGGCGCCCATGCTGTCGCTGGGGCTGGAGCTGCTGGAGAAGGCGGAGGCGGCGGAGTGGCGGGCGCGACAGATCCTGAACGAGCGAATCCGCTGACGCTCAGAGAGCGGTGAGGATGCTGGGCCCGTTGGCGGTGATCGCCACCGTGTGCTCGAAGTGTGCCGCCAGGGACCCATCCGCCGTCATCACGGTCCACTTGTCGGCCAGAGTCCGCGTCGCCGGGCTGCCCATGGTGATCATGGGTTCGATGGCCAGGGTCATGCCCTCGAGGAGGCGGGGGCCCCGGTGTGGACTTCCGTAGTTCGGCACCTGGGGCTCCTCGTGGAACCGGGTACCGATACCATGGCCCACCAGCTCCCGCACGACACCGTACCCCGCCCCCTCCGCCACCGTCTGGATCGCATGGCCGATGTCGCCCACGTGGTTCCCCACTCTGGCCTGGGCGATTCCCGCAGCGAGGGCGTCCCGTGTGACCTGGAGCAGGCGTCGCGCGTCCGCACTGATCTCGCCGACGGGCAGCGTGGTGGCCGAGTCGGCGTGCAGCCCCTCCAGATGGACGCCCACGTCGACGCTCACGATGCTGCCGTTGCTCAGCACCCGCCGAGGCGACGGAATGCCGTGCACGATCTCCGCATCGATCGAGGTGCACAGCGTCTTGGGAAACCCGTAGAGGCCTTTGAAGGAGGGGGAGGCGCCGTCATGGCTGCGGATGAACGCTTCCGCCGCCGCGTCGAGGTCCTCGGTGGTGAGGCCGGGGCGGACGATCTTCGCCATCAGAGCCAGCGTCGCCGCGACGATCCGCCCGGCCCGGCACATGACGTCGATTTCCCGGGGAGACTTCAGGGTGATCATCGCTAGCTGCCGAGCGAGCGCTGCACCCTGTCCGCGATCTCCTGGATGGTGCCGGTGGCGGGAATCCTGCGCACTCCGGTGCGCCCATCGTACCAGGAGAGCACCGGGGCAGTCTGATCCCGGTACGCCTTGAGGCGGGTGGCGAGCGCGTCCGGAGCGTCGTCGGGTCGATGCTCCAGCTCGCGGCGAAGGCTCAACCGCGCCAGGATCTCGGCGTCGGACACATCGAAGAAGAGCACCGCGTCCATCGTGCGCCCCTTCTCCCTGAGCAGTCGCTCCATTCCCTCCGCCTGCGGGATGGTGCGCACGACCCCGTCGAAGATGACGCCCTTGGCCGCCTCGGGCTTGCCCAGCTCCTCCCGGACGACGCCGAGGATGATGCCGTCGCCCACGAGATGCCCCGCCTCCATGACCGCCCGGGCCTCGAGCCCGAGCGGCGTACCGCGCTTGACGGCGTCCCTCAGCAGGTCGCCGGTGGCGAACTTGGGAAGGCCCAGGGCCTCGGCCAGGAGAGCGCCCTGCGTGCCCTTGCCGGCACCGGGAGGCCCCATGAGAAGGATGTCCAAGCCTTTCTCCTTCGGAGAGAACCGCCCTCTACATGAATCGCTGCTGCCTGCCCCTGAACTTGACGCGTCCCGTCTTCATGAAGCCATCGTACTTGCGGAGCGTGCGGTGCTGCTCCACCTGCGCGATGGTGTCGAGCAGCACGCCGACCACGATGAGCACCGACGTTCCCCCGAAGCCCTGGTTGGGAATCCCGAGCCACTTGGAGACGAGAATCGGCAGCACCGCGATGCCGGCGAGGAAGAGACCGCCGGGCAGGGTGATGCGGGCCAGGACGCCATCGATGTAGTCGGCGGTGCTCGCCCCCGGCTTGACCCCCGGGACGAAGCCGCCCTGCTTCTTCAGGTTTTCCGCCAGGTCGACCGAGTTGAAGATGATCGACGTGTAGAAGTAGCTGAAGAGCAGGATCATGATGGCGAACGTGATGTTGTATGGCAGGTCGCCCGGGGTGAAGAAGCTGGCGAGGTCGGTCAGGACCGGGTTCGTGGTGAACGACGCCAGGGTGCCCGGCACGATGATGATCGTCTGGGCGAAGATGATCGGCATGACGCCGGCGGTGATGAGCCGGATCGGGATGAAGGTCTTCTGCCCCTCGCGGATGCGCCCCCGGCCCATGACCTTGCGCGGGATCTGGATGGGGATTCGCCTCGCCGCGATCGTCATGGCCACGACCGACGCCACCGCCGCCGCGAGGATGCCCAGGAACGCCACGGCGCCGACGACGCTCACGACCCCGCTGCCGATGAACTGGAGCAGCTGCAGGGTGCCGGGCCAGAGACGCTCGAGGATCGAGAAGGTGATCAGCAGGCTCATGCCGTTGCCGATGCCCCTCTCGGTGATCTGCTCCCCCAGCCACATCACGAAGATGGCCCCGGTGGTGAGGGTCACCACCATGATGAGGCGAGAGGCAAACCCCGGGGTGGGCACCGCGCCGGGAATCGACTCGGTAAACAGGGCGAAGGTATAGGCCTGGGAGAGCGAGATGAACACGGTGAGGTACCGCGTCCACTGGGTGATCTTCTTCTTCCCTTCCTCGTCCTTCTGCATCTTGCCGATGGACGGGGCGACCCCGCCAGCCAGCTGGAAGATGATCGAGGCGGAGATGTACGGCATGATCCCGAGCGCGAAGACCGTTGCCCGGGAGAGGCCGCCGCCCAAAGCATCATACAGCCCGAAGAACCCGGCGGCGGCGGAGTTCCGGATGAAATCGGCCAGGGCGGTGACGTTCACGCCCGGCGCGGCGATGTGGGCGCCGATCCGGTAGATGACGAGCGCGAGGAGCGTGAACAGCAGCTTCCGCTTCAGCTCGTCGTCAATGGCGAGGGCGGGGACGCGGGGTGCGGTCACTTACCCCTCGATCTTGCCGCCGGCCGCCTCGATCTTCGCGCGTGCCGACGCGGAAATGGCCACGCCGCGGACCGAATAGGCCCGGTCGGCGTCGCCGGTGCCCAGCAACTTGACCGGAACGTTGGCTTTCCCGATGAGGCCGGCCGAATACAGCGTCTCGAGGCTCACATCGGTGCCGCCGAGCTTCTTGAGCCGGCCGAGATTGACCGGTTGCACGACGACCTTGAAGGGATTGGTGAAGCCACGCTTGGGCAGCCGCCGGTACATCGGCATCTGCCCGCCCTCGAAACCGGGGTTGGTCTGTCCGCCGGTCCGCGCCTTGTGGCCCTTGTGACCCTTCCCCGATGTCTTGCCGAGCCCCGATCCCGGCCCCCGTCCGACCCGCTTGCGCGCGGACGTGGAGCCCCGGGCGGGGCGGAGGTTGGACAGGGTGAGGGGCTTCCGTTTCTCCGCCATCAGCTCTCCTGCGCCGGCGACACCTCGACGAGGTGGCGCACCTTGTACAGCATCCCGCGGATCGACGCCGTGTTCTTGAGGCAGACGACCTGCTGGTGGTGACGAAGGCCGAGCGCGCGGAGCGTCCGGCGCATGGTCTCCGGGTGACCGATCTCGGACCGGATCTGCCGCACCGATACCGACACCGCGTCGGCCTCGCTCGGGATGACGGCGGCATGATACTTGGGGCCCTGGCGGCCTACGACAGGATTGCGGCCCATCGTCAGCCCTCCTGTCGCGGTTTGTAGGCGATCTGGTCCAGCTCGACGCCGCGTTCCCGGGCCACTTGGCGGGCCGACACGAGGCGGCTGAGCCCGTCCATCGTGGCGCGAACCATGTTGTGCGGGTTGGTGGAGCCCAGGCTCTTGGTCAGGATGTCGGTAATCCCGGCGCACTCGAGCACCGCGCGCACCGGACCGCCGGCGATGACGCCGGTCCCGGTGGCCGCCGGCTTGAGCAGCACCCGGCCCGCGCCGTGGGAGCCGACGATCTCGTGCGGGATGGTGGACCCGGTCTTGGGCAGCTCGACCATGTTGCGCTTGGCGGCCTCGACCGCCTTCCGCACCGCCTCGGAGACTTCGTTGGCCTTGCCCATCGCGATGCCGACCTTGGTCTTGCCGTCGCCCACCGCGACCAGCGCGTTGAACGAGAACCGCCGGCCGCCCTTCACCACCTTGGCGACGCGGTTGATCGCGATGACGTTCTCGACATGGTCGCTGGCGTGGTCCCGGTCGCCGCGGTCGCGCCGCGGGCCGCCGCGTCCACCCCGCTCACCACCGCCACGCCCGCCGCGCCCCCGCGGCCGCTCGGAACCGGCCGGCCGCTCCGGGGCCGCGGCTGCGGCCGCGGGCTGCTCGGGGGTCTCGCTCACCGGGGTCGGGGTCGCCTCGTCTGCCATTTAGAACTCCAATCCGCCTTCGCGCGCGCCGTCGGCGACGGCCTGCACGCGACCATGGTAACGGTAGCCCGCGCGATCGAAGACCACCCGGGTGATGCCTGCCGCCTTCGCCTTCGCGGCGAGCAGCTTGCCCACCGCCTTGCCGCGAGCGACCTTGCCCGCGCCCTCGACGGCCAGGCCCTCGGCCCCGTCGCCGAGGCCCAGGATCGTCACACCGAGGTCGTCGTTGACCAGCTGGGCATAGATGTGCTTGAGGGACCGGAAGACGACCAGCCGGGGCCGTTCCGCGGTGCCGGCCACCCGGCGCCGTACCCGGAGGTGCCGGCGGTACCGCAGCTGGGCGCGGGTCTTGGGTGCGTGAATGGTGCGCATGCTACTTGGCTCCTGTCTTGCCGGCCTTGCGGCGGACGTGCTCGCCCTGGTAACGGATGCCCTTGCCCTTGTAGGGCTCCGGTGGACGCACGGCGCGCAGCTCGGCGGCCACCTGGCCGACGGCTTCCTTGTCGGCGCCCTCGATCTTCACGGTGGTGTTGTTCTCCACCGAGATCTTGATCCCCTTCGGCGCCTCGTACTTGACCGGGTGCGAGTAGCCGACGATGAGGTTGACGCCGTAGGGCTTGGCCTCGGCCTTGTAGCCGATGCCCTGGATCTCCAGCGTCTTGCTGAACCCCTTCGAGACGCCGTCCACCATGTTCTGCACCAGCGTCCGGCTGAGGCCGTGGAGCGCCTTGTGCCGCTTGTCGTCGCTGGGCCGGGCGACGGTAAAGGTGCCGTCGGCGAACGCGAGCTTCATCTCGGGATGGAGGGTGCGCCGGAGCTCGCCCCGGGGGCCCTTGACCGCCACGGTCTGACCCTGGAGATCGAGGTTGACCCCCTTGGGCAGCGTGACCGGCTTCCTGCCGATACGCGACATGCGGCCTCCTACCAGACGACGGCGAGGAGCTCGCCGCCGAGGTTGGCGGTTCGGGCCTCGCGATCGGTCATCAGCCCCCTCGGGGTCGAGACGATGGCCATGCCAAGGCCGTTCTTGACCCGGGGCAGCTCGCGGCACTTCACGTAGCGCCGCAGGCCGGGTGTCGACACCCGGCGGAGCTCCCGGATGACCGGCAGCTCGTTGTGATACTTCAGGTACAACCGCAGGACGCCGTGGGCGCCATCGTCGAGAATCTTGAAATCGGCGATGTAGTGGTTGTCCCGAAGCAACCGGGCCACCTCCGCCTTCAGCTTGGACACCGGCATGTCCACACGCCGGTGGCCTGCCGAGCAGGCGTTCCGGATGCGGGTCAGCATGTCCGCGACGGGATCTGTCAGGCTCATTCCTTCGTTCCCCTTACCAGCTGGCCTTGCGCACGCCCGGGATTTCCCCCCTCAAGGCGAGCTCACGGAAACAGATACGGCACAGGCCGAACTTGCGCAGCACGGCGCGCGCGCGTCCGCATCGCTGGCACCGGCGCACGGTGCGGACCTTGAACTTCGGTTTGCGCTTGGCGCGCTCGATCCAGCAAGTCTTGGCCATGTTATGCAACCCTCTGTGGTGTCTCGCCCCTGAACGGCCAACCCAGCTCGCGCAGCAGAGCCATGGCCAGGTCGTCCCGCCGCGCCGACGTGACGAGCGTGATGTCCATCCCGTGGATCTTCTCGACCTTGTCGTAATCGATCTCGGGGAAGATCATCTGCTCCTTGATGCCGAACGTGTAGTTGCCCCGGCCATCGAAGCTGCGGTTGGGCAGGCCCCGGAAGTCACGGATACGCGGAATCGCCAGCGTGATGAAGCGGTCGAGGAACTCGTACATCCGCGCGCCGCGCAGCGTCACCGTGCAGCCCACCGGCATGCCGGCGCGCAGGTCGAAGTTGGCGATCGCCTTCTTGGCCCGGGTCACCACCGCCTTCTGGCCGGTGATCATCCCCAGCTCCTCGACGGCCGCCTCGAGCTGCTTCGGGTTCTTCCCGGCGTCTCCCATCCCGATGTTGAGCACGACCTTCTCCAGCCGAGGGACCTCGTGCCGATTGGCCAGCCCGAATTCCTTCTGGATCTTGGCCCGCACCGTCTGCTGGTAGAAAACCTGGAGCCGCGGCGTGCCCTCGGCCGCCTTGGGCACGTGGTCCAGCGCGCTGGGGCCGCCCTTCTCCTTCCCCTTGCCCGGCTGCCCGCCCTTGCCTTCGCGCTTGCCCGGGGCCGGCGCCTTCTCCTTTTCCTTCTCCGTCGTCTCGGCCATCGTTACCGGTTCCTCGGAATCGGCTGGTCCGACCGGGTGGCAATTCGCTCCACCGTGCCGTCGGCGTCGATGCGCCGGCGCACGCGGGTGGGCGTGCCGCCCTTGGGGTCCAGCAGCATGACCTTCGAATGGTGGATCGGCGCCTCGCGCTCGATGATGCCCGCCTCCGCCGTCGCCGTCTGACGCTGGTGCCGCTTGATGATGTTGACGCCCTTCACCGTGACCCGGCCGGTCTTGGGATAGACGTGGAGCACGGGTCCCCGCTTCCCCTTGTCATCGCCCGACATCACCTGGACGGTGTCGCCCTTGGTGACGTGCAGCCTGAGGAACACCGGTGCCTGGCGCCGCACCCGCTTGGCCTTCTTGTAGACGAGCGGCTTCATGCTACAACACCTCCGGCGCGAGCGAGACGATCTTCATGTACCGCTTCTCGCGCAGCTCACGGGCAACGGGGCCGAAGATACGGGTGGCCCTCGGCTCTCCTGCGTCGTCGATGAGGACCGCCGCGTTCTCGTCGAACCGGATGTAGGAGCCGTCCTTCCGCCTGGTCTCCTTGGCCGTCCGCACGATCACCGCCCTGGCCACGTCGCCCTTCTTCACCTGCCCGGTCGGGATCGCGACCTTGATGGCCACGACGACGGTATCGCCCAGCCCCGCGTAGCGGCGCTTGCTGCCGCCGAGGACCCGGATGACGAGCGCTCGGCGCGCGCCCGAGTTGTCGGCGATGCGGAGTATCGTCTCTTGCTGAACCATGGCTTACTTCGCCCTTTCCACGATCGCCGTCACCCGCCAGCGGACGGTCTTGGCCAGCGGACGCGTCTCCATGATGCGCACCGTGTCGCCCGCCTTGGCGCCGTGCTCGTTCCGCGCCTTGACCTTCTTGGTCCGGGTGACCTGCTTCCCGTAGACCGGGTGGGCGTAGCGGCGCACCAGGGAGACAGTCACCGTCTTCTCCATCTTGTCGCTCGTGACCACGCCGGTGCGGCTCTTCCGCTGGTTGCGCGTCGTGCTCGACTCAGTCATCGGTTACCCCTCCGCCTGTCCGGCCCGCTGCTGCAGGACGGTCTTGATGCGCGCAATGTCGCGCCGCAGCGCCCGGAAGCGCATCGGATTCTCGATCGACTCGGTGGCCGAGCGGAACCGAAGGTTGAAGCGTTCGGACACGAGCTCGCCCAGCTTCGCCGAGAGGTCCTCGTTCGACATCTCCCGCAGTTCGTTGACCTTCATCGCTCAGGTCTCCTGGCGCGTGACGAAACGCGTGCGGACAGGGAGCTTGGCGGAGGCGAGCGCCAGCGCCTTCCTGGCGAGGTCCTCGGTGGTCCCCTCGATCTCGAACAGCATGCGGCCCGGCTTGACCACCGCGACCCATCCCTCGGGGTTGCCCTTGCCCTTGCCCATGCGGGTCTCGGCCGGCTTCCTGGTGATCGGCTTGTCCGGAAAGATCCGGATCCACACCTTGCCGCCGCGCTTCATTTCCCGGGTCATCGCGACGCGGGAGGCCTCGATCTGCCGGTTGGTGACCCACCCCGGCTCCAGGCTCATCAGGCCGAACTCCCCGAAGGCGACCGTGTTGCCCCGCGCGGCGATGCCCCGGGTCCGGCCCTTGAAGGTCTTGCGGAACTTGATTCGCTTGGGCGCGAGCATCGGTCTCAGGCCCCCGTGCTGTAGGTGCGGCCGGACACGTCTTCGATCACCTCGCCCTTGAAGATCCACACCTTGATGCCGATCGTGCCGTAGGTGGTTTTCGCGGTGCTGGTGGCGTAGTCGATGTCTGCCCGCAGCGTGTGGAGCGGAACCCGGCCCTCCTGGTACCCCTCGGTCCGCGCGATCTCCGCGCCGCCCAGCCGGCCGGAGGCCCGCACTTTGATTCCCTGGGCGCCCATCCGCATGGCGCTCTGCACCGCCCGATTCATCGCGCGACGGAACGAGATGCGCTGGGTGAGCTGGTGGGCGATGTTGTCGCCGACGAGCTGGGCGGAAAGCTCGGGCCGCTTGATCTCCTCGACGTTGATG
>CAYYXP010000280.1:0-35314 GCA_964475685.1 uncultured Gemmatimonadaceae bacterium | reverse complement strand
GATGGTGAAGAAGACCCTCGCGGTGTACGAGGACGTGCTCGCCCGGAGGAGCTGAACCCCTCAAATCTCCCAGTTCGACATCACGATCCCCTGCCTCGGAGCCTCCTGGGGATACCCCTCCAGCAGCATCCGCAGGTCGGTCCAGTGGACGCGGTACCCCAGTCCCACCAGCCTCAGATACACCGCGGTGAACTCGCTCTGGCACCTGATCGCCATCCGGTCCACCCCTTCCACCACCGCGCTCGCCTGGACCGCGTCGAGCAGATGGTCGAATGCCTCGATCGACCGAGCCACCAGCTTGAGCACACGCAGCTCGTCCTTCGGGCGGCCGGCGGCGAGCGGCACCGAGTGCCACAATGCGAACGCCGCCAACTGCCCTCCCTCACGCACCATCGTGGTATCTCCGATCCGGAGTTCCCGGGTGAGGGTGATCTCGCGGCTGAAGTCCACGCCCGGGTGGAGGGTGTCCACCAACCGTCGGCACTCCTCGATCCGGGAAGCGGCGAGCCGGCCCGACGCGGAGAGCACCTCGGGGGCGGGGCCGCCGTGCCGGGGGACGTCCCGCACCAAGGTGACGGTGAGGTGGCCCGGAACCAGGCGCAGCCGGCTGTAGAAGCCGATGTTGTCCACGGTGCGCGGCATCGTCTCCAGTCCGATAGTCGTGGCCCCCTGCGACCGAAGCCACTCGAGGCCCTGCAGAACCATCGTCGATCCGATCCCCTCGCCCTGCCGGTTGGGTCGCACGGCGAGCGGCCCCATCCACCCTTCGGTGCCGGAGCGGTGCACGATATTGAAAGCGACCATGTGTCCATCGGTGTCCCGCCACACCATGGCCCCGTCACCGGCATCCTCCAGCGCGTAGCGCCAGACGAGCGGCGTCAACTGGGGAACCCGAACGCCCACCAGTCCGTCCCGGCTGTACCGATCGGTGAAAGCCTCGGCGAAGACGCGGTTCAGGGTATCGATGTCCCGGGTCGCCGGCCGGTCTGGTCCGCGCACACTCCGGTCAGGCCGCCACATCTTCCCCTCCGAGCGGCTCTTCCGTGATGGTCGAGACCCCGCGCGCCAGGTCCACCCCGACGCGGATGACGCGGTCGAAGCCCTCGCGCACCGAGTCGATGTGGGTGATGAGGATGACCTGGGGGAACCGGTCGGCCAGGGCGCGCAGCAGCTCCACGACGGCGGCACGGCGCTCCTCGTCGAGGGAACCGAAGATCTCGTCGAGTACGAGCAGCGAGAGCGGCTGTCCCGCCCGCTCGGCGATCATCTGACTGATGGCCAGACGGAGCGCGAGGTTGGCGATGTCCTCCTCGCCGCCCGAAATCACGGCCTTGGGGTCGCCGTCCTCCATCAGCGTCGTGTTGTAGTCCTCATCGAGCTCCAGTTCGCTGTACCGGCCGTTGGTGAGGTCGCGGAGGAAACCGGAGGCCAGATCGGACAGATCGGGCCGGAGGCCGGCATTGAGATCGGTCCGCAGATCGGCGAGCGCGCGATCGAGTTCCTGATGAAGGGCGAGATCCGCCGCGGCCCTTGCCGCCTCCTGTTCGCGGGCGAGGCGTTCGGCACGCCGGCGAGCCACGGCTTCCACCGCCTCCGCGGCGGCGGTGCGTTCAGCGCGCACTTTCACGAGGGCGATCTCGGCCTCCCTCCGCGCCCGGTCGGCGGCGGCCTCCGCCTCCCGGGTTTCCCGGAATGCAGCCTCGCTGTACCCGAGCACCGCCAGCCGGGCGCGGAAGGCAGCGACGGCCGCCGCCGCGTGCTCGCGCTCATCGCGGGCCGCTGCGAGCTCCAATGCCAGCGCATCGGTGCGATCGCCGATGGTGCGCAGGCGCTCGGCCTGCAGCGCGAGCGGCTCGAGTGCCCGAATCTCCGCCAGGAGCGTCTCGTGTCGCCCGGCGTTGTACGATCCCGCAAGGGGATCGAGCGAGCCCTGCAATTCCGCCACGCGCTGGGCGAGGCGTTGCCGCTCCTCGTCCAGCCTCCCCGATTCCTGGGCCAGCGCGTTGAGCCGGCCCAGCTCGGATGTCGCCGCCGAGAGCTCGCGCTCGACGGCGAGGCGCCGGCTGTCCAGCTCCTCGAGGTCTTTCGGCTCGTTCTGGAGCTGTTCAATCCGCTGCTTGTAGAAGTGGCCGTTGGCCACGACCTGCTCGATCTGGCCGTCCAGCAGCTCGAGCGTGGCGGGATACTCGGCACCGAGCGGGCGGGCGCAGGTCGGACATACACCGTCCGGCCCCGCGGCGACGATGAGCTGACGCTGGTCCCTGAGCTCCTGATACTGCTGGAGCAGCCCCTGCCGCTTGGTCTGGGCATCCTGCGCGTCGCGAACCCATGCGGTGCGCGCGTTCTCGCCGTCGAGCGCCGCGGCGGTGAGCGACGCGCGCAATCCGCTCACCCTCTCGCCGGCCGCCCGCAATGCGGCCTGATCGGGAAGGCCGGCCATCCGCTCCTCCACCGAGCCGAGATGAGCCTGGACCTCGTCGCGCTGGGCCGCCAGGCTCTGGCGCTGGGCCCACGATTCGGCCTGGCGGCCCAGCGCGACGGCCTCCTCCCGGAGCGCCGGGAGGGGCGCGAGCCGGAGGCGAACCTCCTCCAGCGTCCGGGCGGCGTCCAGCCCCTCGGCCACCTCACGCTCGAGGCGTTCGGCTCGATCGACCGTGGAGGAGGCCTGGTGATCGGCGATCCTGATCTCGGACTCCAGCGCGAGGACGGTCTCGCGGAGACGCTGGAGCTGCTCCCATTGGGGGCGCACCGAAGCCAGCGTTGCCTCGGCCCCCGCGAGGGCGCTCGCGGCGGTCGCCTCCGTCTTCTCCGCCGCCGCGAGCCGCTCGCGGGCGCGCTTGTCGGCGAGATCGAGCTCGGCGGGGTCGGCAAGGCCGGCACGCAGGGTCTCCACCCTCGCGCGCAGCGCTGTCCGGCGCTCCTTCAGCCGATCCTGCGCCTCGCGGATGCGCTCATAGCCGAGCACGCGGGAGAGAAACTGAGCCCGCTCCGGCGCGGTCATCCGCGCCATCACGGCGAGCTCCTTCTGTCCGGTGAAGTAGGTGTTGAAGAACTCGTCCCGCGTCATGGAGAGGAGCCGGGTGACCCGCTCGGTGACCGCGCCGATGGAGTTCGCGACCGGCGAGGGATCGCCATCCTGGTACAACTCGGCGGTGTGGAGCGAACGCACGACACGGTAGTGATGGGGGCCGAGGGTGAACTCCAGCTCCACTTCGACCCGCGCGCGGGGGGGCGCGCCCCGCCGGCGGATCGTCTCCCGATTGCCGCGGGCCGCCGACATGCCGTACATGGCCCAGGCGATGGCTTCGAGGATGGTGGTCTTGCCGGCGCCGTTGGGGCCGATGATCCCGGTGAGCCCGGCGCCGAGCGCCAGATCGGTGTCCTCGTGCTGGCGGAAGTTGCAGAGGCGCAGCCGGTGGATCTGCATCAGGTCGCCACGAGGTCGCTCTCGGTCACGTCCACCAACTCGACGCCGAGTCGGACGAACGTCTCCCGGTCGATGCTCTCCGGCAGCGGCCGCTTGCCGAGAAACTCCCGGACCAGCTCGGGGAGCGTCTGCCGGCGCCAGGGCGCGCCCACGCCCACGGTGTGCCGGGCCTCGGGCCGCCGGAGGTCGAGATTGAAGTGGAGCGCCGACGTCTTGTACCCGCGGATGGCGGCGTGGTCGAGCTCACGCGCCACGTGCCGCGGGACGTTGTAGATCTTCAGCCGGACGATCTTGCCCTCGATGCCCCCCTTGACTGAGGCGACCTGCGCCTTGATGAGCGCATCGACCGACGCCGCCTCGAGGCCGCTGGCATCGGTTTCGAGGTCCTCGATATCCCGGGCGGACGGAATGCTCCTCCTCTCCACCTTGCCGGTGTCGAGATCGACGAGGAGCCAGCCCTTGGCCTTCCCCTTGATCTTCTTCTCCGGCCGGAGCTCCTTCTCGATCCGCCAGTCGCCCCAGAAGTCCGGGCTCACGTACTCGAGAGCCCCCGCGTACCAGACCCGGGGCGCCACCTCGAACTGCACGTGATAGTCACCGAGCGCCACGTAGCTCCACTCGTCCCCGGTCAGCTCACGCGCGCCGATCAGGGCGCCGCCATAGTCCGAGGAGCCCCGGTCCACCGGCAATACCCCTTCGACCGTTCCATGCATCACCATCACCCGATAGCGCGCGCTGCCTTCGGGCCTGAACGAGGGGCGATCGGGGCCCAACAGCGCCTGGTGCGGTACCGCGAAAATGGAAAGCTGGAGCTCGGGAAATTCGAACCGCCGCGCCTTGTCCGATGCGACGTGGACACCCAGCTCCTCGAACAGCCGCAGAATGCTGCCCGTTTCCGCGGACCGGGGGGTGTCGTGATTGCCCGCGATCAGAACCACCGGGGCCTGGGGCAGCGATTCGCGAAGCCGCTGGAACTGCCGGAAGGCGAAGACGATTGCCGAGTTGGTGGGGCGGACGGAGTGGAAGAGGTCTCCGGCGACGACCACGGCATCGGGGCGCGCGTCGATGACGCCATCGATCGCGGCCCGGAACGCCTGGGCCACATCGGCCTCTCGCTGATTGATGCCGCTCTGGGTCTGTCGCTGATACTGCCGGATGCCGAGGTGGGGATCGGCGAGGTGCGCGAGTTTCACACCCGTAATGTCTCGCAAGTTGTTGTTTAATCAAGGTGGAGCGGGAGGAGATCAGAACCCGTAGCCGTCGTCGCCGCTCTTGACCGCCGGGACCCCTTTCCGGGTGACGACAACCTCGCCGCTGACGCGGCGGCCGAGACAGGCGCTGAAGAAGGCGAGTGGCTCCACGGGGCGCTCCCGGCGGGTGGCGGAGAGCGCCCGACGGACGTCCTCTTCCCGGCGTCCCTCGATCAATGCCTGGACGGCGGCGGGCGAAACCCGGCGGTCGAGGCGGCGAAGCTGCCGCACGACCGCTTCGGCGAAGGGAAGCTCCGCGGCGGGAGGGAAGCGCTCGATCGCCTCGCGGCTTGTGAGCACCGCCGGGCGGGGGAACTTGACGAAGATCGGCTGCGTGAAATGCGGGTGCCGCAGCATCAGCTCGCCTTTGGGAAGGGTGGCGAGCTTGATCTTGGTCGCTTGGGAGAGCGTGGAATAGCCCGGAGTGGCCAGCTCGTCGAGGTCCATCCTGCCGTAGACGCTGGTGCCCGCATTCCCGACGACCCGGCGTTGCACCTGTGACCGGAATTGCTGCGCCGAAAACAGGACGAGGCCCAGGTACCGGCCGCGCTCGGAGAGGTCGAGGAGCATCTTCCGGACGTAGGTGTCGGGTCCGTCCGCCGGGGCATACTTGTTGAGCTCGTCCACGAAGACGACGACGTGGTCCACGCCCAGCTCCCGCCGCTCGAGATACTCGCGAAGCCGCGAGACGACGCGGGCAAAGACCAGGTCCTGCGCGAGCGGATCGAGACCCGCCACGTCCACGACGTGGACACTCCGATCGGTGAATGATCCCCAGGGCAGATCGCTGGCCACGCCATCGTCGGTGACGAGGCCCTTGGACCGGGTGGAGATGTTGCTGAGCCGGTTCCGGACCTTCCGGATCGTCGCGACGTGGTGGGTCTTCCACACCTCCCCGCCCTTCCCCATGGCCTCCATGAAATCGAAGATCGCCCGGAAGAACTCGTCGAGATCGGCGAAGCTCTCCACCATGAACGGCCGGCCGCGCAGCGTCTCGTCGCGGTACTCGCGCCCCACCACCCGTTCGGCGAGGAAGTCGATGAAGGCGTCGGCCTTGGCGTCCACATCGTCCCGGTTGAGGACCACCTCGGCATAGTCCAGCACCTCGCGCAGTCCCCAGACGAGGGGCTGGGTGTTGGCCGAGAGCGATTCGTGGGTCCGGAGGGTATTGAGATTGACGCCGTCGGGCTTGAACGGGGCGTAATAGCTGACGTCGTGGAAGGGTTCCGGACTCAACCCCAATTGCCCGTAGAGCCGGAGATCCTCCTCGGAGAGGGTGGCAGGCTGGTCGAGAAAGCAGAGGTCGGGCCCCTTGACGTTGAAGCAGACCGCGGCCACCGAGCCCTTGTGAGGGGGGAAAGTCTGGAAGATGCTCGACAACAGGAATTCGACGGCGCTCGTCTTGGTTGCGAGACCGGAGACGCCGGTGATGTTGAGATGGGCCGCCTCGGGGCCGAGCAGGAAGTCGCAGTCGAGGTAGACCGGGGACTCGAGACCCCCGGCCGCATAGAGCCCCACCGGAATGCCGGTCGGGCGCTCACCCGAGGTGAAGGCGTCCATCCGAAGCGCCAGCACGACGTCGGCGTCCGAGGCGAGCCAGACCGGGCCGAGCGGGACAGGCTGCAGCGGCTCCTCAGGCATCTGCCGCAGCACGGCCGCGGAGAAGAGCCGAATCTCGGCCCGCTGGCTGGGCTCGTCGAGCGCCGCGGTCGGATCGCCGTCGGCCCCGATGACGGCGTGCATGGGGGTCACAAGATCGGAATAGGCGACACCGTCGGTGACCACCCCGAAGACGGTGCGGCCGCCTTCTTCCACCCGGACGATGGCACCGATGCCGATCGGCGATTCCCGCGCGGTCCAGAAGTAGAACTGGTGCGGCGTGGAGGGCTTGAGCTCGGTGGCGACGACGCGGCCGATCGGGGGAGTGGACTGAGTCATACTGGAATCTGGGCTACTGGTCGCCGATCCGGAATCTCCGGCGCACGGCTTCCAACTCCGCCTCGCGCTGCTCCAGGCCCCACCCGAGCTCCCCCGCGACGAGGTCGGCACACTCGTCGAGGGCGGCATCGCCGGGGTGGCCCGCGGTCCCGAGATCGGTACGCCGGAAGACGCAATCGGAGAGATGGTGGACCATCTCGGTACGAACCGCGTGGATCACCTCGGCCCGCATGACCTCGGTGCCTCGAATCGGCGTCGCGAGGCCCGGGTCGTCCCGGGTGAGCCGGAGAACGTCGCCGTACGCCGAGCCGTAGTTGCGCGCCAGTCGATCGGCGGCCCGACGATCGCCCTTCGCGGCAAGGGCGGAGGCCACCTCGCTGACGAGCGCGTCGAATCCGCTGATGTCCCCGCCATGAATCGGCAGGAAGGCAGTCCGGCAGGGCGACGGAGCCCGATCCAGCTTGCGAAAGCTCAGGTTCACCGCGCGCTCGGCCACACCACGCGCGACGGTGTATCGATTGCTGATGGCGGTTATGAGGCCCTCGACTCCATCGGACTTGGCGTTGTCGGTCACCAGCGGACGCTTCCCGAAGCTCACGTTCCCATCCTCCGTTTCGCCGCTGTCCAGCGGGAGGAGGCCCGCCATGACCATCGCGACGTCCTGGAGTCCGAGCCGGAGCGAGGGGACGGCCTCGTTGATCTCCTCCAGGAAGCCGCTCACCTCGGCCTCGGTCACTCGAAGGCGATCGGGGTCTTCCCGCCAGACGATACTGTTGACCCCGATGAGGGTGGTGTCCCGCCAGGGCATGAGGAAGAGGTGGCGGCTCCCGCGACTCAGAAGGGCGTCGGGATCACTGTACCGGGTCTGGAGCGCGAGCCCTCTGTCGGTGCCCGGGTTGCGGCGAATCACCAGCGCCATGTCGCGGGAGAAGGGCGTCTGGCGGCCGCGGCGCACTCCCACCCGGGTGAGCAACGCCTCCGCATAGGGGCCGGCCGCGTTCACCACCACCCGGGCGCGGAGATCGAACCGTCCCCCGCTCAGGCGGTCCTCCACCCCGACACCGACGGCCCGGCCGTTGCGGCGGAGGAGGCTCGTCACCTCGCAGTAGTTCGCGGCCACGCAGCCGGCACGCATGGCGGACTGAACGAAGGCCCAGACGAGACGGGACGGATTGTAGAATTGGCCATCCCAGAAGACTCCGGCGCCGGTGGCGTCGCCGAGATCGATCTGGGGAAACCAGGAGCGCGCCTGCTCACGGCTCACGAGGCGCGCGGCGGGGATCCGGCGGGCGGCGTCATCGATCCGCCGATTCCGGTCGATCGTGAGCAGCGAGAGGAGGGCAAAAGCAGCGCCCAGCGCCTCCGCGCCGCGCATTCCATGGCCGTAAGTCGGAACGACGATCGGGAGGGGATGCACCATGTGAGGCGCGATCCGCAAGAGGGCCGAACGCTCCCAGCAGGATTCACGCACTCGAACCACGTCGAGGTGCTGCAGGTACCTGATGCCGCCGTGGACGACCTTCAGCGACTCGGCGGAAGTCGCGCCGCTGAAGTCGCCGCGCTCGACCAGGGCGACGGTGAGTCCCCGCTGCGCCGCATCCCACGCGACCGCGGCGCCACAGACGCCACCTCCCACGACCACGACGTCGAACTCGACGGCCGCGAGTGCCGCGAGATCTCTATGCATCCTGGCAGCGCAGGTATTGCTCGACCGAATGGACGCCGTAGAGCAGCCGGTCCCAGCGCCCGTCCGGCGCGCTGAGGGGAGCCCGCTCGGACAGGAGCCACCGGGAGAGAAGATCCGCCGTCTCCGGTGCGCAGCCCGGGGGCACCTCCACGCGAACGAGCCCGTGAAAGAGGTCCTTCCCCTCCCAGGGCCAGAGCCGGAGAGCCCACGAGGAAACCGGGGCGAGGCTTCGGGTGGCCGGGATGTACATGGAAGACCGGTGGGCCGGAGGGAGCCGCAGGTAGCGATCCAGATCGGGGCCGTCGAACGGGAGGGAGGCGTGGCTCTTCACGACGCCGACCATCCGTGGGTCGCCGGCGAGGTCGGGACTTTCCGTCAATCCACCGTCCACCACGAGCCACCCGGTCGATCGCGCCCGGTAGCGAGCCCCAACTGCGAGTTCGAGCGCGCCGCGAGCCTTGTCCACGGCACGGGCCGCCTGGATCATGTCCAGTGACGGGTGTCCGGGCTCCTCCGCCGGAAGCGCGACGAGATCGAGGCCCGCGACGGCGTCGCCCGCCGCGTCGAGGGCCGCCGGCCGGGCGAGCACCAGCACCCGGCGTTCCTCGAGAACGGTCCGCAGGCGGCGGTCGGTCCGCTCCCGCACGGCGGCGGCGACCTGGGCGATGATGATGGGACTGTGGCCGCTGTAGGCCAGGAGCTCGGTGCGCTGGACGCCGTCGAGAAAGGCCAGGGGGTCGGGCCAGCGCTGGGCGGGCCCGACCGGCAGCCACTCGAGCCGGTCACCTTCGATGAGGCGGGCCGGACGGATGGCCGCGTCGTCGGTGCGGCCGCCGCTGGCGTCGGGAATGAACGACGCGGGCGTGAGGCCCCGTAGGGCCAGCGCGCGGCGGAGGTTGGTGGGCGACCTGAAATGCACGGGCGGCCGAACCGGCTACATCTCGTCTTCGAAGGCGGTGAACGGAGGGACGTTGCTCATCCAGAAACCGGCGAGGCCGCCGTTCTGGTCCACTTCGATGTGAAAGTTGTCGGCCACGCGAACCACCTCGACCTCGCGCCGGGGCCCGATGCGCAGATGGAAGACGCTTTCGGTCGCGTTGGTCCGAACCGACAAGGTGGTGTCCACCTCGACCGAGGCCACGCCTGTCCGGGACGGGCGCGAGGGCACCACGACGCGCCCGTCGGTGAGCTGGCCGGGGACCCTGAGATCGGGAACGGTGGCGACCTCCGGCCAGACCACGACATCGAGCCCGCAGATGACGCCGTTGTTCACGTCGAGCACGGCGACGGAGCCCTCGTCGTCGGTCAACTCGACGGTGCCGGTGAGTCCTCCGCTCTTCCGATTGCCCTTGAACGAGCCCGAGAGGATATCGGTCTCGGGGTCCCATCGCCACCCGATGGACGGCAGCGGCCCCGTCAGCGGTTCGACGCGGGCCTCCACGCCGACTATGGCCGTCTTAGGCTGCACGGGCCGACTCCAGGCTCCGGATGAGTCCGATGATCTTTCCCAGCGCGCGCTCGAGCTCTCCGTCCGACACCGCGTAGCTCAGCCGCACCCAACGGTCGTCGGAGAAGGCGCCTCCCGGCACCAGGGCAACCCCCTCCTGCCGCATCAGCTGCTCGCAGAACGAGCTTCCCGTCACCGGATCCTTGGCTCGAATGCCGTCCACCCGGAAGAAGAAATAGAAGGCACCGTGCGGCTCGACGAACTCGATCCCGGGCGCCTCCCGGCGGAAGCGCTCCACCAGGTAGTCCCGGCGCCGGCGGAAGGCGGCGACCATCCTGTCGACCTCGGAATCCACCCGCTCATCGGTGAACGCGGTGGCCGCGGCCCATTGCGCGGGTTGGTTGGCCCCGGTGGTGGTGTGAGACTGGAGGGCCGCCATCGCCTTGGTCAGGTGCGCCGGCGCCAGGGCCGCTCCGATGCGCCATCCGGTCATCGCGTACGCCTTGCTCGCGCCGTAGATGACCACCACCCGCTCGAGGAGGTCATCGGGGAGATCGAGCAGCGAGGGCGCGGGTCCATTACCGAAGTTGATCCGCCGATAGATCTCGTCGGAGATGATCCAGACATCGTTCTTCCTGGCCCATTCCGCGATCGACCGGAGCTCCGGCAGGGTGTAGACGGCCCCGGTAGGATTGCATGGTGAGCAGAGGATCAGTCCGCGGGTGGACTTGGTTGAATGGCGGTCGAGGTCGCGTGCACTCACCTTGAGGCCCCACTCGACGTCACCCGGCACCAGCACCGGCTCGGCGCGACAGAGATGCACGATCTGGGGGTAGGAGACCCACGCGGGCGCGGGGATGAGCACCTGATCTCGCGGCCCGAAGAGGGTGAAGCAGGCGTTGAAGATCGATTGCTTCGACCCGGAGCTGACGACGATCTGGTCGGGATCGACCGCCCGTCCGCCCGACATCCGGCTCAGCGCACCGGCGATCCCCTTTCGGAGGTCGGCGATGCCCACGTTGGGCGGATACCGGGTCAGACCCTTCTGGATCGCCAGGATGCCCGCCTGGGCGGCCGGCGCCGGCGTATCGAAGTCAGGCTCGCCGACGCCCAGGTCGAGCACGTCCTCACCCGCCGCCTTGCGACGTTTGGCTTCGTTGCTGATGGCGACGGTTTCGGAGGCCTTGAGGTGCTGGACGTTCGGAGAGAGAGAATCGGGCATGCCGGATTCCGGGTGAGAATGTCGTCGCGCGATGGGGAAAGGTTGACCCCGGAGACGACGATGTCAACCACGCCGCGGACGGGGTTGGCCCGCGCCTGATGAGGCTGTAGCTTGGCGTGGCCTTCCACTTGAGGATCGAGGTCTTCGTGCCCGATTTCGCAGGACTGCATCTTTCGCCGCCGATCGCCGCCGCCGTTTCCCTCCTGGGGTGGTCGGCCGACGATCCCGTGATGAGGGACTCCGCCCCGACCGCCGCACGCGGGCACAATCTGGTGATCCTGGTGCCTCCGGTCCCGGCTGCCGCCACTCCGGCCCTTGCCGGCCTCCTGAGCCGCCTGGGCGCTGGAGTCCGGGCGCTGTTGTTGGCCTCCGAATCCGACCTCGACGAGTGGGCCGGACGCCTGCACCTGCTCGCGGCGGACAGCGGGCTCCACGTGCACGTTGCGCGCGGGGCGGGCCGGGGCGGTCGGCGACTCCGCGCCGATCCACCGGTGGACCTGTTCGTCTGTTCGCCGGCGACCGCGCTGGCCCTCCACCGCCGGTCGGCGCTGAGGCCCGAGACGTTCTCCTCGGTGCTCCTGGCGTGGCCCGAGATGTGGGGAGAGGCCGACGATCTCGCCGAACTGATGCAGGACATTCCCAGGGAGGCTCAGCGCATTCTCGTGGGCGCCTCGGAGGACGAGGTGGCCGGGTTGGTGGAGCGCTATGCCCGGCGCGCGCTCACCGTAAGCGCGCCGGGCATGTCAGGGACGGCGGAGCCGGCCGGGCCGATCCGGACGGTCGGGGTCCCGTGGAGCCGCCGAGTCTCCGCATTGCCGGAGCTGATGGAGCTGCTCGATCCGGCCTCGGCGGTGGTGTGGATGCTGGACCGGGGTCACGAAGGGGCGATCAGGCAGGCCGTGATGGCCTCGGACGATTCGGTACACGTGACCACGGGCGACGCCCCGCGCGCGCAGACGATCATCGCCTTCGATCCCCCGACACCCCCCCGGCTCCGGCAGCTCCTGGCTGCCGGCGAGGTGGTGGTCCTGACCCCACCGGCCGCGGAGCGCTACGTCCGGCGCATCGCCGCCACTCGGCGTCCGTTGCGGCTGTCGGGGGCGCTCGACACGGCAACGGCGGCCGCGGAGGTCCGGCGGGCGGCGATCGCCGGCGTGCTGGAGAAGGGGTCGCTGGATCCTGCGCTTCTCGTACTGGCGCCGCTCCTCGAGCGCTACGACGGCGCGGCCGTGGCCGCGGCGCTCTTCGATCTCTGGACCACGGGCACGGCAACACCGGCGCCCGAGCCGGTCGTGGTGGCTCCGACGGCCACGGCCAAGATCTTCGTCGGGCTCGGCAAGAAGGACGGTGCCACCGTCAACGACCTCGTGGCGGTGCTGACCAAGGAAGTGCGGATCGAGCGGGAGAAGATCGGCCGGGTGGAGTTGCGCGACGGATTCATGCTGGTGGAGATCCCGGCGCAGGAGGCCGAGCAGGTGGCCGCGGCCCTCAATGGCAGGACGATCCGCCGGAAGCGGATCGTGGCGAGGGTGGACAAACCGGGCGGCGGCCCGCGAAAGTCGGGCCGGGGATCCCGACCCTAGGCCCTCCGGCGGCCCACCGTCTCCTTCAGTAACCTCCCCGCCCGGAAGGCGGGAACGTTGCACGCGCGAATGCTGATCACCTTGCCGGTGCGGGGATTCCGCCCCTCTCGCGCCTCCCGTTGACGAGTCTCGAAATTTCCGAATCCCGAGATGCTCACCTTTCCTCCTCGCCGAAGCTCGGACGCGATCACGCCGCCCGGAGAGAAAAAAAGGTCGGTGATCTCGGCGGCGCGGGCCTTCGTCGTCCCCAACCGCTTGGCCACCACGTCCACCAGCGCCTGCTTGTTCATGGAGACTCCATGGAAGGGAGACGGGAACCGAATATCATCGAGCGGAGGAGAACGACGCAAGGTGACTGGAGTTTCGTCTGCGCGGCTCTAGATTAGCGACTCTCACCCCTGCGCTCCGGAGAGTCCGACGATGAACTACGGAATGCACCCCGGCTGGATAGAAGTCATCAGCGGCGTCATGTTCAGCGGAAAGAGCGAGGAGATGATCCGGCGGGTGCGCCGTGCCATCATCGCACGCAGGCGGGTTCAGGTCTTCAAGTCCCACCTCGACAGCCGGTACACCGGCCTGTACAGCGTGTCGAGCCACGATGGCAGGGAACTCGAGGCCACTCCGGTGGATTCGGCCGCCGAGATCTTCCGCCTCGTCCGGCCCGACAGCGAGATCGTCGCAATCGACGAGGCCCAATTCCTCGACGCCGACATCGTCAAGGTGGCCACGCTGCTCGCCGCGCGTGGGGTGCGGGTGATCCTGGCCGGGACCGACACCGATTTTCGCGGCGAGCCCTTCGGGGCCATGGGCGAGCTCATGACGGCGGCGGAGATGGTGGACAAGCTCCACGCGATCTGCGTGGTCTGCGGCGATCCGGCCTGCCGCAACCAACGGCTGCTCGACGGCAAGCCGGCGCGGTACGACTCCCCCACGATCATGGTCGGCGGACGGGAGAGCTACGAGGCCCGCTGCCGGCATTGTCACCAGGTGCCGCACAGGGACGAAGACCAGACGGCGTTGTTGTAGGTGCGCGCCGGCAACCTCCAATGCTGAACGTCGCCCTCACCGGCAACATCGCCTCGGGCAAGGCCACGGTCGCCGCGCTGTTCAAACAGTGGGGCGCCACGATCATCGACGCCGACCAGCTCGTGCGCGAGGTGCAGGCTCCTGGAAGCCCGGTGCTGCGAGCCATTGCCGACCGCTTTGGTGAGGAATACCTGGGCCCGGGGAGCGAGCTGCGTCGCGAGGCCCTGCGCCGGCGGATCATGGACGACCCGGCGGCACGTGCCGACCTCGACCGGATCGTCCACCCGGAGGTGTTTCGGCTTCGCGCCAGACGCGAAGCGGAGGCCCGAGCCCGGGGAGACCGGATCGTGGTGAGCGACATCCCGCTCCTCTTCGAGGCCGCCGACCCAGCGGCCTTCGACGCCATCGTCCTCGTCGACGCCCCGGAGCGCGTCCGAAGGGCCCGCCTGATCGCCGAGCGCGGCCTGTCGGCGGAGGAGGCGGATCGAATGATGGCGTGGCAACAGCCGAGCGGGCCCAAGCGATCGGGCAGCACCCATGTCATCGACAATGATGGCGATGTCGCCGCGCTGGAGCGGGGGGCTTCGAAGGTGTGGGCCGCGCTCATCGCACGCGCTTGACCTCGCCGTGTGCCCCGCCTATCCTCCGTCGCGCGACCCCTCCGCTGGAGCACGCTGTGTCAAGCATACCGGACAACCTGGTTTACACGGCCGACCACGAGTACCTGGCGCCGACCGGCGATCCGGCCGTGGTGCGGATCGGCATCACGGATTACGCGCAGGGGGAGCTGGGCGACGTCGTCTTCCTGTCGCTGCCCAAACCCGGCGAGCGATTCGACACGCACCAGGCGTTCGGGACCATCGAGGCCGTCAAGGCGGTTTCGGAGCTCTACAACCCGCTTTCGGGACAGGTGGTGGAGGTCAACGGCGCGCTGGAGAAAGACCCCGCCGCGGTCAATCGAGACCCCTACGGTGATGGGTGGATGGTTTCCCTCAGACTCGACGACCCCTCGGCCAAGAGCACGCTGTTGTCGCCCGCGGCCTACCGCACCCGCATCGGAGAGTGAGTCCGCGGTGAGTGACGACCGGATGATACCGTCGCAACGAGCCGGGCCCCGGGGCATGTTCCGGGGCATTTTCATATCACCAACAGGATGACCGTCCCATGACCACCGGCGTCCCCTCCCCCCCTGCCGACGTTCTCCACCCCGGCCATTTCGCCTACCGCCACATCGGGCCACGCCGGGAGGACGTGGCGGAGATGCTCGAGGTGCTCGGCTACCCGTCGCTCGACGACTTCATCGACACGGTGGTGCCCGAGGAGATCCGCCTCCGCCGGCCACTCGCCCTGCCTCCGGGCCGGAGCGAGCGCGAGGTGCTCCAGGCGCTCCGCGGGCTGGCGGGGATGAACCGGGTGTTCCGCTCCTACATCGGCATGGGGTACGCCGGCTGCTTCACCCCTCAGGTGGTGCAGCGCAACGTCCTCGAGAACCCCGGCTGGTACACGGCCTACACGCCGTACCAGGCCGAGATCTCGCAGGGACGGCTCGAGGCGCTGCTCAACTTCCAGACGGTGGTCTCCGACCTGACCGGCCTCCCGGTGGCCAACTCCTCGCTGCTCGACGAGGCGACGGCGGCGGCCGAAGCGATGAGTCTCTCGCTGGCGGTGAGCGCCGTGAAGGAGAAGCCGGTTTACCTGGTGGACGAGTCGTGCCACCCCCAGACGATCGCGGTCGTGCGGACGCGCGCGGAGGCGCGGGGCATCGAGGTCATCGTGGGGGAGCCGGAAACGTTCGCGTTCGATCCGGGAGTGTTCGGCGCGCTGGTGCAGTACCCGGGCACCGACGGAGCAATTCGCGACTTCAGGGGGCTCGCCGAGCGGGCGCACGCCGCGAGCGCCCTGGTGACGGCGGCGACGGACCTTCTCGGCCTCACCCTGCTGGCGCCGCCGGGCGAATGGGGCGCCGACATTGCGATCGGGAACAGTCAGCGATTCGGCGTGCCGATGGGGTATGGCGGCCCGCACGCCGCCTTCTTCGCCACCCGGGACGCCTGCAAGCGCTTTCTCCCCGGCCGGATCATCGGCGTGTCCCGGGACCGGGACGGGCGACCTGCGCTCCGGATGGCCCTCCAGACCCGCGAGCAGCACATCCGCCGCGAGAAGGCCACGAGCAACGTCTGCACCGCCCAGGTGCTCCTGGCCGTCATGGCGGGCATGTACGCCGTCTACCACGGACCGGACGGCCTGCGGCGGATCGCGGAGCGGGTGCATACGCGCACCGTCGTCCTCGCCAACGCGCTGCGACGCCTCCGCTACCGGATCGTGCACGACCACTACTTCGACACCATCTGCGTGGAGGTGCCGGAGTGGGCGCTGCCCCGGCTGCTCGACGCGGCGCGGGTGCGGCTGATCAACTTTCGCCCGCTGCCGCCCACCCGGCTCTGCATCGCGCTCGACGAGACGGTCACCCTCGGGGACCTGGCCGACATCATCGCCGTCTTCTCCCTGAACGAGGCGCTCCCGTTCATGCTCGAGGATATCGGCGTGAAGTCCGAGCGCGCCATCCCCGAATCGCTGCGCCGCACGTCCTCCTACCTCGCGCACCCGGTGTTCCATCTGCATCACTCCGAAACCGAAATGTTGCGCTATATCAAGCGCCTGGAGGCGCGCGATCTCTCTCTCACGTCGGCGATGATCCCGCTCGGCTCGTGCACGATGAAGCTCAACGCGACCACCGAGATGATGCCGGTGAGCTGGAGGGAGTTCAATCGACTGCATCCCTTCGCTCCCCGGGATCAGGTTACCGGCTACGAGCTGCTCTTCCGGCAGCTCGAATACCAGCTCGCCGAGATCACGGGATTCGCCGCGGTATCGCTGCAGCCCAATGCCGGGTCCCAGGGGGAGTACGCGGGGCTCCTGGTGATTCGTGCGTGGCACCAGTCGAGAGGAGAGGCGCGCCGCACGACCTGTCTCATTCCGCAGTCGGCCCACGGCACCAATCCGGCCAGCGCGATCATGGCGGGGATGCAGGTGGTTCCGATCAGGAGCGATGCGCACGGGAACGTGGATCTCGACGATCTTCGGGCCAAGGCGACGGCGCACCGGGACACCCTCGCCGCGCTGATGGTCACCTACCCCTCGACCCACGGCGTGTTCGAGGCGTCCATCCGGGAGATCTGCCGTGTCGTGCACGAGCACGGCGGCCAGGTGTACATGGACGGCGCCAACATGAACGCGCAGGTCGGACTCTGCCGCCCCGGCGACATCGGCGCCGACGTCTGCCATATCAACCTGCACAAGACCTTCTGCATTCCGCACGGGGGCGGCGGACCGGGAATGGGGCCGATCGGGGTGGCCAGGCATCTCGCCCCCTTCCTTCCCGGCCATCCTGTCGTCGATCTCGACCACCCCTCGGCGTGCGGCACCGTTTCGGCGGCGCCGTGGGGGAGCTCCGCCATCCTTCCCATCTCGTGGGCCTACATCGCTCTCATGGGCTACGACGGGCTCACGGAGGCGACCAAGATCGCGATCCTCAATGCCAACTACATCGCGCGGCGGCTCCAACCCCACTACGAGGTGCTGTATTCGGGGCCGCACGGACTGGTGGCCCACGAATGCATTCTCGACACGCGTCCCTTCAAGAGCTCAGCCGGCGTGGACGTCGAGGACATCGCGAAGCGGATCATCGACTACGGGTTCCACCCCCCGACGGTCTCGTTCCCGGTGGCGGGGACGCTCATGATCGAGCCGACCGAGAGCGAGTCGAAGGAGGAGCTGGATAGATTCTGTGAGGCGCTGATCGCGATCCGCGGCGAGATCCGCGAGATCGAGCTCGGGACCGCCAATCGGGAGCAGAATCTGCTGACGAACGCGCCGCATACGCTGGAGCAGGTGATCGCCGACGACTGGACCCGGCCGTACCCGCGCGAGCGGGCGGCCTATCCGGCGCGCGGACTCCGGGAGCACAAGGTCTGGCCCACGGTGGGCCGCATCGACAGCGCGTTCGGCGACCGGAACCTGGTGTGCGTCTGCCCGCCCATGGAGGCGTATGGCGAGTGAGTGGCGACTCTGGGTGGACCGCACGCCGCGTCCGGGGTGGGCGAACATGGCGATCGATCAGACGCTGCTCGATCGGGCGTCGGCCGGCGAGCGGTGGCTGCGCCTGTACGGATGGGCGCCGTCGTGCCTCTCGTTCGGCCGGCACGAGCCCGCCGCGCGGCGCTACGACGCCTCGCGCATCGCTGCGCTCGGACTGGATGTCGTCCGCCGCCCGACGGGCGGACGGGCAGTCTGGCACGGACGCGAGGTGACCTACACCGTCGCCTGCCCCGGTGGGGTCGGGTCGCTGCGGGAGAGTTACCTCGAAATCCACCGGATGATCCTTGACGCCCTGCGGGGCCTCGGCGTGGAGGCCGACTTGGCGCCCCGATCCGCCGCGGCGGCGGTGGACACGGGTGCCTGCTTTGCCCGGCCCGCGGGAGGCGAGATCCTGGTGGGAGGGCGCAAGGTGGTCGGCAGCGCGCAACTCCGGCAGGGCGATGCCTTGCTCCAGCACGGTTCCATCCTCCTGGGCGATGATCAGGCGACGGTCGGGGCAGTGACCCGCGGGCTCGCCGCTCCCGACATGGCCACGCCCCTCCGGGCGATTGTCGGCGCGAGCCTGGAGGAAGGCGACCTCATCGCGGCAGTCTCCCGCGCCGCGGCGCGGCGCTGGCCGGGGGTCTGGCAGCGATACGAGTCCCCGGACGAGATCGTGGCGTCGTCCGGCCGACACGCGGCGCGGTACCGTTCGAGCGAGTGGACCTGGGGTGCCTGACTCGTGAGGTGGCCCGGCATCGCAATGGCGGCAGTGGCCGCGGCACTGCCCACCACGGCCGCGCACGCCCAGGCGTCCGCCCCTCGCTCCTCGGCCGTCATCGTGACCGGCGGTGAGGTCACCATGCCGATCCCCACGCTGATGGAAGGGCCGGCCGCGAACGTGGCCAACATGGAGGTCGCCGACCACCTCTTCCTGCGACTCGCCAACCTCGGCCCCGAGCTCATCACGTCGGGCGATCGCTCGTTCGTCCCCCAGCTCGCGAAGGGGTGGACCCGGCGCGACTCGGTGACTCTCGTGTTCGACCTCGACGAGCGCGCCCAGTGGCACGACGGCACGCCGGTGACCGCGCGTGACGTGCTCTTCACCTTCGAGCGCGCCCGCGATCCGGCCGTCGCCCCGCGGCTGGCGGGCCTGCTCCGGAACGTCGCGTCCGTCACGGCGGAGAATGACCGCCGGATCGTCTTCGGATTCTCTCATCCCTATGGAGAGCAGCTCTACGACGCGGTGTGGCATGTCGCACCACTGCCCGCCCATCTCCTGCAGAGCATTCCCCCGTCACAGCTGGGACAATCTTCGTTCGTCGGCAGCCCGGTGGGCGATGGGCCGTACCGTTGGGTACGGAGCGTGCCGGGGCAGTTCATCGAGCTGGAGGCCAACGAGAAGTTCTTCCTTGGCCGGCCAGGAATCGGCCGGGTGGTGGTACGCACCGCCTCGGACCCGGATGCGCGGATGAACCTCGTCCTGAGCCGCGAGGCCGATGCGATGGACAACATCCCGCCGCCACTGTCGAACCTGGAGCGGATGGCCGGGGACAAGGAGGTTCGGCTCATCCCGGTGCCGTCCCCCACGCTCGGCTTCCTTCTGTTCAACCAGCGGGACCCGGCGGACACCTCGCGGCCGCACCCAATCCTTGCCGATCGCGACGTGCGCCGGGCGGTGATCCTCTCGCTCGACCGCCCGCTGCTCGTTCGGGCGGTGTATGGATCGCATGGGCAAGTCCCCTACGGCCCGGCCTCCGCCATCCTCTGGATCCGGCACGGAACACCAAAGCCCGCCGGCCTCGATCGCGCCCAGGCGCGCCGGCTCCTGTCCTCGCGCGGGTGGGTAGACTCGGATGGCGACGGCATCCTCGACCGGGGCGGCATGCCGCTGCGGCTCGACCTCAACTACCCGAGCAGCAGCGCGGCGCGGCGGCAGATGGCGCTGCTGATCCAGCAGCAGCTCCGGCAGGCAGGAATCGACGTGGTGCTCCGGCAGTTCGAATTCCCTCTCTGGACGGAGCACCGGAACGCGGGCCGGTTCGACATCGACTTCTCCGCGACGTCCCAGGATCCTTCGCCATCGGGCCTGACGCAGGGATGGTCCTGCGGCGGTGGAACCAACGCGGCCCACTACTGCAACCCGGCCGTGGACTCCCTGATGCAGCGCGCCGTCGCCAGCCGCGATCGCGCTGGCGAGGCCTGGCACGCGGTGCTCCGTCAGATCGAGGACGACGCTCCAGCGGCCTTCATGTACGCGCCGAGCTATGTATATGCCGTGCACCGGCGATTCGGAAACGTGACGATCCGACCCGAATCATCCTGGTTGCTGCTCTGGAAGTGGACCACGGGGGCGCAGGCCGCCCGGCGCGACACCGGGTACTAGGGTGCGGCGCTGGCTGCTCCACCGCGCGGCGCAGGCCATGGTCACTCTGGCGATCGCCCTCGTGCTCCTGTTCTTCCTCATGCGGCTCGCACCCGGCGATCCGCTGGCGCGGCTCTCCGAAGACCGTCCACTCACTCCCGCACAGGTCGAGGCACTCCGTGCCCGGTTCGGCCTCGACCGCCCGGTCGGCGCACAGTTCGTCTCCTTTGTCGGCGCCCTCGCGCACGGGGACCTCGGTACGTCCATCCAGTACGGCCGGCCGGTCACTGCGCTGGTGAGCGAGCGGATGCCGGCGACGCTGCTGCTCGGCGGCACCGTGTTGCTCCTGAACTTCACCCTGGGCGTCTGGCTCGGCGTTCGCCAGGCGGTGCGGCGCGGCGGCGCGGCGGACACGACGCTCACGCTCCTCTCCCTCGCTGCCTACGCCACGCCGTCGTTCTGGCTCGGCCTGGTGCTGGCGTGGCTCGTCGGGGTCAAATGGCACCTCCTCCCCGCGGCGGGGATGCAGGACCCGCTGCTGGACCCCGCCGCGGGGTGGGTTGCCCACGCCGCCGACGTGGGGCGGCACCTCGTGCTGCCCGCACTCACGCTCTCCATCGTGAGCATGGCGGGTACGATGCGGTACCAGCGCACCGCCATGCTCGAGGTGCTCCGCCTTCCCTACATGGTGACGGCCGAGGCCAAGGGCCTGCGGGAGCGGGAGGTCATCTGGCGTCATGCCTGGCGCAATGCGTTCTTCCCCGTCCTCACGCTCTTCGGACTCTGGCTGCCGCTCCTTGTGACCGGTTCTGTATTCGTGGAATCGGTGTTCGCCTGGCCGGGGCTGGGCTCGCTCGCGGTCGGCGCGGTGGGCTACCGTGACTACCCGCTCCTCATGGGGACCTCGCTTCTCGTGGCCGCGGTCGTGGTGACGGCGAGCCTTGTCAGCGACCTCGCCTACGCCTTCCTGGATCCGAGGGTCCGGCTCTCGTGATCGACCTTCTCGAACCGCTGCGCCATGCCTGGCGCACTCCGGGCGGCCGGGCCGGTGCGCTGGTCCTGCTGGCGATCGCCGCGGTGGTGACCCTCTCCCCGCCCTTCCTTCCCGATCCCCTGGCACAGCCCGATCCGATCGGCGGAGCGAGCCTGGCGCCGAGCACCGCCCACCCGTTCGGCACCGATCAACTCAGTCGTGACGTCCTGTCACGCGTCGCGGTGGGCGGGCGGGTGTCGCTGGCGGTGGCGGTCGTCGCAGTGGGGCTTTCGATCACGCTTGGGGCGCTCGTGGGGCTGGTGGCGGGCTACATGGGAGGCGTGGTCGACGCCACCCTGATGCGCATCGTGGACGCCGCCCTGGCGGTGCCGCGTCTCTTCCTCCTCCTTCTCGTGCTGGCGGTGTCGGAGCGCGTGCCGGTCTGGGCGCTCGTCCTCCTGATCGGGACCACGGGGTGGTTCGGTACTAGCCGCATCGTGCGCGCCGAGGTGCTGCGACTCCGAGAGGAGAGCTACGTGCGCGCCTCGGAAGCGCTGGGGGCCTCACGTCGTCGAGTTATCTTCAGGCACCTCCTGCCAAACACCCTCGGCCCCCTGCTGGTTGCCGCGACCCTTGGCGTGGGAGACGTCATTCTCCTCGAGGCGGGGCTGTCCTTTCTCGGGCTCGGTATCCAGCCGCCGGCCCCGTCTTGGGGTGGGATGATCCTGGATGCCCGCGGGGTGCTGGTCACCGCTCCGTGGGCCGGTCTCTTCCCCGGCCTAGCGATCGTTCTCACCGTGCTTTCAGCCAACCTGGTCGGCGACGCCGTCCGCGAGGCCGTGGACCCCCGAGGCGCATGACGCGAGTGCTCGAGGTCGAGAACCTGCGAGTGTCGTTTCCCGACGCGGGCGGCCAGCGCTTCTATCCGGTGGACGGCGTGTCGTTCACGCTCGACCGCGGCGAGACGATGGCCCTCGTGGGGGAGTCGGGATGCGGAAAGAGCCTCACCAGCCTGGCCCTGCTCCGCCTCATCCCGCCGCCCGGACGCGTCGAACCGGGCAGCAGCATCCGCCTCGGCGGAACCGAAGTGCTCGGACTCGAGGGGGAGGCGCTGCGCCGGATCCGCGGCCGCAGGATCGGCATGATCTTCCAGGACCCGATGACGAGCCTCAATCCTGTCTTGACAGTGGGAGATCAGATCGGTGAAGGCATTCGGGCCCATTTCCCGGTGTCCCGGGCGGAGGCCCGGGAGCGGTCGCTGAGGCTGCTGCAGGAAGTCGGTATTCCCGACCCGGTCTCTCGACTCGATGCCTATCCCCATCAGCTGAGCGGCGGCATGCGCCAGCGGGTGATGATTGCCATCGCGCTCGCGGCCGAGCCCGAGATCCTCGTGGCCGACGAGCCGACGACGGCGCTTGACGTCACCGTGCAGGCCCAGATCCTTGAGGTGCTCGATCGCCTGCGGGCGAGCCGCGGGATGGCGGTCCTGCTCATCACCCACGACTTGGGCATCGTCGCCGGGCGCGCGGACCGGGTAGCCGTCATGTACGCGGGGCAGATCGTCGAGGAGGCGCCGACGGCGCGCCTGTTCGCGAATCCTTCCCACCCGTACACTCAGGGCCTCTTCGCCTCGGTGCCGCGCATTCGCGGCCCGGCGCGCCGACTCACCCCGATTCCCGGCAGCGTGCCTCCAGCCACAGCGTGGCCGAGCGGATGCCGTTTCCGGCCCCGTTGCCCCAAGGCGTTCGAGAAATGTGAGAAGGCACCGTCGTTGCTCCTGGCCGAGCAGGAGCACGGGACGCGGTGCTGGCTAGCGGAGAAGCCGACATGACGGCCCCGCCATCTCAGGGTCCGTTGCTCGCCGTGCGGGACCTGGTCAAGCACTATCACGCCACGGGCCTCTTTCGCGCATCGGATCCGCCGGTGCGGGCCGTGGACGGGGTCTCGTTCGACATCGGGCGCGGCGAGACGCTCGCGCTCGTCGGCGAATCGGGTTGCGGCAAATCGTCCGTGGGACGCACCATCCTGCGGCTGCAGGAGCCGACGAGCGGCAGCGCGGTCTTCGAGGGCATTGACCTCTTTCCCCTCGATCGTGCGGAGCTGCGCCGCCTGCGCCGGCGCATGCAGATCATCTTCCAGGATCCGTACAGCAGCCTCAACCCACGAATGACGGTCGGCACGGCGGTAGCCGAGGGCATCGAGATCCACCGCCTGGCGCCCCCGACGGAGATTCCTGACCGCGTTGCTGCGCTGTTCAGTGAGGTGGGGCTCGATCCGACTTGCGCGGGCCGCTATCCCCACGAGTTTTCCGGCGGGCAGCGGCAGCGTATCGGCATTGCCCGAGCGCTCGCCGTCGAGCCGTCCTTCATCGTGTGCGACGAGCCGGTATCCGCCCTCGACGTCTCGGTGCAGGCCCAGGTACTCAACCTGCTCTCCGATCTGCAACGGGACCGTGGCCTCTCCTACCTCTTCATCGCGCACGACCTTGCCGTGGTTCGCCAGATCGCCCACCGCGTAGCGGTGATGTACCTGGGACGGATTGTCGAGGAAGCGCCAACCGAACCTCTCCTGGCCCAACCAAGGCATCCCTACACCGTCGCGCTGCTCTCCGCCGTTCCAGAGCCGGACCCAACGCTCCGCCGTTCACGAATCGTCCTGAGCGGCGATCTTCCGAGCCCCTCCCACCCGCCCACCGGCTGCCCCTTTCACCCACGCTGCTTCCATCCCGGAAAGGACCAGCGCTGCGTTTCGGAGGCGCCTCGCCTGCGTCCGGTAGGGGGGACGAGCGCCGCCTGCCACTATGCCGAGGAAACCCCGCTCCCAACGGTTCCTCAGGGTGGGTAGACGGTTTCTATATGTTTGCAGGGCCCACAGTTGCATAAACCACAGCCTCAGGTCAGTATTCCACCCGAGTTGGCCCTCGGGGGGCCGCCTGGAGACTCAAAGAACCGGGACGAGGAGCGCCTGAGGTCGAACCTCGGGACTCCCGGCACAGCCTGTGCGCAGTCGCCCCGCTTGCACCGCATCACATGGCATGGGGGGCGCTCGCTCATACCCCACGGCTGCGCAGCGGCCATTCCCGAGCATGGTCGCTCTGTCGGGTCGCTCAACAGGCTGTGCTGCAGGCGCAACAGTTCCGGGGCCGGTGGGACATCGTCGAATGGGCCGACCGGCGGCCATGAGTTGAGCCCGCGGAGGCAATCCCGATGCGAATTCTGATGACTTCGTACGAGTTTCCTCCGATCGGAGGAGGGGGCGCCGCCGTCGTGGCCGGCCTCTCCCGGGAGCTCGTGGCGAAGGGTCATGAAGTCGACCTCATCACAATGCGCTTCCAGGGCAACCCGACGCACGAGGACGTCAACGGGGTGCAGGTGCACAGGGTCCCTTGCTGGCGGAGGGCCAAGCACGTCTGCTCGGCCCCCGAGGCGTTCACCTACGTCGCCGCCGCCGGAAAGGTCGTGCGCGAACTGCTCTCGTCCAAGCGGTTCGACATCGTTCACTCCCACTTCATCCTGCCCGACGGAATCCTGGCCTGGCGGATCCGGCGGATGACAGGCATCCCGTACGTGGTCACGGCCCACGGCACGGACGTCCCCGGGTTCAACCCGCACCGGGTGCGGCTCGCCCACCGGATACTCCGCCCGGTCTGGCACACAGTGGTCCGGGGAGCCAGTCGTATCATTTCGCCCAGTGCGGTGCTCGAGCAGCTGGTTCAGGCCCAGGGCACCGATTCGGGGAAGACCATCGTGATTCCCAACGGCCTCGAGGTCGGCGAGTACACGCCGCATGGCACCGAGCCCAAGGTGCTCGTCGTGACCCGCATGCTCGAGCGCAAAGGCGTCCAGTTTCTCCTGGAGTCACTGGCGCAATCGCCGATCGATCACGAAGTCAACATCGTCGGTGAAGGCCCCTACCTCCCCGAGCTCCGGAACCAGGCGGCGGCAACGGGGGTGCGGGTGAAGTTCTGGGGCTGGCTCGAGAACCGCTCGCCGCAGCTTCTGGATCTGTACGAATCGTCCACGATTTTCGTGTTTCCATCCGAGGCCGAGAACTTCCCGATCGTGCTGCTCGAAGCCATGGCGGCCCGACTCGCGATCATCACGACCGCGGGCACCGGCTGCGCCGAAGTGGTCGGCGACGCCGCCTTGCTGGTCCCTCCCAAGGATCCTCAGGCGATCACCCGGGCCCTGCGCCGGCTCATCGAGGAGCCCGACCTGCGCCGCTCGCTCGGGGTGGCGGCCCGCAGGCGCATCGAGGAAAAGTTCACGTGGTCGGCGGTCGCGGGGCTCTACCTCGAGGAGTATGCGCGGCACAGCGCGCGATCCGGTGATTGGGCTGCGAGCCCTGCCTCCGGGGAGGCTCGGCGCCCCCGCGATTCGATGCTGGTCGACTAGCGCGGCCCCGCGAACGACGGAATGCACGTGGCTCATCCCGCTTCAGCCGGCCCCGACAGCCGACCGCCTGAGCTCGCAGCCCCCGACGGCGCGCCACGGCTGAAGGTGTGCCTCGTGTGCGTCGAGCTCTTCGCATGGGGGAAGTACGGCGGGTTCGGACGTTCCGCCCGCATGCTCGGCCGGGAGCTGGTCAAGCGCGGTGTCCAGGTCTCGGCGGTCGTGCCCCGGCGCGGAAACCAGCGCCCCGTCGAGGAACTCGACGGGATGACCGTACTCAGCTTTCCGATGAGCCGCCCGTGGACGGCCCGCGAGCTCTTCCGGGAGTGCAACGCCGACATCTACCACTCGCAGCATCCCTCCTACAGCACGTCGCTGGCGATCGATGCGATGCCCGACCGCAAACACCTGATCACCTTTCGCGACCCCAAGGCCCTGAAGGACTGGCTCATCGAGCTCCGGCTCCCCTCCAGCAGCCATCTGCGTTCGTTCCTTTCGTACGCCTATGAGACCTACCGGGTCGGGGGTGCGGTCACACGGGCCGACGGTGTCTTCGCCTGCGCGCACGATGTCGGGACGAAGGTGCGAGAGAGCTTCGGCCTGGCCTCGGACCCCGGGTTTCTGCCTTCGCCGATTCAGGTTCCGGACAGGATGCCGGTCAAGGCGGCGCGGCCGACGGTCTGCTTCGTCGCGCGCTGGGACCGGCGGAAGCGACCGGAGCTCTTCCTCGAGCTCGCCCGGCGGCGGCCTGACGTGCGGTTCGTCGCCGTGGGCAAGAGCGCCGACCCGGAATGGGACGCCGAGCTGCGGCGGCGCTACGCCGGGCTCCCCAATCTCGAGATGCCCGGCTTCATCGACCAGTTCTCCGGCTCCGCCCTCTCCGACCTGCTCGGCGAAAGCTGGATTCTCGTGAACACGGCGGAGCGGGAGGGGCTGCCCACGTCGTTCCTCGAGGCGTTTGCCCACGGCTGCGCGATACTGAGCCGGGTGAACCCCGACAATCTCGTGGCCCGGTTCGGCCATGTGGTGGAGGACGACGCGTTCGCCGAGGGACTCGAGACGCTCCTCGCCAACGACGACTGGAAGGCGAAGGGTGAAGGCGGGAGGCGATACGTTCAGCAGTACTACGAACTCGGGGCGGTCGTCGACAGACACATGCAGATCTACGCGGAGGTTGTCCGTGGCTGAGCACTCTGTGGAATCCTCGCACGCCGGGCGGTGGTGGGTTTTCGACGTCCGGACGTACGGTCGCGTTGTGGGCTATGTCGTCGCGGCGCTGGCGGTGGCCCAGGTAATCAAGAAGGGGTTCCGAGCCCCCCACCCAGGCATGGTCGTCGAGGCGGCGGGCTACCTTCTTCTCTTCGCCGTGCTCTTCTCGGTGGCGCCGCTAAGGCGTTGGGTGTCGGCCATTCCGCAGACGCACCGGCTCGTCCTGATGGGGTTCTTCTTCCTTCTGGTCACCGGCCAGCTGACGACCGAAAGCCGCCAGACGTTCCCGTTCCCCGCCTGGACCATGTACGGCAAGCAGGAAAGCCCTGAGCGGCTCGAGTACTACCGGTACCGGGGCATCGATGTAAACGGGCAAGAAGTGAACGTGGACCCCGCGGACGTATTCGGGTTCGTGAACGTGGCCGAGGTCGCTTCGCACGTCCGATTCATTGCCCGGGACTCCCGGCTCCCTGAGGGCAATCCAAAGCGCGAGCCTAACCGGCAGAAGCTGCATGACCTGCTCTTGGCGATCGGCAGGGGGTACAACCTCAAGCACCCGGACGCCCCATTGCGCAGCCTCGAGTTCCTCTGGCACTCGTGGGACTACCTGAACGTCCCCGCGGGCGATGTGGTCCCGGAGCAGATGCTCAAGGTCGAGATTCCGGAAGGGGGCGCCAAGTGAGACTGATCCACGAAGACGCGCCGCCCAGCGGCCTTCGTCTCCTCAGGACCGTCGTATTCGGAACCATGTTCCTGCGGGTGGCGTTCAAGCCGCTCCAGGATGCCGCGCTCATCCCCGCCTCGCTCGACCTGCCGGTGGGCGTGATGCGGCTGGTGCCGCACGACCTCTACCCGCTGATTCACAGCGCCCCCTTTCTCTATGGGCTCAAGGCGGCCGCGCTCCTCTGCTTCGCCCTGGTGATCGCGGGCATCGCGCTCCGGCCGATGATGGTGCTCTCCTGCATCCTCATGACGGTGTTCGCCGCGATCTGGCGTGGATTCGCCGGCCACATCGACCACGAGAGCATTCTCATTCAGCTCGCCGGTATCCTCCTGACGCTCTTCGCCCTGGCCGACAAGCGTCTCGAATCGAAGGGGCGGGCGTGGCCGGCGGGGGCGCCCACCCAGGCGGGCGTGCAGATGGCCGCCGTGCTCGCGCTGCTGGCGCTGGTCTATACCATGGTCGGCGTCTACCGGATGACTCACGGATCGCCCGAGATCTGGACCACGCACAGCCTCACCTTCTGGGCGTTGCGGAATGCCTACGAGACGGTCGAGCCGATGGTCGGCTGGGGCAAGTTCGCGCTCCAGTATCCCTGGCTGACCCGAATGCTCGAGGCGGGATTCCCCGTCGTCACGTTCATCGAGCTCACGGCGTTCGGCATCCTCTTCTCCAGGTGGTACCGCTGGGTGTTCCTCGCGGTCATGGTCCCGTTCCACCTCCTCTCACTCTTCGTGCTCGACGTGTTCTTCTGGGAGAACATGATGCTCTACGTGCTCTTCTTCGAGTTCGGGCGGCGGTCCGACCCGGGGAGGAGCACGTCGTAGGATGAATTGGCAGAAAATCCGGACCCACATCTTGATGGTCACCGGGTCCCAGCTCCTTCAGAAGCTGACGGGGTTCCTGGTGATCGCACTGATGACCCGCCACTTGGCCCGGAGCCAGGTGGGGGAGTTCTTCCTGGCGGTGGGAATCGGCACCATCGCCGCCCAGGCCACGGAGCTCGGCACCACCCGCCACATCATTCGCTCGGTCGCCCGCGATCATGCGGGCGCACTCGGACACCTCTCGCGCGCCCTCTCCCTCCGCCTTCCGGTCATCGGAACGGTCTTCGCCCTGGTCAACCTGGCATGCCTCGTGGTGCGGCCCGAGATGTCGCACACTCTGCTGCTGGTGACGACCTACCTCATGTTGCAGGACATCCAGTTCAGCTTTGCGGCGTTCTTCAATGGGCTGGAGCTCTACGGGTACCGGGTGATGGTGGATCTGGTGGGACAGGCCCTTCTGGCGGGACTGGCGTTGACGATCCTGCTGAACGGAGGCGGATTGCACGCCGTCCTCTGGGCCTACGTCACGGCCAATGCGATCGTGGTCTGCGTGACGCTGTGGATGATCTGGTCGCGTCATGGGCGGTTGGATCTGGAGTGGGATATCGGCGCGGCCCGGAGTGTGGCCCGGCAGTCGCTTCCGATCTTCGCCGTGACGCTGCTCGACACCGTGCACTTCAAGGCCGACACGATCATGCTCGGCTTTCTCAAGCCGCTGACGGCGGTCGCCTCCTACGACGCGGCGTATCGGCTGTTCGAGGTGTCACGGCTCGCGATCCGACCGGTGGCGCTGATCTTCTTCCCGATCTGCGTCGGTATGGCGGCGCGGCACGAGTGGCCCCAACTCCGCGTGCTGTTCGGCAAGCTCACCAGAACCAGTCTCCTCCTCGGTGCGGGTGTGGCCCTTGCGGTCATGGCCATCGCCGGCCTGCTGGTTCCGCTCGCGTTCGGTGCCAGGTATGCCGACTCCGTGCCGCTGGTCCGGGTCCTCTACCTGACCGCCCCGATGCTGTTCACCGGGCTTCTGGCGGTCTCACTGGTGCACACGCTCCACCTCGAGCGCTACGCCATCAAAGCGGCGATCGGCTGTATCGTCGTCAACATCTCCCTCAACGCCATCGCCATCCCGCGCTGGGGTCCGATTGGCTGCGCCTGGGTGACGGTCATCACTCAGACGCTCTGGACGGTATGGCTCGGCCGCATCCTCTATCGCCACCTCGGAGAATCGGAGGCGGATGCGGCGGACCTGGCACCGGAATCGTCATCGTTCGCCGTCTAAAGCCTCAGGACATCGAGGCGCGCAGGAAGATCCGGGTCACCGCGTCCTGGGCCTCGTCGCCGCTCAGGAACTCCGGCCTGATGCGCGGGCGTGCCTTGAGGAAGGCGGCCAGGTCCGACGCGAGGGGGCGAACCTCCACCCGGGGGAAGCTCGCCGAAAAGATCCGCTGGTAATCCCACGCCCGCAGGCGGTTGAGATGGCTCCCCGGGTTGAGCACTCCGCGCCAGACCCTCTCCGAGTGGCAAAGCATCTCGAAGGGATACCTGAAGAAGTGGTCCCGCATGTCCACGAAGTGGAAATGCTGGCCTCGGGGGGAGGTGGCCCGCGCGAGGAGGGGCGCCATTCCTGCGAGGTCGTCCACGTGCTCGAGGACGGAGTTCGACAGAACGAAGTCCGCCGGTGGCCCCCCATCGACGAGGTGTCTGGACAGCGGCGCGTGGACGACGGTCAGGTATTCCGGCGCTGGCACGACCTCGCCGCCGGAGGCCTTGAGATAGGGGCTCCCCGCCCGCGCGAGCGCGAGGTTCAGCCCGCTGTCGGGCGGGGCATAGGGATCCACCAGTACGACGTGCCGTGCCCCCGCCTGGAGCAGCCCGAGCCCGACCCCGAAGTTGCCGCCATACCCGACGATCAGGATCCGCTTGCCGTCGACGCGCTCGCCGGCCTCGCCGATGGCGTCGAGGAAGCGCCGGACCGCCGCGGAAGGGTCGGTGGTTTCCAGACCGGGCTTGATGATGATGCGCCTGCGGAGGAGCGAACGCACGACGTCATCGGGGAGGTGACGGCGGATGATGCGGAGGGCAAGGTAGCTCGGCGGAATCACCTGAGAAGCTCAGTCGGAGGGGGTTGATCCAGAAGATAGCCCGCCCCGGCGGGCGCTCCAACTCACTCCGGACCCGCGAGACGGGCCGGCAGAGCACCCCTTCACTTCCTCCTGGCACTTCTCTTATTTCCTCCCGCGCCCCCTCCTTCAAGGGCAGGATACCCCATGACACGTCAGAACATCTCGAGCGGCACACCGTGGGAACCCGTGGTCGGATACTCCCGCGCGGTGCGAACCGGCGGGGTGATTCACGTCGCCGGTACCACGGCCACGGGGCCCGACGGGCACATCGTCGGTGCGGGCGACATGTACGAGCAAACCGCACAGGCGCTCCGCAACATCGAGGCGGCCCTGCGATCGGCCGGGGCAACGATGGCCGACGTGGTGCGGACCCGCATCTACACGACCGACATCGAGCGGTGGCAGGACATCGGACGCGCCCACGGGGAAGTGTTCCGGGACATCCGGCCGGCCTCCACGATGGTGGAAGTGACGAGACTGGTCTCCCCGGAGATGCTGGTCGAGATCGAAGCGGACGCGGTGGTCGAATGACCAGGCAGGTGAACCCGCTCGAGGCTTTCGAGGCCCTGGACCTGCGCGTGGGGCGGGTGCGGCGCGCCGAGGCGAACGAGCAGGCGCGGAAGCCTTCCATCAAGCTGTGGATCGACTTCGGGCCGCTGTGGGAGAAGACGTCGAGCGCGCAGCTCCGCGCGCTCTGTCGGCCCGAGGACCTGGTGGGCCGGCTCGTGGTGGCGGCGGTGAACCTGGGCACGAGAAATATCGCCGGTTCCGCTCGGTGGCCGGGTGTACTAGGAAGTCCGCGAGGCGGGGATCAGAGCGAGTCGGCCGGCACCGGCCGTACCACCAGGCCGGTCACCTCGCCATCCTCGGCGAGGCTCCATTCGATCAGCATCTCCCGCCTGGCCGTGTCGAAGGACGCCCTGCGGCGGTAGACACGCAGCGGCTCGGCGTCCGACACCTGCTCGTCCACGGCGCCCCGTTCCGCCCCCAGCCGCGTGAGCGCGCGGCCCGCGAAGCTGGCGAGATCGGCGACGCTGCCGAAGGTCTGGCGCATGTCGGGAGAGAAGCGGTCCCACAGTTTCTGGTACTGGCTGCCGTAGAGCCAGGACGTGTAGAGGCGGCCCTGCTCGAGCGGTGACTCGGGCGCCCGGTCCGTGCGGGGCGAGCACCCCGACGCCGCGGCGACCAGCAGCAAGACGGTTGCAATGCGCATACTGCGTCCTCTGATAGCCGGTCCCCGACACCCACTCCGGGAGCGCGAATGCGGGTCTACATCTCGGTCGACATGGAAGGGGTGGCCGGCGTGGTCCATGAGGATCAGACCGACCCGGTCGATCCCCGGCATGCCGGAGAGTATAATCGATTTCGCCGCCTCATGACATCCGAAGCCAATGCCGCCGTCGAGGGCGCCCTCGCCGCTGGCGCGGCGACGATCCTCGTCAACGACAGTCACTGGCTCATGCGCAACCTGCTGGCCGAAGAGCTGCACCCGGCGGCAGAACTGCTCAGCGGAGGTCCCAAGCTTCGTTCGATGGTCGAAGGGGTGGAGGAGGGCTTCGACGCCGCGCTATTCATCGGCTACCACGCGCGGGCCGGCGCCCGGAATGCCGTCATCGACCACACCTACACCAGCCGCGTTCATGAGGTCCGGCTCAACGGCCGCCCCGTCGGGGAGCTGGCAATCAACGCCGCGCTGGCAGGGACGTACGGAGTGCCGGTCGCGTTGGTCAGCGGCGATCAGGCACTCGCCGCGGAAGCCCGGGATCTGCTCGGTGATTTGGTGGAGACAGTAGTCGTCAAGCAGGCGGTCGGGCGCTTTGCCGCGCGGAGCGTCCATCCCGGCGAGGCCTGCCGCCGGATCCGGGAGGGGGCCACGGCCGCACTCAAGCGGCGCCACGAGCCGTTCCTGCTCCCCAGTCCCATCATGCTCGAGGTGGAGTTCGCCCTGACCCAGATGGCCGACATGGCGGAACTCCTGCCCGGGTCGGTCAGGACCGCCGGGCGAACACTTCAGTACCGGCACGACGATTACCGGGAGGTGTTCCGCGCCTGGCGAGCGCTCTACAACCTCGCTTCAGTGGAGTGAGCGGCGGGCGGAAGCCGAGGCTACGACACCCCGCGGCGCGGGCGATACCCCTCCCGCTCCCCCTGCCGAGCGGGGTCTCCTCCCCGAAACTCAAAGTGCTCCTCGACCAACACTCGCCCCTGCAGAGCAGAGCTGGCGCCACGCAGCAACCGCCCGGCCAGCACCCGGTCGGCCAGCGGAGCGGCGGGCAGCCATTCCCCGAGTGGAATTCCCGGATAGAGAGGGGCGTGCTCGGGGCGGAGCCTTGCCTCTCGCGCGCTGATCTGCATGGGGACTAGGGAGGATTCGCTGGTCGCCTTCATGGCAGTCTCCTCAATCGCTGGCGACCCTCACAAGATACCCTGATTGTGCCTGGGCAGCCGCCACCACCACCGTCAGGCCGCCTTGAGCTCGGATGTGCACTCGGGGCAACGCGTGGCGGCAGCAGGCACCGGCATCCTGCAGTGGGGGCAGTCCTTCGTGGCCACCGGGGCGGGCACGGGGGGCTTCATCCGGTTGGCGAGGCGCACCACCAGGAAGACCGTGAACGCGACGATCAGGAACACTACGATGCTGTTGAGGAACAGCCCCAGATTGAGGGTGACGGCACCCGCCGCCTTCGCATCGGTGAGGGTGGCGTAGGGGCCGGCGGCCTTGGCGCCCTCCTTGAGCACGACGAAGAGATTGGCCAGGTCCACGTTGCCGAGCGCGAGGCCGATAGGCGGCATCAGTACGTCGTCCACCAGCGACTTCACGATGGCGCCGAACGCGGCACCGATGATGATGCCCACCGCGAGATCCAGAACGTTCCCGCGCACCACGAATTCCTTGAAGTCCTTGAACATTGTACCTGCCATGCTTGGGTGAATGCGTCAGCGAGGTCCCCGGAGGATAGAGGGCGCGATGAGCCGTCGCCAGGTGATCAGCCGCGCTCGATCGCCCTTCCCGATGCCTTCCACTCAGCGAGCCCGCCGGGAAAGACCGCCACGTCCGGGAATCCGCGCGCCAGAAGGAAGCTTGCGGCAATGGCGGCGCGGCCACCGTTCTGGCAGTGCACCACGATCGGACGGTCCCGGGGAAGTTCCTCGAGTCGGTCGGGGAACTCGCCAAGGAAGAGATGGCGCGCCGATGGAATGTGTCCCTCCCGCCACTCGGAGGCGGCCCGCACATCCACCAGCGTGACGCCACCGCCGGCGGCGGACCGTTCGACGGTGGCCCCGTCCACGTCCGGGATCTGCTGGAGCCTCCCATCATCCGGCGAGTGCTTCAGGTCGCCGGCGACGAAGTACCCCGCGACCCGATCGAGTCCGATGCCGGAGAGTTCCCTGGCCATCCCTTCCGCGGCCGTGGCGTCCCTGCCATCGGTGATGAGATAGATGTCCCGGTCATAGGGCAGGAGCCACCCCGCCCAGGTGATGAAGGCGCGGTTGGCGGGGATGTTGATCGTCCCCTGCATCGCGCCTCGGGCGTACTCCTGGGCAGGACGTGTGTCCACCACCGCCGCGCCGGCGGAGAGCGCGGGGGCCAGCCGAGCGGCCGGCAACCGTTCCACCCGGGGGGTGTCTCCCACCAGCGGCGGTCCGTCCCGGTTGATCTGCTTCATGAACGCGAAGTAACGGGGTGGCTCGGGCTGGCCCTCGAGGATCAGTCGCACGAACTCCTCCTCGTCCTCGACGGCGAAGGCCCAGTTGGTGCGCTTCTCGTATCCCAGCGTGGATTGGGGCACCGCCCCGAGCGATTTGCCGCACGCGGAGCCGGCGCCGTGTGCGGGCCAGATCTGCAGGTAGTCGGGCAGGGCCCGGAACCGGCGCAGCGACGCGAAGAGCTGGTGCGCGCTCGCGACCATCGTCCCGTGCTGCTTTGCCGCCCGCTCGAGCAGGTCCGGGCGTCCCACGTCCCCGACAAAGAGGAAATCACCGGTCAGCGCGCCCATCGGGTCGGGCCCCGCCTTGGTGTCCGTGACGAGAAATACCAGGTGTTCCGGGGTGTGCCCCGGCGTGTGGAGGACAGACAGCTCGATGGCGCCGACCCGGATGGAGGACCCATCCTTCAGCAATTCCGCTCCAGCCGCATCGGCGAACCGATACTGCCAGTCGGTTCCCCCCATGGCCGAGAGGTACAGCCGCGCTCCGGTCCGATGGGCCAGCTCGCGCGCGCCGGACACGAAGTCGGCGTGGATGTGGGTCTCGGTGATATGAGTGACCCGGAGCCCTTCCTTCCGGGCGAGATCGGCGTAGCGCCCGATGTTGCGACTGGGATCCACCACGATCGCCTCACCGGTGGCCTGACAGCCGATGAGGTAGCTCGAGTGCGCCAGCTTCTCGTCGAACAGCAGTCTCAGGAGCATGGGAGAATCAGCCCTCCGGGATCGCGAGCAACGGCCCGGACGGGCCGCGTACAAAGGGTTCAGCGACGATACCATGTCGCCCGGATCGGGCGGAAATGTAACTCCCGCCCGAGGACGGGGCGCACGGTGCGCGTGATCCCAAGTCTTGTAGGTCGCGCCACCTTGTGAATAAGTTCACAAAGCCCTTACCCTGGTGCCCATGTCCGATCTCCTCGCCGCCCGCTCCCAGATGGCGGTCTCGCTCGGCTTCCACATCATCTTCGCCGTGGTCGGCATCGGCATGCCGGCCTTGATGGTCGTCGCTGAGCGCCGCTATCACCGCTCGGGCGACGCCGTCTGCCTCGAGCTGGCGAAGCGGTGGGCCCGCGGGACCGCGAATCGTGCTCCGGGGCTCGGCGTTCATCTTTCGAGCCTACGACACCGATCCCGACTCCCAGCCTCGGTGGGGCCGGCTCTTCGCGATCGCCAGCCTCGTCACCCCGCTCCTGCTCGGCATCTCCATCGGGGCGGTGGCGTCGGGGCGCGTGGTCGAGATCCAGCAAGGCAGCTTCGTCTCCCGCTTCGTCGCGCCCTGGCTCACGCCGTTCTCCGTGGCCGTCGGGCTGATGACGCTCGCCATCTTCGCCTTTCTTGCGG
>CAYYXP010000279.1:0-13405 GCA_964475685.1 uncultured Gemmatimonadaceae bacterium | reverse complement strand
CAGGCCGGGGCTCTCCCTTCTCACTCTCTTCCGCGGTGTTCTTCGTGTAGCTTGGATGGTTCGCCGCTTCCAGGCTTCGATGGACTCGACCGGAGAGAGCAGCGCCGATGACCCCTCCTGATCCGACCCCGCCCCCGGCTTCCACCGGGGGCCGGCCTCCTGACTACGGTCGCCCGATTTCGCTCGCCGCCGCCAGGACGGTGATGGCTGCCGCCGAGGCCGAGGCGGAGCGCCGCGACTGGCCGATGGTGATCGCCATCGTGGACAGCACCGGGCATCTCGTGATGCTTCACCGGATGGACCAGGCCCAGTTGGGGAGCGTGGCCATCGCCCAGGCCAAAGCGGAAACGGCCGTGAACTTCCGTCGTTCGACCAAGGCCTTCCAGGACGTCTTGGCGGAAGGAGGAGCGGGGCTCCGGGTTCTTTCGATGTCGGGTGTCTCGGCGGTCGAGGGGGGATTGCCGCTGATGGTGAAGGGCGAGGTGGTGGGCGCAATCGGGGTGTCCGGCATGCAATCGGGCCAGGATGGTGAGATCGCGCGGGCAGGGGTCGCCGCGCTCTCGTCGAGCTGAGGGGCCGATGGGATTCGAGTTCCTGGCCGACACCTACGAGACCGAGCGACTCAAGACGCTCAGCGTCTGGTCGCAGTTCCGGGACGACGATCTTGCGCTGCGCCCCGAGCCCCGCGCCCGGACGCCCGGAGAGCACATGGTTCACCAGTGCGTTTCCGAGGATCTCTGGATGACCGGGATGCTCGGCATCGACGTGGGTCTTTCTCAGCTTCCCGTCTCCGAGACGTGCCTGGGCTTCCTCGCTCACTATGCGGAGGCGTCGGGCCGCCGTCTCGAGCGCCTGCGGTCGGCGACCTCCGAGTGGTTCGAGGAGGAGACAACCTTCTTTGACGTCCGGCGCACCCGCGCCTGGGTGCTGGTGCGCCGGATCGCCCACTCGGCGCATCATCGCGGACAGCTCACGGTGTACTTGCGGCTGCTCAACCAGCCGCTCTATTCGACATACGGGCCCACGGCCGATACCGGCGGGTTGATCGCCAACGGTGCCCGGATCATCTATCGCTACGGCTCGGTCGAGGAGCTGTTGCGGGCCGAGCGCACCGGGGGAGCGCGCCTGCCGCTGCCCGGGCCGGGCCCTGCGGCGGTCACCGAGCGCCCTGGATGAGCCGGTGGTAATTCGGCTGGCCGTGCCAGCCGATGCAGCCGCCCTTGCCGAGTTGGGCGCCCGCACGTTCGAGGACACCTACGGGGCGGTGAACACTTCCCAGAACATGTCGCTGTACCTGGCCCGCACCTATGGCGTCGCCCGCCAGGCGGCAGAAATCGATGACCCGGCCATGTCCACCATCGTTGCCGAGACCGATGGCCGCCTTGTGGGATTCGCGCAGCTCAGGACGGGGCCGGCCCCGCCATCGGTGACCGGAGGAGCGCCGGTCGAAGTGCTCCGCTTCTACGTGGACCGAGCCTGGCACGGACGGGGAGTGGCGCGCGCGCTGATGGCGGCGGTGGATAGGGAAGCCTCCCGTCGCGGGGCAGCGGTGATATGGCTCAGCGTCTGGGAGCGCAACGAGCGCGCGAAGGCGTTCTACCGCAGGTGCGGCTTTGCCGACGTCGGCGGAACGGTGTTTCTCCTGGGCAACGACCCCCAACAGGACCGGGTGATGGCTCGGACGGCGAGCGGCCCACACGATGCATGGACCTGACTCCGGCGACGCTCGAGGGCCCCACGATCCGGCTCGAGCCGCTGGCGGCGACGCATCTCGATGCCCTGTCCCAGATAGCCTTCGCCCCGGACCTCTGGCAGGCCACCGTCTCCAGGCTCGCAACCCGTCGAGACCTCGAGACGTACGTCGAGGAGGCTTGGGCTGAACAGCGCGCCGGCACGGCGCTTCCTTTTGCGACGGTGCTGAAAGCCACCGGTCAGGTGATCGGAAGCACCCGTTTCGGCAATGCCGTTCCCGTTCACCGTCGCATCGAAATCGGCTGGACGTGGGTCGCTCGGCCCTGGCAGCGTTCCGGAGCCAATCGCGAGGCGAAGTACCTGATGCTCCGCCACGCGTTCGAGCACTGGGAGTGCCTCCGCGTCGAGTTCAAGACCAGCGCCGTCAACGAGCGCTCACGCACAGCTCTCACCCGCCTCGGCGCGGTGGAGGAAGGGACTCTGCGCCACCACATGGTCAACGCCGACGGCTCGCTTCGTGACAGCGTCTACTTCTCGATTCTCGCCGAGTAGTGGCCCGCCGTCCGTCGCCGTCTCGAGGAGCGGATTGGCCGATGATGTACGGGCAAGGGGGAGCTGACCTTCGATGACGACCCGGCGCGCGTTCTACGCTACACCCGAGGGTCCGCGCTTCTTCTCGGCGCAGAGTCCTGCCATCGACCGGCCGGTCGGGTGATCGCGCGTACGCTGCTCATCGGAGCGGTGGCCGTTACCGCAGCCTGCGCGCCGGGGAAACCTCCTCCCCCGGCAGGTCCGGTGGCGGCTACCGGCTTTCGCGTGCTCGGCGACGCCAGTCCATCCGACGCGGTCCCGCCGGTGCTGCGGTTGGCGAACCGGGTCATTACGATTCGGGGAATGGATCTGCAGAGGATCGACGGCGGCCTTTACGGCGACGTGGATTCGACCCAGCCCGGCCTGCTCCGGCTCACCCTCTTCGATTCGGTACCGGGTATGGCCGTCCGCCAGGCCACGCCCGCCCCCGGATGGCGTCAGGTGATCTACGAGGCGCGCCTGGGTCCGCTCTCGCCGGGACCGTACGAAGTGTGGATCGGACGATGGGACCCCGAAAGCCACACCGTCGTCGTCACCCTCCGCCCGTTACACGTCGAGGTTCCATGAGCGTCGTGATGCTGTTGGCCGGGCTCGTTGGTGTCTCCCTTGGACTCCGCCACCAGGGGGCCGGTCTCGCCTCGCGCCTCACCCCGGGTACCCAGCTGTTCTACGTCTCCGACGGCCGGGAGCAGTCTCCGTGGATCGTCGACTCGGTCCAGACCGGGCAGCCGCTCAAGCCGAACGCCGAGTGCGCCAGTCTTACCCTGCGCCGGAAGCCGGCGGACCCCAAGCCCGAACGGAGCCGGCTCTGCCTTGCCTCCGACACGCTGTATCGCTGGGAAAAGGGTGCCGGGGCCTGGGTGGTCTCCCGCCCGGTGGGCCCCGACATGGCCGTGACCGTTGTCAAGCCGAACGGAGACAGCGTGCACTACGAGACCGGCGCGCGGGGCGAGGACATGGTATCCGGGAACGCGATCGGGGTGGTGAGCATGACAGTAACGACGGTGGACGCGGGCGGGCGGGCGCGGCTCAGGGTGCGGGAGCGATACGCCATCTCCCTGGCCACGGCCATCAGCGGAACTTTCGAGGTGCCCGACCCCGCCGCCCGTGGCCTGTGGATCGTCAAGCACACCTTCGCCCTGAAGGAGCTGCGGCCGAGTTCGCGATAGGCTGCCGCGCTCTTGCCGCTGGGGCTCCATCCCCGCTTCGTTATACCCTGCCACACACCACTATTCGGGAGGTTGCATGAAGGCGTCGGTCACCTGGCTCTTCTTCCTCGGCGCGTGCGGCGGCTCCCCAAGAGACGAGGCGCCCCCTCCGAAGGCCGATGCCGCGGCGGCAGCCTCGGCCTCTGCCGAGTCTTCGGCCGTCGGTCCGGCGCTCGTGCTCACCTGGACTGTCTGGCGTCTCGTGGAGCTTGGTGGTAAGCCTGCCCCGTGGGAACTGGACGGGAAGCCGCCCACACTTGAGTTGAGCAGGGATGGCAATCAGGCGAGCGGCTTCGCCGGCTGCAACCGGATGTCGGGGACTTGGGAGCTGCGTGGCGACAGCCTGCGGCTCGGCCCCTTCGCCCTCACCCGGATGGCATGCTTCAAGGGAATGGACCTCGAACAGGCATATCTCGATGCCCTGCAGAACACCCGAACATTTCGCCTTTCGGCCCAGGGACTCGAGCTCTTCGGAGAACGCGGTCCCCTCGCCCGCCTCGAGGCGCAGTGAGGCGGGGGGGTGCCCGGCTCCTCGTCCTCGTCCTCGTCGTGGTGGCCTCCGCCGTCGCGATCGCACCGGTGATCCTCGGGCGCGGTCACAGGGTGCAGGTGATGCGGGAGGAGCTGCAGGCCGTCCTCACCGAGTGCCGGACGAAGTACGGCGAGGCGCGGAATGCCGCCGACAGCGCCGGAGTGGATACGTGGGTGCCCCGCGACTCGGCCGGTGTCCGTGCGGGCGATCCACCATGCGGCAGCTATCGCAGGCGAAACATGCTCGGCCGAACAGGGTAGGGCCGCGAACACGTCTACTTGGAGCAATGACATGGCAGGACGACTGGAAGCGATCTGGGTCAAGCGGGCGCACCGGGGGCCGATGGATCCGGTAGAGTCCGCTGCGCTGGTGGCCGGCCGCGGCCTTGCGGGGAGCGCGGATCAGGGCCACCGCCGCCAGGTAACTCTCATCGAGCGTGAAGTCTGGGAGAAGCTGATGCGGGGCCTCGGGCGGGAGGTCGACCCGGGCGCCCGCCGAGCCAATCTCATGGTGAGCGGGATTCCGCTCGCCCGCACCACCGCGCGAACGCTGCGCGTCGGCGGCTGCCGCCTCCGCATTCTGGGGGAGACCCGGCCCTGCGAGCGGATGGACGAGGCCCTCCCGGGGTTGCGGCGCGCGATGGAAGGCGGCTGGGGCGGAGGGGCGTACGCCGAGGTCCTGGACGACGGCGAGATCAGTGTGGGAGCCGCGGTGGAGTGGGAGGGGCCGCGGGTCGCTCGTCCCGCGGAGGACGAGTATTCGGAGTGGTACGCCGGCTACGTCGCCCGGGTGCCGGAGGGCGCCGACGTGCTGGCGCTCCTGGGAGAGCAGCGCGACACGACCGCCGCCATGCTCGCCACGGTACCCGCGGAGCGAGGCCAGTTCCGGTACGCCCCGGGGAAGTGGAGCATCAGGGAAGTCGTGGGCCATCTGAGCGACGTGGAGCGCGTCATGGGGTATCGCGCCCTCCGAATCGCCCGCGGCGACGCGACGCCTCTCGCCGGATTCGACGAGGACGCCTACGTCCCCCAGGCCAGGTCCGACGACCTCGGCCTCCCCGAACTGGCCGCGGAGTGGGTGGCGGCCCGCCAGGCGACCATCGCCATGTTCGGGAACTTTCCCGCCGAGGCGTGGACCCGGCTCGGTTCAGCCAACGGGCAGGGGGTCAGCGTGCGCGCGCTCGCCTACATCATCGCGGGCCACGAGCGGCACCACGTGGAGACGCTTCGCACCCGCTACGGAGTCTAGGGAGGAGGTATGCCCTCACCGGTCATGGATCTTCTCTGCTGGAACCTCCAGCCTGCGCCCGGCATGCGAAACTGGCATGGCGGGCCGTCGCCGGTCACTGCTCTCCGCGGCGTAGAGGTCGAGGAGGCAGCCTGGCGCCCGGCGCCCCGGCGGAAGAGCATCTGGGCGCTCGTGCTCCACATCGCCTACTGGAAGTACGCCGTGCGCCGGCATCTTGAGCCGGGCCCCATACCCCGTTTCCCCCGAAGCCCCTCGAACTGGCCGACGGCGCCTGCCGGGGCCGACCCGGCAGCGTGGAGCAGGGATGTCGCCCTGCTCAAGGAGCAGCACGAGCGGCTGGTCGAAGCGGTAGGTCGGCTGCCCGCGACGGCGCTCGGGCGGGTCCCGCCGGGCGGGCGTCGCTGGACGTACGGCCAGCTCGTTCTCGGCATTGCCGCCCACGATGCCTATCACACCGGCCAGATCCAGTTGCTGAAGAGGCTGTGGGAGGATCGAAGAGCGCTTTCCCGGTGACCGCGGGCGGAGTCGTTCGCTGGGTGGCCGATTGGTTACCGGAGCCGGAGCTTCCGCTCATCGCGCGACTCGGCCACATTGTTCGAGTGGGAACAGGAGGCTAGCATGTTCGTCCGCTATGTGGCCGCGATCCTCGATCGGGACTTGCAAGCGCTTTCACGTGAAGTGGAGACCTATCCCGATACGCGCCAGCTGTGGCAGAAGCTACCCGGCATCACGAACACCGGCGGCACGCTGGCGCTCCATCTCGTCGGCAATCTCAGGCACCGCATCGGCGCCAAGCTCGGCGGCACCGGCTACGTGCGCGACCGGGCCGCGGAATTCTCCCTCCGTGACGTGTCACGCCGGGACCTGCTCAAGGAGATCGAGATCGCGCGGGCCGAAGTCGCCCGTACCTTCTCGACGCTCGACGACCAGTCGCTGCCGGCGGAATTCCCCGAGATCATTGGCGACTCGCGCTTCGACACCCAGGATTATCTGGCCCACCTGCTCACCCACTTCGCCTATCACCTGGGCCAGCTCGACGTCCACCGGCGAATTGTCACCGGAGATGTGTCGAGCGTGCATGCGGTCAGGCCCGAGGAGCTGGGCAGCGCCCGGCCCGCGCGGGGTTGAAGGCAACGACACTCGATCACCACTTCACGTCCCTTCGCGAGGCCTCGATGCGGAACCTGTTTCTCCTTCTCGCCATGATCGGGGTCGGCGGAATCGTGCTTGGAGTGCTGACCATTCTCCACGCGGCTCCCGGACAGGCAGGCACCCTTCCCTTCTCGTTCGAGAACACCGGCGGCCCCGGCCCCATTCTCGGCGGACTCATCCTGATTGCCGGCAGCCTCTACTTGCGGTCGATCTGGCAGGGGAGGGAATGAGCCTGCTCGAGTTCCTGCGCGGTACGCTGTCCGAGCTGAGCGGCCCACATCGCCGGCGCCTCCCCTTCCTGGCACCGGCGCTTGAGCGTCGCCGGCCCCGTATCGCGGCCGAAGACTATGCGGCGCGCCACTCGATCGAGCATACGCTCGAGCGCAAGGCGGAGCTTCGCCGGCTCGCGCCCACCGTGCCCGAGGCGGCACGGCGCTACCGGCAGCTCCTGCTCTGGGAGCTGGAGGGCCTTCGCCAGATGGTGGCCGTGCTTCTCGGGGCGCAGGGCGGGCGTGATCTCCAGGAATGCATCGCCGAAGCACGAGGAGAGATCGACCGCCTGGAGCTCGAGGTCGGGTGGTGCACGGCGTGGCTGGAGCAATGGCCGAGCGAGCCGACCGCCTGAGGCGGGAGGTCGTGACGCTGGTGGTGCTCGTCCTGGTCGTGGACGGGCTCTTCATCGGCGGGTACTTCGGGGCCGGGGTCGTTCGCGCGTCGGGGGCCGTCAAGCTGGGGTACGTCGCGGCGTGGACCCTGGCGACGATGGTGGTGGTGCTCCGGGGGCTGACCCGGATCCGGGCGCTCCGCGCGGGCCGCGAGCGCTGACGACTCGGGCCTCGCGGGCCGGCTTGACGGAATCTTAATTGAGCGATTAGTTAAGGCGTGCCCTCCCCGGACTCCCGCGCCCTCATCCTCGACGCCGCCGAGCGGCTCTTCGCCGAGCGCGGCTTCGCGCGCACCACCATCAAGGACATCGGCCGCGCGGCGGGTGTGAACAGCGCGCTCCTCTACTACTACTTCGCCGACAAGGAGCGGCTCTACCGGGCCGTTCTCGAACGTCTCGTCGGCCGGCTCGTCGCCCGGACCAGCAGCCGGCTCGAGGCCACCGGGTCCCCCCGCGCCCGCCTGCAGGCGTTTGTCGAGGCCCAGGCGGAAGTGCTCATCGCCAATCCCAATTTCCCCCGCCTCATCGTCCGGGAGCTGGCCGAGTCCGATGCCGTGCACGCCGTCGAGCAGATCCAGCACATCGCCGCCACCAGCTTCCGGCTCCTCTGCGACCTGGTGCGGGAAGGTCAGCGGGAAGGGGTGTTCCGCAAGGGCGTGGATGCCCGGTTCGCCTCCATCTCCATCGTGGCCCAGGTCGCCTATTTCTTCGTCGCGCGCCCGGCGATCCGCATCATGCTCGAGGCGGGCCCCGGGGGACCGGCGCCCCGCGTCGTGCGGGCCTATGCCCGGCATGCCGCCGGTTTCGCCCTGGCAGCACTGGCGGTCCCGGCGCCCCGCCCCTCGCCCAGATCCAGGAGGATGAGGTGAAGGAGCGTCTCTGGCTGCTGGCATTCTCCGCAGCCGCATGTCACCCCGATCGAGCGCCGGCTGTCGCCGGGACGGGGACCATCGAGGTCCGGGAGCTCGACGTCGCCCCCCAGGTCCCTGCCAGAGTCGTGCGGGTCCTCGTGGACGAAGGCGAGCCGGTGTCCGCCGGGGACACGCTGGTGACGCTCCGGCAGTCCACCACCCAGGCGGACATCGCTGGTGGGGAGGCGAGGGTCCGGGCCGCCCAGGCGAGCCTCACCGAGGCGCTCGCCGGTCCGCGACGGGCGGAGATCGAGCGGGCGGCTGCCGATCTTCGCCAGGCCGAAGCGGAGGCCGGGCGGGCGGAGCGGGACTACCAGCGGCTGAAGCCGCTCGAAGCCGACGGCGCGGCCAGCCCCCAGTCGGTAGACGCTGCCGAGTCACAGGCGAAGGCCGCCGCCGCCCGCCGGGACGCGGCCCGCGAGACGCTCGAGTTGCTCCGTGAGGGAACCAGGCCCGAGCGAATCCAGGCCGCGCGCGCCGAGCTCGCGAGCGCCAGGGCGGCCCTCGCGGCTACCCGGGCGGTGGCGGAGGATCTGGTGCTCACCGCTCCGGTCTCGGGCCTCGTGCTGTCCCGGAATTCGGAGCCCGGGGAGATGCTCGCCATCGGCCAATCGGCGCTCACCCTCGGCGAATCGGCCGATCCATTCATCTGGGTATATGTGCCCACCAGGCATCTTCCCCTCGTGCGGGAGGGCCAGGCGGCCACCGCCCGGCTCGACGGCTTCCCCGATCGCCCCATTGCGGGCCGGGTGGTCGCGATTCGTCCCAGGGCCGAGTTCACACCGCGGATCGCGCTCACCGAGAAGGAGCGTGCCGACCTGATGTTCGGGGTGAAGGTCGCCCTCACCGATACCGCCGGCCTGCTCAAGCCCGGCCTGCCCGCCACCGTGGAGTTCCATCTGTCGGGGGCCCCGTGAGCGGTACGGTGGATGGCGGAGATGCCGTCGTCATCCGGGGCCTTCGCAAGACATTCGGCGCGATCGTCGCGGTGAACGATCTCGACCTCACCATTCGGCGTGGCGAGGTGTTCGGCCTCCTCGGCCCCAACGGCTCGGGCAAGACGACCACCATCCGGATGCTGTGCGGGCTGATGGCTCCCACGGCGGGGACCGCGAGCGTGGTGGGGCTCGACGTCGTGAGGGAGGCGGAACAGATCCGGCGGAAGATCGGGTACATGTCGCAGAAGTTCGGCCTCTACGACGAGCTCACCGTGCTCGAGAACCTCCGCTTCTACGCGTCCATCTACGGCCTCGCCGGCGAGGCGAGAAGACAGCGCATGGGCGAGCTGCTTCGCGATCTCGGGCTCGAGTCCCGGTCCCGGCAGCTGGCCGGCACACTCAGCGGAGGCTGGAAGCAGCGGCTCGCCCTCGCCTGTGCCACGGCGCATCGCCCGGCGATGCTCCTCCTGGATGAGCCTACGGCCGGACTGGACCCCGCCTCGCGCCGCCTGTTCTGGAACTGGATCTACGGGCTGGCCTCGCAGGGGACGACGGTCCTGGTCACCACCCACTACATGGACGAAGCGGAGCGTTGCCAGCGGCTGGCCTTCCTCTCTCGCGGTCACCTCATCGCCGTCGGTACCGTCGCGGAGATCAAGGCGCAGTTCCTCCAGCCCTCCATCGAGGAGGTCTTCATCGAGCTGCAGCGCCGGGACGAAGGAGCGGTTGCATGAATCCTTTCCGCCGACTCGCGCAGTCGACTCTCTGGCCGATGCTCTGGAAGGAGCTGGTGCAGCTCCGGCGTGACCGCTTCACCCTGGGCATGATGCTCGGCATTCCGGCCATCCAGCTCGCCCTCTTCGGCTACGCGATACAGACGGACGTGCGGCACCTGCCGACGGTGGTACTCGACGAATCGAGGACCCCGGAGAGCAGGCGGCTGGTGGAGACGATGCAGAACACCGGCAACTTCGACGTCATCGAGCATGTCCGGAGCCGTGCCGAGCTGGCGGACCGGATCGAGAGCGGCCGCGCCAACGCGGGGCTGGTGATCCCCCCCGATTACATGCGCGATCTGAAGCGCGGGCGGACGGCACAGGCGCAGGTCGTCGTGGATGCGGCCGACCCCCTCGCCTCCTCGGCCGCCCTCTCCGGGGCAGCACAGGCGGGCCGGGCCCGAAGCGATGCCCTGGCTGCCCCGGGTGGGCGGCGGCACGAAGCGCTCGACTTGCGGGTACGCCCCTGGTATAACCCCGGCCTTCGAAGCGCGGTGTACATCGTGCCCGGCATCATCGGGGTCCTCCTCTCGCTCACCATGGTGCTGATCACCAGCATGGCGATCGTCCGCGAACGGGAGCGGGGCACGCTCGAGCAACTCGTGGTCACGCCCATCGGCAAGACCAGCCTGATGTTCGGCAAGATCCTCCCCTTCCTGATGATCGGTTACGTGCAGATCACCGTCATCCTGGTTCTCGGCCGTCTCCTCTTCGACGTCCCCGTGCTGGGCAGCATTCCGCTCCTCTACCTCCTGAGCTTCGCGTTCATCGTCGCCAGCCTGGCGCTCGGGCTCCTGTTGTCCACGCTCGTCCGGACCCAGGTGCAGGCCATGCAGCTCGGCTTCCTCTTCCTCCTTCCCAACATCCTCCTCTCGGGCTTCATGTTTCCCCGGCAGGCCATGCCGCTGTTGGCCCAGTGGGTCGGAGCGGCCCTTCCGTTGACGTATTTCCTCACCATCCTCCGCGGCGTCCTGTTGAAGGGGGTGGGACTGTCCCATCTCTGGGAGCCCAGCCTCGTCCTCGTCGGTTTCGCCGTTGCGCTGGTGGCCCTGAGCGTGCTCCGATTCCACAAGACGATCGAATAGCCGTCCCCCGCGCCATCCGGCCGGGATTGGCCGGCGCGTCGGATGGGCGTACGTTGGGGTGATGATTTTCCAGGATCAGGCCCTCGAAGGATCCGAGGTCGCCCGGCTCATCTCCGGGCGGCATCCCGACCCGCACCGCGTGCTCGGAGCTCATCCGGCGGGGTGGGGCGTGGTGATTCGCGCGCTGCATCCCGACGCCGGCACCGCCGAGTGCCTGCTGGAGCACGCGGAACCTGTTCCAATGACGCAATTTGGGGACACCGGCGTGTTCGCGGCCTTCCTCCCTGGGCATCGCCTTCCGATACGTTATCGGTTTCGCTTTGAGGTCCCCGGCGGGGCCACCTGGGAGCAGGAGGACCCCTATCGCTTCCTCCCCTCCCTGGGCCAGGTGGACGAGCACCTGCTTTCGGAAGGCACCCACCGGCGCCTCTGGAAGGTCCTGGGTGCGCACCCGCGCCGCCTCGACGGGGTTGACGGTGTGTCGTTCTCGGTCTGGGCTCCCTCCGCGCTCGGGGTGAGTGTCGTGGGAGACTTCTGCCGCTGGGACGAACGCCGGCTCCCGATGCGCCGCATGGGCACGACGGGCGTGTTCGAGATCTTCGTTCCGGGCGTCTCTCCGGGGGCGTTGTACAAGTACCGGATCGTGGGCCCGGGGGGCGAAGTCTTCATGAAGGCCGACCCCGTGGGGCAGGCCATGGAGCCACCGCCCGGAACCGCCTCGCGTGTCGTCGCCTCGTCCTATCAATGGGGGGACGGTGCATGGATGGCGGCCCGGCCGCCGGCCGCCGAGTTGCGGCGCCTGCCGATGGCGATCTACGAGGTCCACCTCGGATCGTGGATGCGGGTGCCGGAGGAGGGAGGACGGCCGCTCACGTATCGCGAGATCGCGCCGAGGCTCATCGAGCACGTCTCCCGGCTGGGCTTCACCCACATCGAGCTCATGCCGCTGGCGGAGCATCCGTTTACCGGATCCTGGGGCTATCAGGTAAGCGCATACTTTGCTCCGACGGCGCGCTATGGGACTCCCGACGATCTCCGCTTCCTGGTCGACGCCTGTCATCGCGCCGGGATCGGCGTGATCCTCGACTGGGTGCCGGCCCACTTCCCCAGGGACGACTTCGCGCTCCGCCGTTTCGACGGGACGGCGCTTTACGAGCACGAGGACCCCCGCCAGGGGGAGCATCCGGAGTGGGGAACGCTGATCTTCAACTTCGGCCGGCGGGAGGTGCGCAACTTCCTCGTCGCCAACGCTCTCTACTGGCTCGAGGAATTCCACGTTGACGGATTGCGGGTGGACGCGGTCGCCTCGATGCTCTACCTCGATTATGGCCGCGGGGAAGGGGAGTGGGTGCCCAATCCCTCGGGCGGGCGCGAAAACCTCGAAGCCATCGAGTTCCTCAAGCTGCTGAACGCCACGATTGCCGAGGAGCATCCGTCGTGCTTCACGGTGGCCGAGGAGTCGAGTCAGTGGCACGGCGTGACCGCTCCGGTCCCGGAAGGAGGGCTGGGCTTCACCTTCAAGTGGAACATGGGCTGGATGCACGATACGCTGGAGTACTTCCAGACCGACCCGCTCTTCCGGCCCGGCCGCCACACCCTGCTCACCTTCCCCATGATGTACGAGTACAGCGAGCATTTCGTGATGCCGCTCTCGCACGACGAGGTGGTCCACGGCAAAGGCTCGCTGTTGAGCCGGATGCACGGCGACGAGTGGCAGCAGTTCGCCAACCTGCGGGCGCTTCTGGGCTACCAGTACGCCCGCCCCGGCAAGTCATTGCTCTTCATGGGGTCGGAGCTGGGTTCGCGGCGCGAGTGGAACCACGACACCAGCCTCGACTGGCACCTCACCAGCCTCCCTCTCACCGCGGGACTACTCCGCTACCTGGCCGACCTGTCCGCGGTGTATCGGGCCCGCCCGGAGCTGTGGCGAGGCGATGCGTGCCCCGAGGGGTTCTCCTGGCTCGACGCCGACGATGCCGAGCATTCGATCTTCTGCTTTCTCCGCCACGACGGGAACGGGGTGGTGGTCGCCTTGTTCAATCTCACTCCGGTGCCCCGGCACGACCACCGCGTCGGCGCGCCGCACCCGGGGCGGTACCGGGTCCTGCTATCGAGCGACGCCGCCGAGTACGGCGGAAGCGGATTCGGGTTGGTCGACGAGGTGCACACGGAGCAGGTCGGATGGCAGGGCCAGCCGGCTTCGTTCCGCATCGGGCTCCCGTCACTCGGGGTCGTGTTGCTCGCCCATGAGCCGGATGCCGGCTGACGCTCCGGCCCGGGTGTGGCCCGGTGCTCCTTCCCCGCTCGGCGCCACCTGGGACGGGGAGGGCACGAACTTCGCAATCTTCTCGGAGCACGCGACCGCCGTCGAGCTATGCCTCTTCGACCACGCGGAGGACGCGTCGGAGCGTAGGCGGGTCCCTCTCGCCGAGCGCAGCGATCAGGTGTGGCACGCCTACCTGCCCGACGTCCGCCCCGGCCAACTCTACGGCTATCGGGTCCATGGCCCCTACGATCCCCAACACGGGCACCGCTTCAACCCCGCCAAGCTCCTTCTCGACCCCTACGCGAGAGCGGTGAGCGGAACGATTCGCTGGAGCGACACCCT
>CAYYXP010000278.1:0-3516 GCA_964475685.1 uncultured Gemmatimonadaceae bacterium | reverse complement strand
CGGGAGCTGGCCGCGCGGCTCGGTATCCACCGCCCCGCCATCAAGGTTCTCTACGTCTCGAGCACGAGCGACGAGTCCATCGCCCGCCATCGCCTTCTCGCGCCCGGCACCGAGTTCCTGGAGAAGCCCTTCTCCCTCGATGGGCTGCTCCGGACGGTGCGCCACGTGCTCGGCGATCCGGCCGGCGCCGGTGCGTTGGCCTGACCCCGACATCACCCTCGTGAAGCGTTCCGCGGCGAATCGTTTCGCGGGCCTCCGTACGGCACTGGCCTTGCTCGCCAGTCCCGTGCCGCTGGCCGCGCAGGGCACGCCGAACATCCCGTACGAACGCTTCGTTCTCGGAAACGGTCTCACGCTGATCGTCCACGAGGATCACAAGGCTCCGATCGTGGCGGTGAACGTCTGGTACCACGTGGGCTCCAGGAACGAACAGCCCGGGCGCACCGGATTCGCCCACCTCTTCGAGCACCTGATGTTCAACGGGAGCGAGCACCACGACAAGGAGTTCCAGGCCCCCCTCGAGAGGGCCGGCGCCACCGACCTCAACGGGACCACCAGCGAGGACCGGACCAACTACTTCGTCAACGTGCCCACCTCCGCACTCGACCTCGCGCTCTGGCTCGAGTCCGATCGCATGGGCCACCTCGCGGGCGCCATCAGCCAGGCGAAGCTCGACGAACAACGGGGCGTGGTGCAGAACGAGAAGCGGGAAAACGAGAACTCGCCTTACGGGAGAGTCTGGGATTTCCTGACCCCCAGGCTCTATCCGGCCAATCATCCATACTCGTGGACCGTCATCGGCTCGATGCAGGACCTCGATGCCGCCAGGCTCGACGACGTGAAGGAATGGTTCCGGAGCTACTACGGGCCTTCGAACGCGGTGCTCGTCCTCGCGGGCGACATCGACGCGAAGACGGCGAGGGAAAAGGTCGAGCGCTATTTCGGCGACATCCCGCCGGGACCGCCGGTGGCGCGGCAAGGGTCCTGGATCGCCAGGCGCACCGGCAGTCAGCGCGGCACGATGCAGGACCGGGTGCCGCAGGCACGGCTCTACAAGGTATGGAACGTGCCGCAGTGGGGCTCTCCCGATGCGACCTGTCTGGAGATGGCGGCCTCGGTGCTGGCCGACGGCAAGTCGTCCCGCCTGTACAAGCGGCTGGTGTACGACGAGCAGATCGCCACCGACGTGAGCGCCTCGCTGGCCGCGCGTGAGATCGGCGGACTCTTTTCCGTCACCGCGAGCGCGCGCCCCGGGATCGAGCTGTCCCGAGTCGAGGCGGCGGTCAACGAGGAGCTCGCGCGCTTCCTGACAGGCGGACCGACGCCGGCGGAGCTGGCCCGGGTCAAGGTCCGTGCGCGGGCAGGCTTCATCCGTGGCGTCGAGCGAATCGGTGGCTTCGGCGGCAAGTCGGATGTCCTGGCGCAGGGGGAGGTGTTCGGCGGCCGCCCCGACTTCTACAAGGTCCGGCTCCAGCGCGTGGCCGCCGCCACGGCGGGGCAGGTCCGGTCGGCCGCCGCGCGCTGGCTCTCCGACGGCGACTACACCCTCGAGGTCCACCCCTTCCCCGATTACAGTGCGGCGCCGAAGGGGGCCGATCGCTCCGCTCCGCCTCGGGCCGGCACGCCGCCCGCCGCCGAATTCCCCGCGCTCGAGCGCGCGACACTCTCCAATGGCCTCAAGGTCGTGCTCGCCGAGCGGCGTTCGATCCCGCAGGTGCGGCTGGACCTGCTGCTCGACGCAGGTTACGCGGCCGACCAGTTCGCCTCCCCGGGCACCGCCGGTCTGACAATGACGATGCTGGACGAGGGCACCACGACTCGTACCGCCCTCCAGATCAGCGACCGCCTGGCCGACCTGGGGACCAGCCTCGGCGCGGGATCGCGGCTCGACGTCTCGATCGTCTCGCTGACGGCGCTGCGCGACCAGCTCGATCCCTCGCTCGACCTCTTCGCCGACGTCGTCCTGCGTCCCGCCTTTCGTCCGTCGGACGTGGACCGGCTCAAGAAGCAGCTGCTGGTGCAGATCCAACGGGAGAAGGCGGACCCGGTCGGCCTCGCGCTCCGGGTCTTCCCCGGGCTCGTCTTCGGCGAAGGCCACGCCTATTCCAATCCGTGGAGCGGGTCCGGCACCGAGGCCTCGATCGGGAGCATCACGCGGGCGGACCTCGTCAAGTTCCATCAGACCTGGTTCAAGCCCAACCACGCGACGGTCGTCGTGGTCGGGGCGATTACCATGGCGGAAATCCGGCCGCGCCTCGAGAGGCTCTTCGGGCGGTGGGCGCCAGGCGAGGTCCCGGTCAAGAACATCGCCGAGGTGGCAGAGCGGCCCCGCCCCTCGATCTATCTCTTCGACCGGCCTGGGGCGCAGCAGACGGTGATCATTGCGGGCAACATCGCGCCCCCCAAGGCCAATCCCGGCGAGGCCGCCATCGAGACGATGGGCGCCGTCCTCGGAACCGATTTCGGCTCGAGGCTCAACATGAACCTGCGGGAAGACAAGCACTGGGCCTACGGCGCATTCAGCTTCATCCGCGACGCCCGCGGGCCCCGACCGTTCCTGGCGTATGCCCCGGTGCAAACGGACAAGACCACGGAGGCGGCGACCGAGCTGCTCAAGGAGCTGAAGGGCATCGTCGGCGACCGACCGGTTGAGCCCGACGAACTGGAGCGGGCCAAGGCCTCGCTCACCCTCACCCTGGCCGGGTCCTGGGAAACGATGGGGGCGCTCGCCGGCAGCATCGACGACATCGTCGCGTTCGGTCTCGATGACCGCTACTTCGACACCTACGCCGCGACGATCCGGGCGCAGACCGCGGCCTCGGTCACCGCCGCGGCACGGGCGGCGGTCAAGCCCGACCAGCTCGTCTGGATCTTCGTGGGCGATCGCGAAAAGATCGAAGCGCCGCTCCGCCGGCTCGGCATCGGCGAGATCCGGTTCGTGGACGGCGACGGCCGCCCGGTGCCGCCCTCGTGACCCGCGCCGCGTTCGTCGTCTTCGCGGCCCTGGCGCTTCTGCCCGGGACAGCCGCGGCCCAGCAGCGCGGGGGCGGGGGGGGGTTGCTCCACGGCCCGGTCGAGGTCGGCACCCGCGCGGGCCGCGACTTCGAGAACCACGCCTGGAGCCTCGGCGCCCAGGCACGCATCCCCATTGGCCGGAGGCTGGAGCTGCGCCCCAGTGCCGACGCCTTCTTCCCGGAAGACGGAAAGACCGGGTGGCAGGCCAATGGCGACGCCGACATCCTGTTCGGGCCGGGAAAGACGGTGTACGGCGGAGGCGGCATTGCAGTGGTCAATCTCGATGGCGGCGAGACCCGGACGGGATACAATCTCTTCTTCGGGCTCATCGGCGCACCCGCGGAGGCGAAGACGAAACCATTCATCGAGTTTCGCTGGACCTTCGTGAACAACACCAGCCCTTTCCGGCTGGTCGCCGGTGTCACCCGGCGGATCGGCGGATGAGGCGGCCATAGACCCCCTCTGCCACACCCTCGTCGGCGCCACCCTCGCTCGAAGCGG
>CAYYXP010000277.1:0-5385 GCA_964475685.1 uncultured Gemmatimonadaceae bacterium | reverse complement strand
TGCTCCCTCTGGTACATGCCGATGAAGTTGATCGCGCCGTGGTCCCCGAGCGAGTAGCGGGTCGAGAGCCCCAGAATGTTGGTGGGCGCCACGGCGAAGAGACCCCGCTCCTCGAAGCGCACCGTGACCTGCGCCGACCCCTGCCCGAAGAGGGCGCCGGGATCGAGGAATGTGACCTGCCCGAGGTCGTACGAGATCGAGTAGTCCAGCCCGCGCACCAGCTTCCGGCCGCCCGCGAAGATCTGCTCGCTGCCGTCACGGAGCTGCAGGGCGTTGAGGCTGAGCGTCGAGCGGTCGCCGCCGCCGGTGGCCAGGTAGCGGAGGCCCAGCGTGAAGCGGCCGGGCGGCCCCTCGGTGAGCAGGCGGAAGAGCGGGGTCCGGTACAGCGAGTCCGAGACCTCGGCCGGGGTGAGCTTTGCCGGATCGGCAAAGGGCTGCAGGTGGGGGAACACGATGTAGGCATCGTGGACCACCTGGGAGGCCTCGGGATCGCGATCGCGCGGAAAGAGCCGGTTCTCCCGGTCGAAGAGCACGGCGTCGTTGGGAATGGAAAGGCCGAGAAGGCGGAGGTAGGTCTCGGCGGCATCGCTGAGCGGCCGCTCCGTACGGTTGAGGGTCAGGCCCACCGCGAGGGAGGGCGCGTCGAGGTCGGCGCCGGCCACCCGGTAGACGTGGCGCATCTCGTAGCGGAAGGTGGGCACCTCGGGGCCCTGCTGCGGCTGCACCACCAGCTGGAGGGTGTCGAGCGGCGCGCCTCCCGAGCTGCCGCGATCGGCCTCGGGAAAGGTGCCGATCGTCGTCCCCGCCGCCGACCGGTAGCTCACCGCCAGGTAGTCGTTCGGGTCGAGCTTGGTGGCCAGCGTGACCCAGAGTCCGGAAGGGTCGAGGTAGTAGTCGGTACCCTGGAGGAGCAGCTCCCACGGCACCGGGCCGAACTGCTGGGGGCTGTCGGTCCGGCGGGCGAGCGCGGTGATGCCGCCGAGGTTGGGGTTGACCCCGCTCTTGCTGTTGGCGGCGCGGTAGCGGTACACCCGCACGTTCGCCGGCCGGTACGACGGCGACAGGCCGCCGGGGGTGAGGTTCAGGATGTCGAGCGCCGGGAATCCCGGCAGGCTGTCGGGATCCACCACCCAGAAGAAACGGCCGGTCTCGAAGTCGAGATCGCGCACCTGCCGGTCCTGGGTCTGGCTCGTCGTGCCGCCGACGGTGTAGACCCGTTCGGCCACCACGCTCCCCTCCTGGGTGGCCGCGAGGGCCTGGATCTGCAGCGGCCCGATCTCGAAGGTGGCGTTGATGCCGAAATTGTTGGCCGGCACGGCGGCGGTGATGAAGCGGGAGGGCGGCGGTTGGAACACCACGGTCCCCACGTCGATCCGGCGGATGATTTCGTCCTGCAGCCCCTCGTAGTAGACCTGGACGTTGTTGTTGCCCGAGTAGTCCCGCTCGGTATCGAAGTCCACGTTGACGTGGACCCGCTGGCCCAGGAGTCCCGATGCGCGAAGGTTGATCTGATTGTCGAGACTCGGCGCCTTGAAGCCGCCCCGGCACCCTGAATTGGGGTCGAGAAGGAGAACCGGGCTGCAGCGCTCTTCCCGGGTCCGGTCGGTGCGGATCTCGAGGCGCGCCTGGCCGTCAATCGTCAGGTCCGCATACTTCGTGGGGAGTCCGAGTAGATTCTTGCGGGGTGCCTCCCCCTCGCCCTCCGCGACCTGGTCGCCCCCGAAGGGCCGGCCGTACAGGGTACGGAGCCGGAGCGCGGCGTTGCGGTCGGCCTGGTTTGCCTGGAGCGCCGCCGCCAGTTCGTCATCGAACGCCGCCATCCGGAGGGCCGGGGTGCTCCGCGGCGCCCCGAGCCAGGAGGCCCGGAGGGCGGCCGGCGGCTCGAGCGCGAGCCGGGGCTCGGAGAAGGCAAGGCGCAGCGAAGGAGCCGCGGTATCGGCCTGCGCGCTGAGTGCCCGGGGCAGCAGCACAAGGCACCCCAGGGCAATCTGGAAGCGGGTCACGCTAGAGGGTCACGGCGGAGCTTGAGGTGTCGGATACCGTTAACATAATGGCCGCAACAACTCCTTACAACATGGTGAGTTAGCCCCGTTGCGCCTGCTCAATCGCTATCTCCTTCGCCAGCTGGCGGCGCCCTTTCTCTTCGCGCTCACCGCGCTCACCAGTCTCATGCTCCTGAGCCAGATCGCCAAGAAGTTCGGGGCGCTGGTGGGCAAGGGGCTGCCCTGGTCGGTGATCGGCGAAGTGTTCGGGCTCAGCCTCCCCTTCATCATTGCGATGACGCTCCCGATGGCCGTGCTGCTGGCGGTGCTCTACGCGTTCAGCCACCTGGCCGCCGACAACGAGATCACGGCGATGCGGGCCAACGGGATCAGCGTCTACCAGATCCTCCTGCCGGTGCTGGCCTGGGGCGCTCTCATGGCGGCCTTCAATTTTGCCTTCGTTGACCAGGTTCTGCCACGGACCAACGCCCGGCTCCGCACCCTCCTCATCGACATCGGCCGGAAGAAACCGACCTTCGAGCTCCGGGAACAGGTCATCAACGAGGTACCACCCTCGCAGTACTTCCTGCGGGCCGGGCGGATCGACGCGGCCACCGGGCGCCTCAAGGATGTGACCATCTACGACGTGGGAGGGGAGAGCAGCCGGCGGATCATCTACGCCGACAGCGGCCAGATGGCCTACGCCGAGGGACAGAAGGACCTCAGTCTCCGGCTGTTCGACGGCTCGATCCACCAGTACCGCCCGGCCGAACCCCAGACGTTTCAGCTCACCTATTACCACACGAACGACATCAGGGTAAAGAACGTCTTCGACGAGCTCGAGCGGAACACGAGCGAGGCGGTGCGGGGAGACCGCGAGATGAGCACCTGCGAGATGCTCTCCGTCATTCACGATGCCCGGAAGGACCAGGACGACGCGGTTCGCGACCGGCAGGAACTGCTCGTGTCGGACCTCCAGGCGCTGCTGGCCCTCCCGCCCCCGGGGCCGCCGCCCACCGACGAAGGGGCCCGAAAGACGCCGCGCTACTGCCAATGGATCGAGTCGGTCCGGGCGCTGGTCCTACCCAAGACGGCGGAGGCCCAGGCACCCGCACAGGGCCCGGCGTCCGTGAGGCCGAGGCCGGCGCCGGCAGACCCCCGGGTGCGGCTCTCGAGCTGGTCGCAGGTCGCCGCCGCCGTCGACCGGGTACAGGAGGCGGGCCACCGCATCGACCGCTTCGAGGTGGAGGTGCACAAGAAGTGGGCGATCAGCCTCGCGTGCATCTCGTTCGTGATCGTCGGGATCGTCATGGCGCTCCGCTTTCCCCGGGGAGGGATCGGGCTGGTGATCGGAGGCGGGCTGGCCATCTTCTCGATCCACTACGTCGGTCTCACGGCGGGGGAAAGCCTGGCCGACCGCGGGCTCATGTCCCCCTGGCTGGCCATGTGGGCGCCGAACATCGTCCTCACCATCCTGGGCCTGAGCGGCCTCGTCAGGGTGAGCCGGGAGAGCGGGTCCACCCGCGGCGGCGACTTCCAGGAAATGGGCGACGCCTTCCGGCACCTCTTCCGGCGCCGGCGCGCCGTGCACGGCTGACAACAGCATGCCCCGGGTCACGACGCTCGACCGGTACGTCGTCGGGAGCTGGATCAGGATCTTCATCCTGACAGCGCTGGGCTTTCCGATCGTGTCCATCCTCATCAATCTCACGGACACCCTCAACCGGCTGCTCGACCGCGGTCTGACGATGAAGGAGATCGCGATCAGCTACGTCTACTCCATTCCGGAGAACGCCTTCATCGTCATGCCGGCCGCGGTGCTGTTCGCGACCGTCTTCACCGTCGGGGCGATGGGGCGGCATTCCGAGCTCACCGCGGCAAAGGCGAGCGGGCTGAGCTTCTACCGCCTGATGCTCCCCCTCTTCGTGGCCTCGATCGGGGCGTCGGGGCTGGCCTTTGCCGTGGGAGAAATGGCGCCGGGAGCCACCGCGCGCCAGCTCGAGATCCAGAAGGCCAGGCAGACGCGCCCCACGAGGACCCGGTTCAACTTCGTCTATCGCGGTGACGCGGGGTGGGTCTACACCATCCGCTCGCTGGACGTGAGCACCCGCCAGCTGAAGCAGGTGCTCTTCGAGCGGCAGGGCTCCAGCGCTTCCTATCCCGACCTCATCATCACCGCCGACAGCGCCGGTTATGACGACTCGCTTCGCACCTGGCGCCTCAGGAACGGGTCGAGCCGGATCATCATCGGGCCGGACAAGCAGGCGATGTTCGCCTTCCGGACGATGAAGCTCCGCGACCTGAAGCAGACCCCGGCTGATCTTCTCGCGGAGCCGAAGGCCCCCGACGAGATGGGCTACGCGGAGCTCGGCCGGTACATCGACGCCCTCAAGCGGTCGGGGAATGACGCCAACAAACTGATCGTCGAGCAGGCCCTCAAGCTGGCTCTGCCGGCCACCTGCATCATCATCGCCCTCTTCGGTGCGCCGCTCGCGGTCACCACCCCGCGCGCCGGCCCGGCCGTGGGGGTGGCGATCAGTCTCGGGACCACCGTGGTGTTCCTCCTCATCACCCAGATCATGAAAGCGGTGGGCGCCGGCGGGGTGATCGATCCGATCGTGGCCGCCTGGCTCCCGAACTCCGTCTTCCTCCTCGCGGGACTGGTCCTCCTCTCTCGCGTACGGACGTAGCCCGAGACGCATCCTGCCGGGATATCTCCGCTATATTTCTGGGACTATGTCTTCCCCCCGCCCCGTCGTCGTGGGTACCGGGATCGCCGGCCTCTGGACCGCCTGGCGTCTCGCTTCCGAGGGGCAGTCCGCCGTTCTCGTCACCAAGGAAACCCTCGCCGACAGCGCCAGTGCCTGGGCCCAGGGCGGCATCGCGGTGGCGCTCGGCCCCGGAGACAGCCCCAGCCAGCACGCCGCCGACACCATGGCCGCCAGCGACGGACTGGCCGATCCCGAAGCCGTCAGAATCCTTACAAGTGAAGGCCCGGACAGGATTTACGAACTCCTGGCTCTGGGCGCCGTCTTCGACCGGGGACCGGACGGACGCCTCCGGTTCGGGCTGGAGGCGGCTCACACGCGGCCCCGGATCATCCACGCCGGCGGCGACCGGACCGGGGCCGCGCTGATCGGCTGCCTGGCGCAGGTGGTCCGGCACCATCCCCTCATCGAGTTGCTCGAGCACACCGAGGTGACCAGCCTCATCCGGCACGAGGGCTCGGTGATCGGAGTGACGGTCCTGACGCACGGCGGCATGAGCCGGCCAATCTTCTCGCCGGCTGTCATCCTCGCCACCGGGGGCGTGGGACAGCTCTACGCCGTCACCACCAACCCGAGGGTCGCCACCGCCGACGGCTGGGCGCTGGCGGACCAGGCCGGCGTGCCTCTCCGGGACA
>CAYYXP010000276.1:0-1509 GCA_964475685.1 uncultured Gemmatimonadaceae bacterium | reverse complement strand
TGTCACATGAATAAACCAGGTGCCACCCACACGATCTCGATGCTCCTATAGATTGCAAGGGGTCAGTTCTGAGTTGCTGCGGGGGAGCCGGCTCAAGATGGAAAACACCTCACGCGCCACGTAACGTTTGAGACAGCGGATGACCTCCCGTTTGGACAGTCCCTCATGGACCCGGCGGGCCATGTAACTCTTGGTGCGTTCCTCGTGGCGAAGCCTGACTATGACCACGCGGTGGAGAGCGGCGTTGGCCTGACGGTCGCCACCGCGGTTGAGGCGGTGCCGGTTTGTCTTGCCCGAAGAGGCGGGGATGGGGCTCACGCCGCAGAGGGCGGCGAAAGCGGCTTCTGATTTCAAGCGGTCAGCGTTGTCCCCGGCCGCAATGAGGAGCGTTGCTGCCGTCTCGGTGCCAATGCCGAACGCCTGGATCAGCTCAGGCGCCGCCTCCGCTATTAGCCGGTCGAGCTCGGCGTCAATGGTCGTGAGCTCGGCCGCGAGATGGTTGTGGCGCCGGGCTATGGAACGGAGCGCGAATTTCACCGCGGCCCCGGGAGTCACCACCTCACCTGGCCGGAACGAGACGCAGTGGCGGACGAGCCTGGCGGTCGACAGGCCTTCGACGCTCTGCCGCAGTTCTGCGGGTGCGGTTACGACGAGCGCCAGCATCTGGTTTGTCGCCTGGGTCTTCGATTTCAGCGCCGAGTCCCTGGCGACCCTCAGGGTGCGGATCATCTCGACGTTGTCAGTCCCGGACTTCGGTGTCCCCGTTGCCACTCCGGCCAGGACAGACCGGGCAGCGGCCTCGGCGTCAATCGGGTCGCTCTTGCCAACCCTGCGCCGGGTAGTCCTGTCGGGGCGGTTGACTTCGATGACCCTGTAGCCGCGGCCCGTAAGGAAGCGGGCAAGCCCCGCTCCATACGAACCGGTGCCCTCTACGCCGAAGACGGTGGGGCCGCCTCCCAGGCCCGTCGCCCACCGCTCAAGCCCTGCGTAGCCAACGGGTGTGGTCTGCACCTGGTGCTCGCCAAGGCGGGCGCCGAGACTGTCGACTGCCACCGCCACGTGTGCTTCCTTGTGCGTGTCGACTCCGACGATCACCCGAACGGCGTCCAAATGTGCGATCTTGGTCACAGCTATCTCCTCTCACCGAAATGGGATGGCTCCCACCGGCTTGACGAGCGGACAAAGCTGCGACGGTGCCGCTGGCCATGCTCCTTGTATCTTCATTGAAGGCCGGGACAGACCGTAGGCTCCTTGGCCTTATAGGCCGTCTGATAGCGGGGTCGTCCCGGCCCAGGTTCCTCTCGAGCCCGAACAGTTGCCTGGGCTAACCAAGCCCGCATCGTGCAAGGAAGGGCCGAAGGACAATTAGGAGGACCTATGGACTCCCTGCGCCCGGTGGCCGGCATCGACGTGTCCAAAGACCGGTTGAGTGTCGCTCTTGGGCCGTCCAGCGAAAGCTGGGAGGTCCCGCGGAACGAGGAGGGCATCCAGGAACTGGCCTCCCTCCTG
>CAYYXP010000275.1:0-3484 GCA_964475685.1 uncultured Gemmatimonadaceae bacterium | reverse complement strand
GGTTGGTCTGCTTGATCGAGTTGTACTCCTGCTGGTCGTACGCGACGAAGAAGAACGCCTTGTCCCGGACCAGCGGTCCGCCGAACGTGAAGCCGAACTGATGCTGCGCGTAGTCCGGAACGAAGCCGCTCGTGGTCCCATCGACGAAGGTGTGGCTGTAGTCGGCCGAGAGCCCGTCGTACTTTCCGAAATAGTGCGCCGAGCCGTGGAACTCGTTGGTGCCCGACTTGGTAATGATATTGATGAAGCCGCCGGAGGATCGGCCGAATTCCGCGTTCGCCCCGTCGGCCACGACCACGAAGTCCTCCACCGCGTCGAGGTTGAAGGTGAACGCCGGGCGGTTGCCGCCCCGCTGTTCCCCGAAGAAGGGGTTGTTGAAGTCGGCCCCGTCCACCGAAACGTTGTTGTGGATGCCGCGCTGCCCGCCCACGCTGATCTCGTCGCCGTCGGGCCCCTGCACGATGGCCACGTTGGGCGTGAGGGTGGTGAAGTCGAAGATGTTGCGGCCGTTGTTCGGCAGCCCCTGCACCTCCTCGACTCCCAGCCGGGTCGAGCCCTCCGACTTGGTCACGTCTATCAGCGGCTCGGCCGTCGCGACCAGCTCCTCGAGCTGGACGGCTTGGGGAGCCAGGGCGAACGGCAGATCCACCGACTCGCCGAGCCTGAGGGAGACGCCGTTGCTCTGGGACTCGCGGTATCCGACCGCCCGGGCCGTCACGTCGTAGGTACCGACGCGGAGCAGGGTCGCGACGTACACCCCGCTCTCGTTGGTCGTGAGCACCCGCTCGGCATTCGTCTCGGTGTGCCGGAGGGACACGGTGGCCCCCGGCAGCGTCCCGCCGGTGGAATCGGAGACGACGCCGCGGATGACGCCGGTGGTGGCTTGCGCCTGGGCATGAAGCGATGACGGGAGGACGGCGAGGACGGCCAGGAACAGCAGGCGCAATGGGGAGGCCAAACGGGACAAGGACACAGGCGACTCTCTTTCCCGGCACCAACGGTGCCGTGCACGCGGGTCGCCCGGGCAAACGGCCCGGACCGGTGGAACCACGAAACGATTGTGCTGGTTGTCTTGAAGGACGCGGATAGCTTACTGCGCTGCGGGAAGTGTCGCAAGGAGGCGCGGACCCGGAGGGTCAGCGCACCCGAGAGCGGAGCGCTCGCAAGACCTCGGGTGGTGCCTCGCCCTGGAGGCCCATCGTGAGGTCGCCCAGGTTCCAGGATCCGGCGGAGGGAGTGGCCGGCTGTCCCGGCAGGTTGCGCTGCTGGTCGAGCAGGATCAGCCTGCCCTGGGGGTCCTGGTAGACCACGCGCACCACCGGCCGCGCCGGGTCAGCCCCGGCCGCCACCCGGCCCGGCGCCAGGCCCATGAACAGCGGGCTCATCCCCTCGATCACGTGGACCGGTCCGCCCAGCTGCTTGCTGGCCTCATCGAGGCCGATCCGGGTGTAGACCTGGGCGCGCTGCTCCGGAGTCGGCGGCGCCGGTGCCGCTTGCCGGTCGGCGGCCGCCTGATCGAGGTCGGCGGTGGCCGCTACGGCCGCCCGCGCCCGGATCGCGTCCCTTTCCGCTGCCCTGGTCGCGGCCTCCTGGGCCGCGTCGATCGCCTCTTCGCTCGACACGTTCGTCGCGGCCTTCTCCCGCGCGGGTGAGCCGGGTTTGGGAGCCGGTTTGGCGGCGGGAGCCCCCGCCAGCACCCTCTGGTCGGCGAGGGAGGGCGCATCGGAGTCCTTGCGCAACTCCTCTACCGTGGGAGATACGGCGGCGGATTCGGCGGCGCCGGCCATCGTCGTGCCGGGCGCCGGGAATGACGAGGCCGGCGCGGAGGTTTCCTGCCGGATGTTGCTCGCGTAGTAACCAACGCTCAACACGTTGGCGATGCTCGCTGCCCACCCGATCGCCCGCGGCCAGCGGCGGATCAGCGGCACGGTTTCCGGGTTGTCGGGGATCAGCAGAACAGGCGAGGCGTCGTCCCACGAATTGGACTCGCCGGGGGCGTGTGGCGGCGGCGGAGACACCGCCCCGGCGACCGCCGTGGTCACAGGTGCCGGGGCCGGCAAGGCTGACGGGACAGCGACGGCGGCGAGGCCGCCGTACTGCACGCTGCCGACCAGCCGATCGGCCTCTTCCAGGAACCCCCGGGCCTCCTGCAGGCGCGCGCTGCAGGCGGCGCAGCCACCGAGGTGGGCCTCGATTTCCAGGAGTTCGGTGCCGCCCAGTTCGCCGTCGAGCAGGGCGTGCAGCGTTCCCTCGTCAAGATGCGACATTGCTTCCCCGTTCCTGCGCCCGGTACGCCTCCACCAATCTCCGCCGGGCCCTGGCGAGCGTGGTACCGATCGCGCCCTTGGCCAGGCCGAGCGTGGCCGCGATCTCTTCGTAGTCGAACCCTTCGGCTTTGAGCAGCAGCGCCTCGCGGTCGCGATCGTTGAGCGTCGCGAGCGCGGCCCGCACCCGGGCCGAATCCTCTTTCCGTTCGAGCTCGGTGTCGGGGCCCTCGGCGGCATGATCGGTTTCCGACCGGTACAGCTCGAGCCGGCGCCCCCGCGTGACCGACCGCCTCCCGTCCTCCCGGACCAGGTTCAATGCCACGGCGAAGAGCCAGGGACGAGGGTTGTTTGGCGGGGCCGCGACGGCACGAGCGAAGGTCTCCTGCGCCAGGTCTTCGGCACGATCATGATCTCCGGTCCGGCGGTAGAGCATCCGGACCAGCGGCGTGTAGTACTGCTCGAAGAGCTGGGCAAGATCGGCCGTCATGATCCCTGGCAGAAGTGTTCCGGCGCGTGCACACCCGGCCCCTGTTGTCCCTCGAGGCTCAGCGTCTCCCGTCCTGCCGCCTGGTTCACTTACCGCCCCCGAGTCTTGCAGCCAACTGTAAGTTAGGCAGAAAGTTGGGGCAACGGTCAGGCAATGACCGGGAGCGCGGGTGGTGGAGGTGGTGGAGAACGGCCCAGTCCACGAAGATGCACCGCCCCGAAGTCCTTGCACGCAACGTGCCACCCGCCCCCCTCGGGCCGCCGCCGAAGCCGCTCATAACTCGTTGAGCCGGCCGTCCTTGGACGGGGGAGCCTGGATGCCGCTCGTGGCCTCTCAACCGCGCCTCGCCATAACGTGGCGACACACCGGGGGGGCTGGTATGTTCCGGTACAGACTTCGACTGCCGGCGAGGAGACCCCCGATGCCCACCGAGACCATGGCGGCGACGGCCACCGCGATCGATACCTTTCCCATCAACGGGACCGATTTCGTCGAGTTTTACGTCGGCAACGCGAAGCAGGCGAGTCACTACTACCGCTCTGCCTTCGGATTCGAGCTTGTCGCCTATCGGGGGCCGGAAACCGGCACCCGCGACCGGGCCAGCTACCTGTTGCAGCAGAACAAGGTCCGCTTCGTCCTCACCACTCCCTTGTCGCCCGATCACCCCATCGCGTCGCACATTCATCGCCACGGCGACGGCGTGCGGGACATCGCGCTCTGGGTGGACGAC
>CAYYXP010000274.1:0-1714 GCA_964475685.1 uncultured Gemmatimonadaceae bacterium | reverse complement strand
GGTAGCCGTCTCCCGATCCACCCGCCGCTCGTGGACCCCGGGATTCCTCACCTCGAGCAACTCCTCCACGATCGCCGGCAGGCTCCCCGCGAACCACACCCCGTTCTCCAGGCCCCGTGCCAGCGCCTCGTTGAGCTGCCGCTCGCCGCCCACCGCCCGGACGAACTGCCCCAGCATGAGGTGCCCCCGCTCACGCAGATCCACGGTCTGCCCGTCGAGATTCGCCTCCCGAGCCCGGTCAGGGAGCTTAGGCATCACTTCCCTCAGGATCGCGTTACAGATCACCTCGACCGCCTTCGAGAACCCGCCGATCACCGGCCCGAAATCGAAGGCCGCATCCGACCGGTGGTCGCGGAAGATCTTCTCGGCTCCGGCAATGAACGTCCGGGCCGCCGGCGGAAATGCCATCCATGCCGCGTCGCCCAGCAGGTTCTCCCGCAGCTCCCGCTCCATCGCCCCGACGCCGCCCGACTCGGCGTCGAACTCGACCCACAGACTCCCGCCCGTCACCGGGTCGCGCACCTCCGGCTCGAAGAAGCGGGCGCCGTCGGGCCGGTTCACGATCAGCGGCAGGTCCACCATGCCGCCGTAGAGCGACACCGGCCGGTCGTGGTACGCCACGTTTCGCAGATGCTGCAGCTCGGCGATGACCGACAGCGTGTCGTCCTCCACCAGCCGTCGGATGTCCAGCAGCTTGTACCAGAAGTCACAGTCGCGACGGTTCCGGGTGTAATAGTCGGGAACCGCACCGGCGTCCGAGTTACGCACGTCCACCTCGGTGATCTCGGCCACGTGGCCCACGTACAGCGACCGGTAGTCGGTCAGGTACAGGTGGCCCTCGCGGTCGGGATCTCCCTGCAGCTCCGCGCCGATCTCCAGGACCGTGGGCCCATGGCGAAGCGGCTGCTGCCGGTTGGGCGACCGGACCTTGCCCCACCAGACGTAGATCGCATCGTCGTTCGTGAGCTCCCCGGCGTCGAACCGTTGGGCGGCCTGGAGCAGGAGGGCCAGGTGCGCCTCCATCGCGTTGGAGGCGTAGGAGGGGTTCCATACGTCCACGAAGTGACGCTGAGATGGGATGGTCATTGGTGGGTCTCCCCCGCGAGCGCCTTGAGCCTCCGCACAACCTCCACCCGCACCTCTACGGGCTCCAGCACCTCTGCCTCGGGCCCGTATTGCAGCACGTGCCGCACCGCCCAGTCGGTGTCGGCCAGCGGGTGCTCGAGGACGAGCGACCCGTCCGCCTCCACCGGCTTCCCCTCCCGCTCGGCGATCCACCGCGCCACCCTGGGCGAGTAGCGGACGCGCAGCGTCCCCGCCTCTGGCGCCCGGAAGGCTTTGCCGTCCCGCATCACCGATTCCAGCGAGAAGTCCTTGGGCCGCTCGTACCGCTCCTCCAGCACCTCGACCGATTCGACCCGGTCCAGGCGGAAGAACCGGAGATCCTCGTCGCCACAGTTGGCGACCACGTACCACATCCCGCTGGTGAATACGATGTCGTAGGGGCAGAGCACCCGGGTGGACGGCGCCTCGGCGCCTGACTTCCGGTAGACCAGGCGCACGCGGCGGCTGGTGCGGTTGGCCTCGCGGAGGCGGCGGAGGTGCTCGGGATTACCGGCCGGACCGAGCGACGCGAACCGATAGTCGTCCTCCTCCGGCGGCCGCGCGGCGGCGATCGCCCCCTGAAGTCGCTCGCGGGCGCGGTCGATCGCCC